>JAQTYN010000077.1 GCA_028688275.1 Gallionella sp. | reverse complement strand
GCATGGATGCACTTGAAACGCATCTTGAAGCTGCGCTGAAAAGTTTTGAATTAAGTCCTGAACGTATGCGCAGCATTGCAGGATGGAATTGGATAATAAATTCTATTTCTAAATAGAATTGGAATAACACCGAAAAATCACGTCGTCAGTGGTCGGGTGATGGTGTCAGTGAGTGGGCTTTTTGGCTGCATGCTAATTTCCTAAATTATTTTTCGGGCTATGTGTTGACAGTGTAATTTAGTTAGTGGTACTGTGCAACCATATTAGTTGTATAGGGCAACTAAGCTATCATCTACGGAGGCTATCATGTTAGGCATATGCTTTATCAAATCGCAACCCACGACTTATTTGATCGAATATAAATCAGGCAAAGTGGCGCGCCAAGGCTTGGGATTGTCGTTTTTTTACTTCGCGCCGACCACCACTTTGGCTGCGATTCCTGCGGGGAGTCGAGACGAATCTTTTATTTTTCAACAGGTAACGGCTGATTTTCAAACGATTACTGTGCAAGGTCAAGTGGCGTATCGCATCAGCGAGCCTACGAAAGTCGCGGCGATGTTGAACTTTTCATTAAAGGCCGATGGTAAGGGGTATGAATCGGATGAGCCTGACAAATTGCGCCAGCGGGTGTTGAGTGCGGTGGAGGTGTTGTCGCAGAAATTTATCAAAGCCATCACCTTGAAGGAGGCATTACTTGCCTCGGATAGACTAGCAGAATATGTCGCGCATGCCTTGCGTGACTATCCAGAAATCACTGAGCTGGGTATCGAAAATCAGGGTGTGTCGGTGTTGGCGATTAAGCCCACGCCCGAAACTGCCCGCGCCTTGGAGGCCGAAGCGCGGGAAGTAATTTTGCGCCAATCGGACGAAGCGATATTCGTGCGCCGCAATGCCGCGATTGAAAATGAACGCATGATTCGCCAAAGCGAGCTGGATACCGAAATTGCCGTAGAGCAGAAAAAACGCATGATCCGCGAAACTCAGATGGAAGCCGAGGCCAGCATTCAGCGCAAAAAACAAGCCCTGCGCGACATGCAAATGGAGGCGGACGTTGCACTGGAAGAAAAGCGCAAAGCCTTGGTCGCCAAACAGGCTGAGAACACCAAAACCATCGCCGAGGCGGAAGCTCACCGCGTCGCGGCCGTGATGCAAGCCTTGGAAAAGGCCGATCCGCGCATTGTGCAAGCCTTGTCAGCGGCGGGAATGCAGCCCAATCAACTGATTGCACAGGCGTTTGTGGGGATTGCCGAGCGGGCGGACAAAATCGGGCAATTCAATATGTCGCCTGATTTGTTGCAAACTTTGTTGAACGGAGAACAGGGCAATGGACGCTGATCGCAAAATCATCTTGGTGACGCGCAAAACGCGGCTGGAAGAATTGCTGATTCGCTTTCACACCTTGGCGCAGGCGAAGTTTTACATCGAACACCTCGGCGCGGATTTTAGCGATTATGTGCGAGAGCATGAGCAATACGGTGCGGCTATGCGTATCACCCTCGATGCGATGGAAAGCTGGGGGCGTTATCAGTGCATAGACCGCAGTTTTTTGCCGAACTTTTTGTTCGCACCCGATGATGTGGTGGTGGCACTGGGGCAAGATGGATTGGTGGCAAACACCATCAAATACTTAGATGGGCAACCGCTGATCGGCGTGAATCCTGACCCCGCCCGCTACGACGGCGTGTTGCTGCCCTTTGCGCCGCCCGATTTAAAATCGGTCATTTCTGATACTGCCCACCGACGGCGGGGCCACAAGGCGGTGTCGATGGCGAAAGCCACGCTGAGTGACCAGCAAGTGTTGTACGCGGTGAACGATTTGTTTATCGGCCCGAAATCACACACCTCGGCGCGCTACACCCTCCAGTTCGGCGAGCAGCAAGAGGTGCAATCTTCCAGCGGGGTGATTGTTTCGACGGGATTGGGTTCAACGGGCTGGTTGAAAAGCGTGGTGACAGGCTCAGTGGGCGTGGTGGCAAAGGTTTTGATGAAGAAATCGGTCAATTACGTCCATGAGCCTAGCCCATGGGATAGCGATTTTTTGCAGTTTGCTGTGCGTGAACCTTTTCCCAGCAAGGCTTCCGCGACCAATTTGGTCTATGGCATCATCAACCAACATCAACCCTTGATCCTGTCCTCGCTCATGCCCGAAAACGGCGTGATCTTCAGCGATGGCATCGAAGCGGATTTTTTGGATTTTAACTCTGGCGCACAAGTGGTCATCACACTGGCGGAAAAGCAAGGTAAGCTGGTGATGTGACGATTTTCGTCATCGTGTCGGGTGCCGCAACGATGAAACACGGCTCAACGATGATTGCTATTTGCACAATTAAGTTTATATGGAAGATCGTTCAGTGTGGGACGTTGATGTCGTGAAAAGGAGTTGCATACAAATGAACGGAGATTGGGTTGTTAGTGTTATTTATGCTATATCAATTTGAATATATTGAAATATAAATTGCACTCCCCGCATTTATCTATCCTAATAAACTAACGACTAACGACTAACGACTAACGACTAACGACTAACGACTAACGACTAACGACTAACGACTAACGACTAACGACTAACGACTAACAGCTTACTGGTTAATGCTGGTTTTCTGGCGACACATAGAACACTTCTGACCCTTCATCATATTGCTGCAAATAGCGTGCAATGGTTTCAAACGTCGCGGTTTCGGGTTGGTGCTTAGGGTGGTCAGAGAGCGTTATTTCTGCGCTGAACATTGAGCCCAGTATGAGCTTAAGCGGATTAACGTTGACAGGCTGAGCAATGAAGTATGCTCTTTCACTGGCTTTGATAAGTTGAATGTCGCTGGTTTGGTAAATTGCGGCATTGAGTACGTCCAACGTATGTTCGGTGCAATTTTGTCGCCCTAAGGTAAAGGGATTGGCAATCGCTGAATAGTGCGGGTCGTGTAAGTTGCGATAGGTGTCCGAGGAAATGACATCCAGTAAGCGTTTTTGCAATTCAGGAGAGGGAATAATCACACCCGCTTCTAATACCACGACCCCCGAAAAAAAATCTACGGGAAAATCTTGCACTAAGGCACTGGTGTCGGGATGCTCGTTATTTTGGTACAGATTGTAAACCGCATATCCAGGCACGGTGCGCCCATCTTGCGTCGTGATTTTTGAATAGATGGCAAAGGATACGTGAGTGAAGTGCATGCCTTCTGGCAGGTCTTCGGGTAGTCGTCCGACGCGCGCAATGAGTGCCACGCGCGCACCTTTTTCAGCCAGCTTTCGTTCAACTTGCTTGGAAAACTGAATAATCTCATCCACAGGAAAATGCACCTCCCCGCCCGCTAAACTTCCGCCTGCTTGTACTGGCAAGCCTATGAGTAAGGATATTATCAGCAGGGTGTGTAAGAAGGTTTTCATGGTTTACGCTCAGTGCTGGTTTTGCGTTCGGAATTGTTGCTTTGCAACGCAACGTTGGGCGGTGCAATCGTTAATACTTCCTGCGTGATGGGCAAGGGCGTACCGATAGGTTGTGTGTCAGTGATCGTTGAGGCATTCGATGAGGTGCCCGCGACAGAAGCCCCGACTAATCCCACGGATGCGCCTATTGCTAACGGTGCTGCGGATACCGCCAAGGTAACTTGCCCAGAAGCTACCAGTGCGGATGCCACGCTGCCACTGAGACGTAAACTGCCTCTCAAGGAAGCCGCCCCAGGCGAGTGCTGTGTACTCGTGCTATCTGCCCAGACCAGTTGGCTTATCCCTAATCCTAATACCACCCATATTATTTTTCGCATGGCTGCTCCATTGTTATAGAAATCAAGTCATCCGACCAAACGAGGCAGGTCGAATCTGAAAGGCAGGTTTCAAAGATAACAGATTTTGCATTAAAAAATGTGGAGGCATACGCATTTTTTGGCAAAACGGACGGATAGCCGTGTACAAGCCAGTTTCAGTTAGAATGACTACTTTAAAATCCTCGGAAAGTTCAACATGAAAGCACGCGTCAAATGGGTAGAACAAGTTGCATTTTTAGGCGAAACAGAGAGTAATCACGCAGTATTAATGGATGGTGCACCCGCCGCAGGGGGACGTAATTTAGGGCCTCGTCCCATGGAAATGTTGTTGTTAGGAGCGGGGGGTTGTACCAGCTTTGATGTGATTGCAATCCTAAAGAAAAGCCGCCAAGCAGTTACTTCATGTCACGTTGAAATTGAAGCGGATCGCGCCGAAACGGATCCTAAGGTGTTTACCAAAATCCACATGCACTTTGTCGTCGAAGGCAAAAATATCAAACCCGAAGTTGTGGAAAAAGCAATCAAGCTTTCAGCGGAAAAGTACTGTTCCGCCTCTATCATGTTGGGTGCGACCGCTGCTATGACCCATGACTTTGAAGTTATTCAAGTCGAGTAATAGCTTAACTTCTTGCTTGCAATACCAAGCACCTTCGTTTCTAGTCACTTTAGGTACTACATTAAAGTGACTATTTTACATATCTTTGCATAGCAGATTCTATATAGGTATTTCATCGTTGCCCATAATTGTCACTTTTTGGTCGGGTTGTAATTTTTGAGTACAAAAATTGGCACGTGTTTGCGATCAATTTGACACTATATATCATATAAACAATATATTGCATGATGGCATGTTCTATGCTGATTCTGCTAGGAGGGACGGCAACTGTTGTCGTCAGCAGGGTGGGGATTGTCAAAAATGAAAACTTTACAGCAAGGATTTACTTTAATAGAGCTGATGATTGTGGTGGCAATCATTGGCATATTGGCTGCGGTGGCGATTCCTGCCTACAGTGATTATACGGCTCGAGCACAGGTGTCTGAGGCGTTTATTTTATTGGGGGGGATGAAGACCACTTTAGTGGAAAATTACACCGTCAATGGTAGTTGGGATGTCAACGTGATCAGCGCGGTGTTGTTGACTGGGCGATATGTGTCTGCGATCACCGATCCTAATCCGACGGTTTATCCAAATTATGCGGTGCCAGGCACAACCAGTATTCAGGCAGAATTCAAATTAACGGGCGTTAATCCCGATATTGCTGGTAAAAAATTGCATATGTACTACAACGTGGTGAGTGGTGCATGGAGTTGTGCAAATGGGGATACCGTCAATAACTTAGGGGTGAATGTCACAGAGGCGACAGTTGCCGCAGTCGGAAATTTTCCTTTGCCTATTAGATTGATGCCTAAGTCTTGCCTCTAACAGGTTGCTGAGAAAAGCCCCTGCGAAGGGGCTTTTTTGTTTTAAGCTTGGGGCGGCAGTTTGTCCAACGCCTGCTTCAGTTCTCCGCTTTGATACATCTCGGTCATAATGTCCGAGCCACCAATAAACTCCCCTTGGATATATAACTGGGGAATGGTTGGCCAATTAGCATACTGTTTGATTCCTTCACGAATTTCAGGGTCTTGCAAAACATCTACCGTTAAAAAATTTTTCACCCCTAAAGCATTCAAAATCCGCACGGCATTCGCCGAAAACCCGCATTGTGGAAAGCGTGCATCGCCTTTCATATACAGTACCACAGGATTGCCTTTTACTTGTTCATCAATACGTTGTTGAGTGTTCATTGTTTTTTACCTGAATTAAATTGTCGGGAATTATAAAGGCGGGTCGTATTAGATGCAAGACCGCATCCATCTATTCGGGCAGTAACCCTGTCCATGTGCTAGTACGGCTGAAATCGGCAAGTGAATTAAACAGGCATTTCGCTATGATTCTTTAAGTTCAACAGGTAGTGAGGGATAGACAGTTATAAACATATAAATGTAATATGTATTATGTAGGCTGCAAAATTACCTCAGTAAGGAGATCCAAAATGACTAGCTCTCGCCGTGACTTTTTAAAACAAAGTGCTGTTGTTTCAACCGCCGCCGTGGTGGTCGGTGTTTCAGTGAATGAAGATGCCGAAGCGATCACGCAAAAGGTGGAGGCAGGTTGGCGTTGGGATCGTGGCGTGTGCCGCTTCTGTGGGGTGGGCTGTGGCATTCAGATTGCTACCAAAAAAGGCAAAATCGTCGCAACAAAAGCCGATGTCGATGCGCCCGTCAATCGAGGGCTGAACTGCATTAAAGGCTATTTCAACGGCAAAATTCCTTATGGTCAAGATAGACTGACGCAACCGCTGTTGCGCATGAAAAATGGTCAGTTTGATAAGCAGGGCGATTTTGTCGCCGTGTCATGGGAGCGCGCCTTCGACGAGATGGAAAAGCAATTCAAACGCCATTACCAAGCTCTTGGTCCGACTGGCGTAGGTTTCTTTGCGTCAGGTCAGCATACCGTGCAAGAAGGTTACGCGGCGGTGAAGTTATTCAAGGCAGGATTCCGCAGCAACAACCTTGACCCGAATGCACGTCACTGTATGGCATCTGCCGTGGCGGGGTTTATGCAAACCTTTGGTATCGACGAACCTGCAGGCAATTACGACGACATCGAGCATACTGACACCATGGTGTTGTGGGGCGCGAATATGGCGGAAATGCACCCAGTGTTGTGGACGCGCATCACCGATCGCCGCATGAGTCAGCCGAATGTGAAAGTGGTCAACCTCACCACCGTCAGCAATATGTCGTCCAACATCGCGGACATGGAAATTATTTTCAAACCGCAGACTGACTTGGCGATTATGAATTACTTGGCACGGGAAATTGTCACACGCGATGCCGTGAATTGGGACTTTGTGAACAAACATTGCGCCTTTGCAGCGGGTGTGACGGACATCGGCTACGGCATGCGCGGTTCAGATAAGTATGATGGCGCAGCAGAAAAAGACACCAATGCCAAAGAATTGTCCATGCAATTGGGCAGCGCGGAAGCCATCGCTCAAGGCAAAGTGGCGGGGGCTACCGTTGCGCAGAAAAATCGCGACAGTGCGGGCAAGCATTGGCTGATTACTTTTGAAGACTTCAAAAAAGGGGTAGCACCTTACACGCTGGATTTCGTGGCTGAATTGGCAAAAGGCGATGCAGACGAATCACTGGACGCATTCAAAGCCAAACTCAAAACCTTGGCGGATCTCTACATTGAAAAGTCCCGCAAGGTCGTGAGTTTCTGGACCATGGGTTTCAACCAACATCAACGTGGCACGTGGGTCAATGAACAGGCTTACATGGTGCATTTGCTGTTGGGTAAACAAGCGATGCCAGGCAACGGCGCATTCTCATTGACAGGTCAACCTTCCGCTTGTGGTACGGCGCGCGAAGTCGGCACTTTCTCACATCGTTTGCCTGCGGATATGGTGGTTGATAATGCGGATCATCGCGCACTCGCAGAGAAAATTTGGAAGCTGCCTGCTAACACGCTCAATCCCAAAGTCGGCAGCCATTTCACTAAGATCATGCGCGATTTGGAAGATGGACAAGTCAAGTGGGCGTGGGTGCAAGTGTGCAACCCCTTCCAAGATACCGCCAATGCCAATCACTGGATTAAGGCCGCACGTGAGTTGGACAACTTCATCATCGTGTCGGATGTGTATCCTGGCATTTCCACCAAAGTGGCGGATTTAATTTTGCCTTCCGCGATTATTTTTGAGAAATGGGGGGCTTACGGCAATGCCGAACGCCGCACGCAATTGTGGCGCGAACAAGTGCCGCCTCCAGGACAAGCGCGCAGCGACATTTGGCAAATTATGGAGTTTTCCAAACGCTTCAAGCTGAAGGAAGTGTGGGGCGAGCAAAAAATCCCCAATCTCAAAGAAGCGGGTTATCCAGATGGCAAGTTGCCTGATGTGTTGACAGGTTCTAGCTACTCACCCGATACGACTTTGTATGAGGTGTTGTTCGCTACTGCGGACAATCGCAAATTTAAATGGCCCGATGCGATTGCTAAAACCCATCAAAATCACACCGCCACGCTGCTGGGCGATCATTGGTTCCCCGAAAAGGCCTTGTTCGAGGAATATGCGCAGTTTGGTCGAGGGCACGCTCATGATTTGGCCGACTTCGATATGTATTTCCGTGACGATGTGCGCGGATTGAAATGGCCTGTGGTTAATGGCAAAGAAACGCATTGGCGTTTCAATGAGGCTTATGACCCCTACGTCAAAGCAGGCAGCGGATTTAGCTTCTATGGCAAAGCCTTCAAATCCTTGCCCAGCGGCAATTTGGACGGCGTGACCAATCAAGAGAAAGTGAATATCGCGGACAAAGCCAAGATATTTTTCCGCCCTTACGCTGCCCCTGTCGAGCAACCCGATGAACACTATGATATGTGGCTGTCCACGGGGAGGGTGTTGGAACATTGGCATTCGGGCACGATGACCCGTCGGGTGCGCGAGCTGCATTGGGCGGTACCTGCTGCGTTGATTTACATGCACCCTGAAGATGCAAAATCTCGCAATTTGAAACGCGAAGATGTGGCATGGATTGAATCGCGTCGCGGCAAGGTCAAAGCCATTGTGGAAACCACAGGACGTAATCGTCCACCTAAGGGCACGATATTTGTGCCGTGGTTTGACGAAGGGGTGTTTATCAACAAGGTGACGTTGGATGCAACCTGCCCGATTTCTAGGCAAACCGACTTTAAAAAATGTGCGGTCAAGATTTACAAAGCCTGATCGACAAGGAGAATAAAATGCGTAACCATACTGTAATTGCCCTAATAGGCATGAGTTTGATGTTAGGGTTGATGGGCAGCACCGCCGTAGCGGCGGGTATCAAAGCCAATGACACAGGCTTGAGCAAAACCAGTGTTTTCGACGTACCCACGCCGATTGTGTATCACTACAAGTCGGATCAAGCTGGCAGCAGCAAGCTGTTGCCGCGTGCGTATTTAGGCGCGCCGCCGCAAATTTCACACAGTATCACTGACTTTTTGCCGATCACACGCGAGAGTAATATGTGTGTGGGCTGTCATGACCAAAAGGATCAGTGGGGTAAGAAGCGCGAAACTGGTACGCCCACACCAATACCCGCCAGCCATTACACCGATCTGCGCAATGCGCCCAGCAAAGTGACTGACCTGCTTGTTGGGGCGCGCAATAATTGTAATCAGTGCCATGTGCCACAAACGGATGCACCTGCGTTAGTTAAAAACACGTTTAAGTAAAGTCGTGGATGCGCCAATCAGGCCTAGACGCGTAATTTATTTCGCAATGGGAGTTGTCTAATAAATTGTGCTTCTATTCAATATCCCTTTTGATTATCTGGATAATTACCCAAAATTGTCATGCTCGTGAAGCGGGACGAAATTAAGATGTTTCTGCTGTGTTACGTTTTGCTTGTCTGGCTTTCGGACATACCCTGAAGTGAAGGCATCGGTGTGCATAGTTGATAAATTCGCAACGACAGGTCGTGTTGTATGGTCAGGGATAAGCCATCGAAACTAAACACTATCATGCCAGCAATTCTCAATTCAAAAATGCTTGATATGCAAACGGGCCCCAAAGGGGTACAAAGTGGTTGTGGCATAAATTAAGGAGAATATCTTGACCTCCCCGACCGTTACGAATTTCAAATTTAGCAG
>JAQTYN010000027.1 GCA_028688275.1 Gallionella sp. | reverse complement strand
GCGTTCATATGCTCTTGTACCAATTGGTGATAACGTTTGACCAAGCGTGGGTCTAGCCCTGATTGTGTTTTTTAAAGTCATCGCCTATCCTGCCATTACTTCATAGACTTGTGTAGATACCTATGCCGCTTAAGCTGGAAAAATCAGGAAATATCTACAGGCGGGAATGTTATGAAACCTCAGTCAGGTCGTGCTTCTTGGGTGACCAAGGTTGTATTGGTTGTATTTTCGGTGATCGCACTTTGGCTGCTTGTACAGAAGCAAAGTGGATTAAATCCGTCTCTTTCAGCAAGTAGCTCTGCACGCGTGAGCCAAGAGTCCAGTTTGCAAGTGCAGTTTGAGCAAGTGCTTGCCAATTATCGCAAAATTATTGTGTTGCTGGCGCACGAACAGGCTTTGTCTGCCCGTGAGCAGAACGAAGTCAACCAGATTGGGCAGCGTTTGTTTCACGAGAATCTGGCGCGGATTGATACGGCATCCGACGACTTAGAAAAGTTAATTCGTTCCGCGCAGCCACAACGCTTCGACACGCTTGCCCTGCTCCTTGATTATGAGGAATCTGACGCGGGGATGTTTGACGCGGATAGGCTGGCGTTCCGCGAGTTGTTGCAAGCAATGCAAAGCGCGATTGCCAAAGAGGGTTCTTTGCCCGCCATCAAGCTGCATAAGCGCATTGGCGAGGATATGGATGCGTTAAATGAGATTGAACATCTCTATGAAAAAGAGATTAGCCAGATTTTTGGACGTTTCGAGCCACGTGCGATTTTGCTCAAACGCGAGCGTTGGGATGACTATGTTGCACATTTGGAAAAAATCTATCCACGCGCGCAGTTGCTCAAAGAAAACGGGGTCATCCTGCCTTACCCCACGCCCAAGTCTGGCACAACCGAAGCGGACACTGCCCAAAAGGCGGAATTGGACGGTTTTGAATTGCCTCCCAAAACCGTGGCACTCACCTTCGACGATGGTCCGCATCCTGTTTACAGCGCGGAAATTGAAGCCATCCTGAAGCAGTATGAAGTGCCCGCCACTTTCTTTAACGTCGGGCGTAACCTTGGCACAATTGCCACCGACGGTAAGGTTGCCGTATCGACGCGTGGCAATATCAGCCGCAAGTTGATGCAAGATGGTTTTGTGATCGGCAACCACAGCTTCACCCATGCACAGCTTTCCAAGATGGGGGGCGAGACGTTGAAGGCGGAAATCAATCATACTGATTTGTTACTCAAGGCAGTGGATATAAACCGCTCTACGCTATTTAGGTTTCCTTATGGTGCAAGCAGCCAAGAGGCGAACAAAATTTTACAGGATGCCCACCTAAAGTCCGTGATGTGGAATATCGACTCACAGGACTGGGCCGATCCGCTGCCGAATTCCATCGTTGAACGGGTGTTGCAAGGTGTGCGCAAAGATGGACGTGGCATCATCTTATTCCACGATATTCACGAACGTACCGTGAAAGCCTTACCCTTGATACTGGATCGCCTCGTCGCGGAGGGGTATCAATTCGCGGGCTGGGATGGCAGTATTTTTCGTGCGAACAAAAGTGCGGCATCCGTCCCTGATAAGTCGCCTATCTCCAACCGTTATGGCAATTCTTGGGCGATTGTGATCGGTATCGACCAGTATGCCAAATGGCCCAAGCTAGAATACGCCGCGCACGACGCAAAAGCGTTGCGACAATCGCTGGTCGAGCGGTATGCTTTTGCCAACGACCATGTATTTTCGCTTATTAACGGCGATGCCACACGCAATAACATTCTCGCCCTTTTTCACGACAAATTGGCACATGGTGGCATCCAGAAAGATGACCGAATTTTTGTCTTTTTCGCAGGACACGGCGCGACCCGTAAACTGAGTTCTGGTCGCGATCTTGGTTATATCATTCCGTCCGACTCCGACCCCGCGCAGTTTGCAACCGATGCGATTCCCATGACCGAGATCCAGAACATTGCCGAAAATCTCAGTGCGAAACATGTGTTGTTTGTGATGGATGCTTGTTACAGTGGGCTAGGATTGACGCGTGGCGGGGGGACGGCTTCGTATCTGCGTGACAATGCTAAACGCATCGGACGACAGATGCTCACGGCGGGCGGTGCCGACCAGATGGTGGCAGATGGCGGACCAGATGGCCATTCGATTTTTACTTGGATGTTGTTGCAGGGTTTGGCGGGCAAAGGTGATCTGAACAGGGATGGGCTGATTACCGCGACCGAACTCGCCGCCTATATTGCCCCCGCAGTTGCCAGTGTCTCTCATCAAACACCCGCTTTTGGGAGTTTGCCAGGATCACAAGGCGGCGAATTTGTATTTGAACTGCCTAACGAAACCGAGTTTCTCAACGAAGCATCGACTCAGTTAGCCAGCGACGCGATTGCGCTTAACAACAAGCTGGCGACGGCGCAGCCCGTGGGAGCGAGCGCAGAAATGAGCGTCGCCCCGCGCAAACCCATCTTCTTGAAAGACCTGCAAGGGGCGGATCACAAAGTCGCATTGCCGAGTCCCGTTCCCCTTTCGGAAAAACAAATGGCGCAACATGCCAATGATAGAGGTTTGCAGTTATACAAGGAAAAAAATTATGCCGCAGCCGAGGCAGAATTTACCGAAGCACTCAAATTGCGCCCCGATTTTGGGCTAGCGGCGAATAATTTGGGCTTCGTGTTTTACAAGCAGGGCAAGTTCAAAGAAGCCGCCTTGTGGTTTGAAAACACGGTCAAAATAGACCCGTCGCGCGCAATTGCTTACCTCAACTTGGGCGATGCCTATGTGCAAGTCAAGGATAAGAATAGAGCGAAGGTCGCTTTCCAGACCTATCTGGCACTCATGCCCTCGGGCAGTCGCGCGGCTTACGTGAAGTTGGAACTCGAGAAGTTATGAGCAAAGGGGGATTTTAGGCGCGGTGGGATATAGGTGTTATGTGTCAAGGCTTGTTTCTTGCTGGCTGCTGATTTTTACTAACACAGGGATTCGGTTATCTCAGCATCAAACAAATTGCATATAACAGCATTATGAATGTCAAAGCACCTCATGGTTAGTCTTTCCATGGCGCGTATTTTCGTACGCTAAAATAGCACTCGCCAACTTCCTCACATACTCATCGGACACCCCTGCATCTACGGGAAGGTAAAGCATTTGTTGCATCATCTGCTGGGCAGCAAGCGGGGTATTGCATGGAATGGCAAACATACTGGATGCGCCACGTGTAGCATCAAATCCTTGTTCGAGTAAGTGTTGCACCAATTGATCGGGATAAGGATTTTGCAAGGGAAAAACCCAGTGTGTGTGATGACTGGCATCTCGTGCGGGTATGTACAGGTCGGGCAATAAGTGCGAAAGTTGTTGAGCCGCTCGTATGCGAGCTTGCAAATCAGCGGGGGTGTAGCGTTGCAATCGACGCTGGAGCAACGTGAGTAAGGCTGTCGAGGGTTGGTAACGAATCTTTTGGATTAGTTCACCCCCTGCGAAACCACGCACAGATTGGCTAATCAAGCGGTCATGTGAAGTATGGAATAGTTTGCAAAGAGCAACGAAAGTCGTATAAGTCGCTGGATATGAGAGTAGCTTGAGCGCGGCATATTTGAGAATCTTGCCGAAATAAAGGCGGTGTGATTGCAAAGGTAATTTGCTCTGCAATAAACGAACAGCTTGGCAAAGAGCTTTATCTCGAAAAATCAATAATGCGCCGCCCAAAGCGGTCGCCGTTTTGATTGAACCAAAGCTAAAAAACGTGACATCCGTGCGCGGGTGTCCGCGATAACCATCCGCCATAAACGCTTGCGCACAATCTTCAATCACCATCAGCGGGTGTTGTTGCGCAACTTCCATGATGCCATCCATGCTCATACGACTACCAAACAGATGTGCCACTAAAATGATTTTTGTGTTGGAACTGATGCTACGGCGCAGATGTTCGAGATCAAGCGCGCAAGTCTTGGGATCCAGATCAATCGGCACGGGACATAATCCGTGATGTTCAATAATACTGACCATATCGCGGATCGTAATCGCTGACATCAACACCTCACTGCCTCGCGGCAAAGCAAGGTGTTGCAACAGCAAATCAAACCCTGTGCGGACGGACAATGTTGCCAAGGTGTTGGCAGATTGTTCCACACGAGCTTGAATATCGCAACGGTCAGGGGGAAAAAGACAACTCAGGCCGCCAATTCCCAAATCCTGCCAAGCTATATCCAGTCTTTTCCGTGGAATCATTGCGTCACCCTTTTGACTATTTAAGCGAACAGCCCAGTCGGAAAAATATCCTGAAATGAGACAAAAACAGTTTCCGACTTTTTAAGGTTAATGTGCTTGGGTTGTCAGCTTACTTCCCTGCTGAAGGTGGTACTGCACTAGAGGGTGCTGGCGATGTGCGCTGCTGCGCCTGCTGCTGCATATAGCCCAAAATTTCAGGCATGACTAAAAAACCATCATGATTGCTATCAATTTGTTCAAACTTTTCCCCTAATTTTGGCAGTGCTTCTGCTTCCTGCTTCGACAATTTACCATCATTGTTTTTGTCTGCCTTTTGTAGGCGGACACTGAAATCTTGACGCATTTTTATCTCAGCCGCCATCACTTTTTGCTGTACATCCCAAATTTCTTGATTGGTCAATCCTCCATCTTTATTGGTATCCAAGAGCGCAAAATTAGCTGCTAATGGCGGGGCTTTTTGCTCCGCTTCTTCTTTGGAAATTTTTCCATCGCCATTCGTATCTACACTTTTAAAAGCTTGATCGAAATGGGCTTTTTGTTCGGCTTGTTGTTTCTTGACATCGACTTTTTGACCCAACGCGAAGCAGGGAGTGGCAATAAGCAGGGTGGCTAAAATCCACGGTTTCATGAGTTTTCCTTTTGTTGTTTAACGAGTGAGGTAATGGAACGAATGCGAGCATGCTCTACACGACTAGCGATTGTATCGCAGCTACGGGGATAAAAAATTGATGTTTTACCTGCGGGATCTTCAAATTCACGCGCAATTTCACCCGCATTGACGGCGCGAGCTGTCGCCAATAAATCCAACAAATACGTAGCCTGCGGATACTCGACCAGCTCAAACCCTTTACGGCCACGCGCATCTGAGGCACAAGCGAGCAAAATTTGTTCAAAGCGTTCTGGTCTGCGCCACGCATCGGTGGTTTGAAATAATTTGATGACCGTTTCGGGGCGAAATTCAAAAGAGCGATGCACATCGCCGTGATGACGAGCGGTGAGTGCCGCCAAATCCTGACACTCACTTGGCGCGCGCAAGCGTCGGCACAGGGCTTTTACCAAGCCAAATCCGCGTTGTTCGTGTCCGATATGGCGCGGCAAAATGTCTTTGGGGGTGGTCGCTTTGCCGAGGTCATGGAGCAAGGCGGCAAAACGCGTTGCCAAGGGATAATCATGACGCGCCGCATCATCCACGACCATCAGGGTGTGGATGCCGCAGTCAATTTCTGGGTGATATTTAGGCGGCTGAGGAATGCCAAATAAGTCATCCACTTCGGGCAAAATTTTGGCTAATGCACCACAGTCACGCAGCGTAGAAAAAAACAATGAGGGTTGTTTTTCCATCAACCCGCGTGCCAATTCCTGCCAAACGCGCTCCGCCACCAGAGCATCTACTTCGCCATTTTCCACCATATCTCGCATCAAGGTCAGCGTCTCAGGCGCAATGGTAAAACCAAAACGCGCCGCAAAACGCGCGCCCCGCAAGATGCGCACGGGATCTTCACTGAACGCGTTGCTGACATGACGCAAAACGCCTGCTCGTAAATCAGCGATGCCATGATGTGGGTCAATCAAGCTGCCATCAGCGGATTGAGCGATGGCATTGATGGTGAAATCTCGCCGCATGAGATCCTGCTCCAACGTCACCTCTGGCGCGGCATACACCGCAAAGCCTTGATAACCAGGGGCGGTTTTGCGCTCTGTGCGGGCAAGCGCGTACTCCTCATGTGTTTGAGGATGTAGAAAAATCGGGAAATCTTTGCCTATGGGCTGAAAACCGTCTGCCAACATCTCCTCAGGGGTGCTGCCCACCACCACCCAATCTTTATCATTGACAGGCAAGTTCAGCAGTGCATCGCGCACGGCTCCCCCCACGCAATACACTTGAGCGTTATTTTTCATTCGGAATCGCTTGTTGATTGGCAGCCGTTTTTGCGGCAATCGAACCCAAGCGAGTTTTGAGTGAGCGCCACGGCGCACCGAACTGTATGGCGTAGTACGAGGTGTTACTCATTACTTTCTTAACGTAATCCCGCGTTTCATCAAAGGGTATGGTTTCCGCATAAATCGCCCCTTCCAAGGTCATCTCACCACGCCAACGACGCGCCCGACCCGGCCCCGCGTTATAGGCGGCAGAGGCGAGTACGGGATCATCATCGAAGGTAGATAACACATTTTTCATGTAATACGTCCCGAGTTTTAAATTGGTGTCTAATTCATCAATCATGGAGGCTCGATAATTTTTCAAGCCCATTTTACGCGCCACCCAACGAGCGGTACTGGGCATGATTTGCATTAACCCAGCAGCACCCACCGTCGATTTCGCGACCGTTACAAAGCGACTTTCTTGCCGCATAAGTCCATACACCCAAGCTTCATCCAGATTATTATCTTGGATATGGGGATGCAGTGCGCTGCGATAGGGTGCGAGATAACGCAGGTTGAAATCATGCGTACTGATCGTTTTATCTGCTGCGTTGATGGCACGATCAAACATACTGTTACGCTTGGCATACTCTGCCGCCGCGAGCAGCTCTTGATCGCTAAATCCACGAATAGCCCAAGCCCACTCTTTGAGGGCATCAGTGCGTAACGCGAGGCGATAAAGCGTGGTCGCACGCTGTATGCCGACTAACTCCGCAACCCGCGCGACACTTTGCCGATCAGGCAGATAGGAGACAGGAATATTGCCAATACTAGTCGTTTTGCTTAATTCTTCACTGGCAAGTTGCCCGTAAAAATTATATTCATTACTTAAATTTGAAAAAATTCTCGTGGCTTCAGCCGACCTTCCTTGTGCTTGCAGCGCACGCGCCTTCCAGTATTGCCAAGCACTTTCGCGTTGTTGTATTTCATTCATCATCTCGACGCTGTTTAACACCTCGCCCCAGTTTTGAACACGCAAAGCCGCCCGAACTCGCCAAGCGAGTTGCAACTCATTCAAATGATTGCCCGCTCGCTTAAACCATCTTAACGCTAGATCGTCCTGTTTACGCACCGCCTCATATCCCAGCCAACCATAAAAATACTGCTGTTCTTCAGTGGTAAATTTCTTGGCATCCCAATAGGTTAACGCAAGGTCTGGGGATTGCTTCGCCAAGCGCAGCAAAGCAAACAACATCACAGCTCGCTGCCCTTCACGAGGATGTTCAGCAGATACTTGTTTCAAATAATGCGCGGGATTTTGAGCACTCGCGTCTAACTCCTTAGTTGAAATGGCATGTTGTGGCGACAATCTGCTCGTAATACTTCTGGCGACAGACAAATTGCTGCTTTCGAGTGCTAATTTCAGGCGTTGCCACGCATCATCCTCACTAATCACACCACCTGATAGCGCACTCTCAAACAACGGCGTGCAGCTACTCGGCATATCCTTCCCCGTAAACCACAAGGCTCTGGCCTCACGTAACGCCTGATCGGGTTGATTCAAATAGCGTGCCTGCAAGGCATAACAAGTCAACTCCGCATCACTATTGACCACACGAGAGTATTCGCTATTGAATAAGGTCCATTTTTGCTGCTTGCCCAACACTTTTAGCCACTCACCGCGTAAGCGATCAATCACGGGGCTATCATCATTTTGAGTCAAAAAGTGTTTAACCTCACTCGCCTCTGCTGTCTCTAACTTCAGGCGAAGTTGGTAATAGCGAACATAAATATCCAGATCGCTATGCTTCAACTTTTGAGCGTACTGATCCAAGCGACTAGCATTCCCTTTTTGGAAGGCTTCATTTGCAGCCAAAAAATCGGCATCCTGACTCGCCCAAGCGGCAGGAACAAATAGCAGCAAACTTAGTAACAGTAGCTTCATATATGAATACTCATTTTCATTGGTTAAGGGCTTTCGACTAATGCAAGCAGGACGATGCTAGACCTATTTTACCTGACTGCGTTCAATACTAATGCCGACCATTTTACATTGGCGTATCGCTTGCAATTTAGCCACGCTCACCTTAACCCAAGGCGCGTTAAAATCTTTCAGGACAATTTGTGCAATATGTTCCGCCAGCGTTTCCAGTAAGGAAAAGTGCCCCTCACTCAACACGGTTTGAATATGCTCCGCCACCTTGGCGTAATCCAAGGCGTCGTTAATATCATCACTCAAACACGCGCGGCTATTGGGCAAGGCAATATCCAAATCCAATTGCAAGGTCTGTGGCATCACCTTTTCTCGTTCGTAAATTCCGATGAGCGTGATTACCTTCAGTTCGCGTAAAAAAATAATATCCATAGTGAAAAGGGTTAGGTGGAAAATGAGGGGCGACGATCACAACAGTCCGAATAATAATCGCCAGCGACTTATCATCGCTTTCGCGTAAAATTAACATTTGTTGAATTTTAAGGTATTCCCGATGTTGACCATAGTTTTTGTTCTCACCGCCTACTTATTAGGCTCGATTTCCTTCGCTATTATCGCCTGTAAACTCTTTAAATTACCCGATCCACGCACTTATGGGTCAGGTAATCCTGGTGCAACCAATGTGCTACGCAGCGGTAAAAAAGCGGCTGCCATCCTGACTTTAGTCGGCGACTCAGCAAAAGGTTGGTTAGCCGTATTTCTCGCCATACATTACGCCCCCACCGACAACGTACTCATTGCTGCTGTCACCCTCGCCGTATTCTTAGGACACCTCTATCCTATATTCCTACGCTTTCAAGGGGGCAAAGGGGTTGCCACTGCCCTAGGCGTGCTGCTGGCATTAAATCTTTGGGTTGGACTTGGCGTGCTACTCACTTGGATTGCGGTCGCCGCCCTCTTCCGCTATTCCTCGCTTGCGGCACTGCTCGCCGCCATTGCCGCACCGATTTACCTCATTTTGCTGGGTTTGCCACATGAATGGATCATCGCCTCTGCCGTTATGAGCTTGTTCTTGATCTATCGCCACAAGAACAACATTGAAAATTTAATGCGCGGGAAGGAAAGTCGGATAGGCAAGAAGTAATTTCTTAATGTCTAAACGTTGTTCGATGGTTAACGGATACGCAACCAATCACCAAAACAAAAAAAGCCGACTTGCGTCGGCTTTTTTCATCAAAAAACAGCCTGTTTTTTATTTCAGGGTCATGATGTATGCAGCCAAAGCGGGTACATTTGCTTCAGGACCACTACCATTCTTTGGCATTGGAGCAGCTTTTTTCCAACCGAAATGACCGCCAGCTTTGATGTTTGCAGTCAAAGTTTCAACTGCTTTAGCATCGTCTTTGTATTTAGCTGCAACATCTTTCCATGCGGGACCAACTGAACCACCACTTTTACCAGTGTTATGGCAAGCCGCACAAACGCCAGCTTCTTTAGGTGCATCAGCCATTGCACTACCTGCGACCATCAAACCTGCTGCTACTGCTACGCTAACAATAATAGATTTCATAATTTATCTCCGTGAGTGATTTAACACATTATTCAATAGAGGCAGAGCCTCCGCTGGGGATTGATAGTACTGCTGCTCAGTTTCGTCAATCTCCGCTACCGAACACTGGCAGCGAGATATTAACGCAAAGTTGAATGGTTTGGTTGACAATTTAATCAAAAACAAACACGCCCATGCTAAGCGCCCCAGCAAGCGAGGCATTAAGCATATATTTCTTAATCGAATCGTGCCACGCATACGATATTATCTACACATTTCATATATGACATTTGAGGAGTTCAAGTATGTGTAACCGCTGTCCTTGGGCGGGAGATGATCCGCTGTATCAACATTATCACGATCACGAATGGGGCGTGCCGCAGTTCGACGATAACCGTTTGTTTGAATTGCTGATTTTAGAAGGCGCGCAGGCAGGGTTGAGTTGGATTACGATTTTGCGTAAACGCGAAAACTACCGCACCGCGCTAGATGGATTCGATGCACACAAAATCGCCCAATACGATGGGGAAAAGCTCGCTGAGTTGATGCAAAACGCAGGCATCGTGCGTAACCGCTTGAAAATTCAATCTTTAGTGCTCAATGCGCAAGGCACTCTCGCTATACAACAAGAATTTGGCAGCTTTGCTAAATTTATCTGGCAATTCGTCGGCGACAAACCCATCCAAAACCACTGGCAAAACCTTTCCCAAGTCCCCAGCCGCACCCCCGAATCCGATGCCCTCAGCCTTGCGCTCAAAAAGCGCGGCTTTAAATTTATCGGCACCACGATTTGCTACGCGTTTATGCAGGCAACGGGCATGGTCAATGACCATGTTGACGGGTGTTTTCGGCAAGACGAATGTGCTGCACAAAATGCTACTATCGCCACTCGCGCTTCGGTGAATGATTGAAAGGAACAAAATGTGGACTGCTAAAAGAATGGCTTTGTATGGTTTTGGCATTTTGGCGGCGGTGATGTTGTTGCTGGTCGCTTATTTTTGGGTCGCGCTGCATTGGAGTTATTCCAGCGGCGAGCGGGCGGGATTTGTGCAAAAGTTGTCGCAAAAAGGCTGGGTGTGTAAAACGTGGGAAGGCGAACAGGCGTTGGTGTCGTTGCCAGGCACGTTGCCTGAAAAGTTTTACTTCACCGTGCGCGATGATGCCGTGGCAGCGAAGATTAACGAATCCGTGGGTAAGCGCGTGGCGTTAAGTTATGAGCAACATAAGGGGCTGCTGACTTCGTGCTTGGGCGATACGGAGTATTTCATCACTGAGGTGAAAGTGTTAGCACCGTAAATTTTGGGTGTGGTTTAAAAAGAAAGAATATATATGTTATTAAAATTCAGCAAGATGCACGGGGCGGGAAATGATTTTGTGGTATTTGATGGCGTGCGCCAACAGGTTGAACTGAGTACCGAGCAGATTCGATTTTTGGCGGATCGACATTTCGGGATCGGCTGCGATCAATTGTTGTTGGTGGAAACTTCATCGGTAGCGGACTTCCGTTATCGGATTTTTAACGCTGACGGCAGCGAAGTCGAGCAATGCGGCAACGGCGCGCGCTGTTTTGTGCGTTTTGTGCATGAGCAAGGGCTTACACCCAAGCGCGAAATTACCGTGGAAACCCAAAGCGGCTTGATTACCTTGAAATTGGAAGACGATGGACGAGTGACCGTGAATATGGGCGCGCCCGTGTTTGACGCAGCGCGTTTGCCGTTTACGTGCGGCACGGGGGCGGTAAGTGAATCGCTGGATGTGGCGGGCGAAGCGGTAGAAATCAGCGCGGTGTCGATGGGTAATCCACACGCAGTGCAAGTGGTGGCGGATGCGGAAAGCGCGCCCGTGCAAGTGCAGGGCGCGCTGATTGAATGCCATGCACGCTTCCCGCGTCGCGTCAATGCGGGGTTTATGCAGGTCGTGAACGCACACCACATCAAGCTGCGCGTGTATGAACGCGGGGCGGGCGAAACCTTGGCGTGCGGTACAGGCGCGTGCGCGGCGGTGGTCGCAGGCATCCGACGCGGCTTGTTGCAAAGCCCCGTGCAAGTGACCACTCACGGCGGCGAATTAAGCATCGCATGGGCGGGTGGCGATGCACCCGTGTGGATGACAGGCCCTGCTGTCACGGTGTTTACGGGGGAGATTTCTCTGTGATATTGGCGGCGTTCCCTCTCCCCCAACCCCTCTCCCGTAAACGGGCGAGGGGAGCAAGGAAAGGGTAAGCGCAGTGTTTTTGGACGGTTACCTATCCTATCTCCGCGATGAAAAACGTTATTCGCCATTGACGGTGGAAAACTATGCGCGGGATGTGCGGCGGTTGTTTGAGTGCTTGGGGGCGGTGTCGTTGCAGGAGGTGCAGTCGCCACAAATTCGGCGATGTGTTTCGCAGCTGCACAGTCAAGGCTTGAGCGGGCGATCATTGGCGAGGATGGTGTCGGCTTGGCGGGGATTTTTTGCCTTTTTGATTCGGGAACACGGCGGCTTGCATAATCCATGCATCGGGGTGTCGGTGCCAAAGTCACCCAAAAAATTACCTGAATACTTGTCGCCCGATGAAACCTCACGCTTGTTGACCTTTGACGCGGTATCGCCCAGAGCATTGTGTGATTTGGCGATGTTTGAAGTGTTGTATAGCTCAGGATTGCGCTTGGCGGAGTTGGTGAGCTTGGATGCGGCGCAGTTGGATTTGTCGTCTGGCGAGCTGCGGGTCATCGGCAAGGGGCAAAAAATGCGCATCGCTCCGTTGGGCAGTCATGCGATTCAGGCTGTGCAAGCGTGGTTGGCGGTGCGCAATGAATTGGCGTTGCCTGATGAACCTGCCTTGTTTGTGGGGCAACGCGGGCGGCGGATTGTGCCACGTGTGGTGCAATTGCGACTGAAAGCGCGAGGCTTGCAACAAGGTCTGGACAAGAATATCCATCCGCATGTGCTGCGCCATTCCTGCGCCAGCCATGTTTTACAATCCTCAGGCGACCTGCGCGCCGTGCAAGAGCTGCTCGGTCACGCCAGCATCACCAGCACGCAGATTTACACCCATCTGGATTTTCAGGCATTGAGCAAAGTATATGATGCAGCGCACCCGAGGGCTAAGAAGGTGAAAAGTGAAAAGTGAAACAAACCGTTGCGCACTCACACTTTTCACCTTTCACCACTCACAACCCTTATCTGTCACACAATTGTCATCATTCCTTCATATCCTATCCCTCTCTCCTAATAAATCCATAGACAAACATGACTGCGAAAATTTTAATTGTGGAAGATGAGCCCGCGATTGCGGAGTTACTGGCATTTAACGTCGTGCAAGCGGGGTTTTACGCCTTGCGTGCGGAAAATGCTGAAGCGGCTTGGCAACAGATCCGTCAATACGCGCCTGATTTGATTCTATTGGATTGGATGTTGCCCGAAACCAGCGGTATCGTGCTAGCAAAACAATTGCGCGCCGATGCACGCACCTGCGATGTGCCCATTATCATGCTCACCGCACGCGGCGATGAGCGCGATAAAGTGTTAGGATTGGAGTCTGGCGCGGATGACTACATCACCAAACCTTTTTCACCGCGAGAACTGATGGCGCGTATTCGAGCGGTATTACGCCGACATATTCCCGTGATGCCTGACGAAGTGGTTGCCATCGGTGGATTAGAGCTTTCTCCGATTTCTCACCGTGTCACCGCACATGGCATGAGCATCGAACTCGGACCAACAGAGTTTCGCTTATTGCAGTTTTTTATGACGCATACTGAACGCGTTTATAGCCGTACCCAGTTAC
Source organism: Gallionella sp. (assembly GCA_028688275.1). Classification (GTDB taxonomy): domain Bacteria; phylum Pseudomonadota; class Gammaproteobacteria; order Burkholderiales; family Gallionellaceae; genus Gallionella. Next base: position 29,162 of record JAQTYN010000027.1, on the reverse strand, counting down.
TCGACCAAGTGTGGGGAACGCAAGTTTTTGTCGAGGAAAGAACAGTGGACGTGCATATTCGTCGCCTGCGTGCAGCTTTAGAACATAGTAAATTGGATCATCTCGTTCAAACTGTGCGCGGAAGCGGATACCGTTTTTCGTGTATTACCCAATAGGAGTATTTCTTGCAAGATTTCTGGCTACGCGCAAGCATACCAATTATCGCCTGCGCAACCTTGGCAGGCTTAATATGGGGAGTATTTTCCGCGACAGCAGCACTCATTGCGATGGTGGCAATGTTGCTGCTCTTGCTACTACGCCAACTTTGGCTGCTTTTCAAACTGGAACACTGGCTCAATGATGCCCAGTTGGAAACCATTCCTGAAGCCATGGGAGTATGGGAAGAGGCATTCACCAAGCTCTACAAAATGGTCAAAAAGCATAAGCGAACCAAACAAGAGCTGGCAACTGAACTCAAGCATATTGAACAAGCCACAGCCGCCTTGCCCGAAGGCGTTGCCATTCTCAATGCGGCCAATCGTATTGAATGGTGCAACCCTTTGGCGGAGCTGCATTTTGGTTTGAGTGCACAACGAGACATCCTGCAAGACATTACCTATCTGGTCAGACAACCTGAATTTATCAGCTATTTGCATATCGCAGAGGCAGATGCCCCACTGGTGATGCACCCGTCTCGTCACGAAGACATGGTACTCTCGATCAAACTCATCTCTTATGGTGACAATAAACGCTTACTGATTAGCCGCGACATTACACAATTAGAGCGTATCGAAAAAATGCGACGTGATTTTGTGGCGAATGTCTCACATGAGCTACGCACCCCGCTCACGGTAGTCAATGGTTTTGTGGAAAATTTGCAAGACATGACGGATTTAAGCCACGATCAAGTGCGTCACGCCTTGGGATTAGTTGCCGAACAAACGCAGCGCATGAGTACTTTGGTGTCTGATTTGCTGACCTTATCTCGTCTCGAAAATGAGCAAAGTCCGCCCACTCAAGAAACCATCACAATGTCTGACTTGCTGGATGAAGTATATCAAGATGGGGAATTACTGAGCCATGGACGACATAGCCTACATCTGGACAACGTCGGCATTCCCAAGCTGCAAGGTAATCGCGAGGAGTTACGCAGTGCATTCAGTAATCTTGTCAGCAATGCCGTGCGCTACACTCCTGCGGGTGGCAACATTAATTTACGTTGGTGGACTCGAGCAGGGCAAGCGGTTTTCTCTGTGCAAGACAATGGGATCGGTATCGCCGCATCCCATATTCCACGCTTGACCGAGCGGTTTTATCGCGTTGAACTCAGCCGCTCACGAGAAACAGGCGGGACAGGATTGGGCTTGGCAATCGTCTCGCGGATTGCGATTCGTCATCAGGCTAAGCTAGAAATTCTCAGTACAGAAGGCAAAGGCAGTCAGTTTCTATTGGTCTTCCCGCTTAAGTCAGGGGAAAGTTCAGCCCCTATGAGCGCAAAAGTGACGTCTAAAGCTTGATCGGGATAAAACTGACCCGTTCGTAATCCAGTCCACGCGCCACACTGATACCCAGCTTCGCGATTTGCATACTCTGCCGTGAACGTACTTCAATCACCCGTCCCGCCTCAAACCACGCACGCGGCAAAATCAAACTGGCGGGAATATTCATGGCTGGCAAGGCGGGCAACGAGAAAGCAAGCTCATACAAATTTCCCGCACTTTGATTCAGTCCTGCTGGGCGGATATATACAGGGTCGGGCGTACCAGGAAAATAACTCACCCCTATCTGCAACTTACCTGTGCGCGACACTTTCAACCAAGTCGTCGCCGCCAACACAAAATCATTCGCCCCACTTGCTCTCACCGCAACCAGCTGACTGTAACTTAAACGCCCTAGTGCCGCGCCACGACGAATAAGTTGTGCGTCTAACAAGCTGTCGCTTTCCAACAGCCAATCCTCTAATGTGGCGCACCGATACACGCTAGGTGCTTTATCTGACACATTGCCAAAGTTCTCTGCCGCCTGACGCGTCATCGCATCAATGCTCTGGTGCGGCTGGGCAAAAGGTTTGCCCTTCAACTGCGCCCAAATTTGATCAGGTGCGTAACATAATTGCGCCTCTTGGGGGATCGCTCGCAAGATACGCGGAGGTGCGCTATGCAGTTCACACCAACATTTATGCAAAAAAGTTAATAATTCCACGCACTCATCTGGATGTACCTGCACGCCAAGTCCTACTTTATCGGAGCTCGTACCTTGATCCAATAAGATGATTTTGACCCGCAACAACTTACTCAGCGGCACCAACGCCAGATAGCGAATATACTCGTTATCCTTCACTTGGCGCGCCCATTGCAAACCTTGCGTACTTTCCAAATCGACTGCTAACGGCTGGGCATCCCCTTTGCTCACCGTAAAATGGCGTGCTAAACGGATTTCCTTGCTCCAAGTGTTCAACCAGCCATCCAACAAACGCAGTTGTGAGCGCGTCAATTCAGCAGGATGTGCATCGCACGCCAACAAGGTTTTCACGTAGATATTGCAACAATTCGTGCGCACTTGCCCCGCATTCAACTCGTCCTTCACCTCAGTTTCGTGCAGCTGCTCTTGCTCCGCAAAAGCATACAAATTATGCAGTTGGTACCATAAGTTCGGATTGAACTCATACCCTGTGCGTAAATACTCAAAAATTTCCAGCCCGCTATACAGCAAACAACGATGACATAACAAGCTCCCCTGTTTCTTGATCTGCTTGTCGCCACTGAGGTAATCCTGCAAACAGCGTTGATACCCCGTCACCATCGCTTGCCATAAATGCACAATGGAAACAAACACCATGTATTCTGGATCGCTCAATAACAACGGGCGAGCAATCAACTTTTTAGCATAGTCAGCTTGCACATGCGCCACGGTTTCACGCAATAATTCCAAGACACTCAACCGCTCTAGCGCACGAATCGGAAAGTGATTTAATTCGTTGATTTGGATCAACAACTGACTGTGTGCCAATTGCAGATTGGTGAGCTGTAATTGATTCAGCCACTTGGTGCACTCCGCCACATTTTTAAAGGCGGGATTGGCACGGTCATCCATGGGTTCGAGCGGCAGCGTCAGCATAATGGGCTCATTTCTTGTTGGATACGGGAAATCAAAGTTGCTCGCCAACCACTGGGTGGCATCGGGCGAGATTCACGCTGAGCGACACCCCACACAGATTGTGGAAAGTGCTTGTCATTCTTATAACGCGGGATAACGTGCCAATGCAAATGCGGGGTCATATTTCCTAAGCTGGCAAGGTTGATTTTATCAGGTCGCATCACCTCGCGCAGCACTTGCTCCACCTTGCACACGCTCATCATCAACTGACTACGTTGGGGAATCGGCAAATCGGTCATTTCGGCAATATGCGCGTTGCAAATCACGCGGCAAAAGCCAGGGTAATCGGCATCCGCAACCAACACAATGCGCAAAAAGTCATTGCGAAAAATGACATCTCCCCCGTCTTGTACGCACAATTCGCAAGCTGGATGCGTCATAACAATACCCGTTCTATCCCGCCATGATTGGCTTTCTCCACATATTCAGCCAACCAGTTTTCGCCCAATAATTGCTTCGCCATTTCCACCACAATGTAATCCGCCGTCGTGCCACTATCGTCATCATAGCGCGACAATCCTTGCTGACACGATGGGCAGGCGGTGAGGACTTTGACATCGCCCGCAAAGCCATCTGTGCGTAGTGCATCCGCCCCTTTGCGCATTTCCTCTTCTTTGCGGAAACGCACTTGAGTGGCAATCTGCGGCTTAGACACGCCAAACGTACCCGACTCGCCGCAGCAACGTTCATTGAGCGTGACTTTCGTGCCCATCAACTCATTCACTACTTTCATCGGTGCATAGGTCTTCATCGGCGAATGGCAGGGGTCATGGTACATATAGCGCGTACCACTCACGCCATTCAATTTCACACCCTTTTCCAGCAAATACTCGTGTATATCCAGCAAGCGACAATTCGGGAAAATTTTCTCGAACTGGTATTTTTGCAACTGATCCATACACGTGCCGCACGACACAATGACCGTTTTAATATCCAAATAATTCAAGGTATTGGCGACGCGATGGAATAACACGCGGTTGTCGGTGGTAATTTGATTGGCTTTATCACCTTGCCCAGAGGCATTTTGCGGATAACCGCAGCACAGATAGCCAGGTGGCAACACCGTAATCGCGCCTGTTTCGTACAACATCGCTTGCGTCGCCAGCCCCACTTGCCCGAACAAGCGTTCAGAACCACACCCTGGGAAATAAAACACCGCGTCACTGTCTTCATTCGCCACGTTAGGATTGCGAATAATCGGCACAACGTGCGCATCTTCAATGTCCAGCAACGCCCGCGAGGTTTTCTTGGGCAAATTCCCTGGCATGGGTTTGTTAATAAAATGAATCACTTGCGCTTTAATCGGCGCGCCACCCACCGTCGCGGGCGGATGTTTACGTTGTCCATTCAACAAACCAAAACTTTTCGCCACGCGATGTGCCCAGCGTTGTCCCTGATACGCCCACTCTATCATCACCTTGCGCACCAGTTTGATGGTGGTGGGATCAGTCGCATTCAGGAACAACATCGACGTGGCGGTGATGGGATTGAAGTGTTTTTGCTTGTGCTTGCGCAAGAAATTCCGCATCGCAATCGACACATCGCCAAAGTCGATGTTCACGGGACAAGGATTCAAGCACTTGTGACACACCGTACAGTGATCCGCCACGTCGTTAAATTCATCAAAATGCTTCAGCGAAATCCCGCGCCGCGTTTGCTCTTCATACAAGAACGCTTCAATCAGCAGCGACGTTGCCAAAATTTTATTGCGCGGCGAATACAGCAAATTGGCACGCGGCACGTGGGTGCTGCACACGGGTTTACATTTGCCGCAGCGCAAACAATCTTTCACCGAATCCGATATTTCGCCCAATTCACTCTTTTCCAGAATCAAACTTTCCAGCTCCATCAAATTAAAGCTGGGGGTGTAAGCGCGCTCCAAATTGCTGCCTTTGAGCAACTTACCTTTGTTAAAACGCCCTTCAGGATCGACTTGTTGTTTGTACGCCGTAAAGGACGCAATTTCGCTGGCTTCCAAAAAATCAAACTTGGTAATGCCAATGCCGTGCTCGCCCGAAATCACGCCGCCCAAGTCTTTCGCCAACTGCATAATGCGATCCACCGCGCCATACGCTTGTTGCAACATGGCGTAATCATCTGAATTTACAGGGATATTGGTGTGCACATTGCCATCGCCCGCGTGCATGTGCAACGCCACAAACACCCGACTTTTCAAGGTGCTCAAATGCAGCGCGTGGCAACGTTCCAAAATAGGCTGATACGTGCCACCCGAAAAAATATGTCGCAACGGGTCGCGCAACTCCACTTTCCAAGAAGCCCGCAAACTGTGATCTTGCAAGGCTTGGAAGATGGTTTGTTGCCCTTCACTCCCCTCGCCCGCGTGCGGGAGAGGGGCTGGGGGAGAGGGCGCATCCGGATTAGCAGCATCCAAGTTCGCCATCAACCACGTCCAGCGGAAACGTACATCCGCCAACAATTGTCGCGCTTCTTGGGCGCGATTACCCAACAACTCCGCATCACCTAATTGCTTGTCGTCTTGGTAATACAACGGCAATTCGCCCGCAAAGAGTTCATCCAACGCATCCAGCAGCTTGAGTTTGTTATGCAAAGACAACTCGATATTGATGCGCTCCACGCCATCGCAATAATCGCCCATGCGCGGCAATGGAATCACCACATCTTCGTTGATTTTAAAGGCATTGGTGTGTTTGGCAATGGCGGCGGTGCGCGCTCTATCCAGCCAGAATTTTTTACGCGCTTCTGCCGAAACGGCGATAAAGCCTTCACCGCTGCGCAAATTTGCCAGACGTACAATTTCCGAAGCCGCTTGCGCTGCGCCATCCGCATCATCGCTCACCACATCGGCAATCAGCACCATCTTAGGACGCGTACCACGGCGTGACTTGGTGGCATAACCCACCGCTTTGAGATAACGCTCATCCAGATGTTCCAAGCCCGCTAAAAAAACAGGGGAAGGACGAAGGGGGAAGGGAGAAGGGTGGTTGCTGCTGACGCTGAACAGGTCGGTGATTTCCACAATCGACGGCACAGCTTCATGCACTTGACCAAAAAACTCCAAGCACACCGTGCGGGTGTGGCTATGGGCGCGATGCAAAATAAAGCGCGCCGAGGTAATGATCCCATCGCAGCCTTCTTTTTGTATCCCAGGCAAACCCGACAAAAACTTATCGGTCACATCTTTGCCTAAGCCCGCTTTGCGAAACGCAGTACCTGGAATAGTCAATAATTCAGGCGCGCTGTGTGGGGTTTTTCCATCTTCGTGATAGCGGCTGATGCGAAAAATCGCCAGCTCAGTGTCGTGAATTTTGCCCAGATTGTGATTCAGCCGTTCGACTTCCATCCACAACCCATCTGGGGTCACCATGCGCCACGAGGCGAGATTATCCAAGGCGGTTCCCCACAACACCGCTTTTTTGCCGCCCGCGTTCATCGAGACATTCCCGCCGATGCACGACGCATCCGCCGAGGTGGGATCAACCGCGAACACCAGTTGATTGTGCTCAGCCGCTTCCATCACCCGCCGTGTGACCACACCCGCGCCGCAATGAATGGTGGCGTAAGGCGCGTCCAGCCCTGGTAACACGCGCTGGTCGATGGCGGAAATCGCATCCAGTTTTTCAGTATTGATGACCGCTGAAAACTTATCCAACGGCACGGCACCGCCCGTATAACCCGTGCCGCCGCCGCGTGGAATAATGGTGAGTTTCAGCTCTATACACGCCCGCACCAGTGCGGCGACTTCCGCTTCGGTGTCGGGATGCAGCACCACAAACGGAAATTCCACGCGCCAATCGGTCGCGTCGGTCACATGGGAAACTCGCGCCAAGCCGTCGAATTGCACATTGTCGCGACGAGTAATGCGGCTCAATACGCGCAGCGCACGTTTGCGCAATTGCAGGGTGTGTTCAAATTCCGCCGCGAATTCATCCACCGCAGCGCGTGCCAATTCCAGCAAGCGTTTTACCAGTGCGTTATCCTGACGACGCGCATCAATCGCATTCAGCCGATGGTGCAACGCGTCGATCAACGCACCGCGCCGCTTGGCATTGCCCAATAAATCGTCTTGCAAATAAGGATTGCGGGTGACCACCCAGATGTCGCCCAAGACTTCGTACAGCATCTGCGCTGAACGGCCTGTGCGTCGCTCGGCGCGCAAAGTGTTGATAATCTGCCACGCCTCATCGCCCAAAATACGCAAGACGATCTCGCGGTCAGAGAAAGAAGTGTAGTTGTAAGGAATTTCGCGCAAACGTGCTGTCATTTGAATGTCGCCAGAAGGGAAGTTCAACGGGCGCGTATTCTACCGCAAAGCGAAATTCTGCTCGACCCTGAAGTGAATAAGGGAGACGCAGATTAAATCTGTTCGTCCTGAGCTTGTCGAAGGACGCATGGATTTAATCTATTGGTTTTAAGCGCATGGTTCGACCGTTCGACACGCTCACGGCTCACCACGAGCGGCACATTAAATCATCATTTCCCAAGGCAAACGTTGCGCACAAGTTCCACGTACTTCACTACAATGCAGCCTCGCGCCAAACAAGGAATTGCCATGTCAGACGTACTCAATCGTTATCTGGAAAAACTCATCCACGAACACCGCCGCATTGATGCTCGGGGCGTGATGCAGGTCAGCCGCATGATAGAACTCACCTTGGATGAGGTGTTTATTGAGTTGACCGTGCGCATGGGCAAGGCGGAAAAATTTGAATTGTCGCGTGAATTTGAATCACGCGACGATGAAGAACGCGACCTACGCCGCGAACGCTATGCCGCGCCGCAAGTCGAAACAGGCATCTCCTCCGCTGAATTATGGCAACGTCATGCCGCGTGGGTGTTGTTGGGCGACCCTGGCGCGGGGAAAACCACCTTGTTGAAACACTACGCGCTACAAAGTGCGCGAGCATTTCTAGCCACCCAGCAACCGTTCGCCCTGAGCGAGTCGAAGGGTGACTCACCACGAACGGGAGATAGCGAGGCATTCCTCCCCATCCTGATTCCTCTACGTTTCCTCGCCGCCGAATTGGCGCAGCAATCTTGGCAAGCCAAAGATGCGGTGCTGAATTATTTGGCAAACCAAGGTTTAATCGAAATGGGCTTTGAAGACTCAACCGAGCGCGCCGCCCTGTTTGCCGAATTTAAGCTCGCTTTGAAAAACGGTCGCGCCCTGTTGTTATTCGACGGACTGGACGAACAGCGCGATGCCAACATTCAGCGCAACACCGTGCAAGCCATTGAATCCGTGCTACAAACTTATCCCAACAACTGCTGCTTAGTCAGCTCGCGCATCATTGGTTATGATGCCGCGCCGTTGGGGGCGAGTTTTCACACCGCCACACTTGAACCGTTTAACGATGAACAAATGGCTAAATTCTTCCAGCAATGGATTTACGCCGTGGAACAACAAGAGGACATCGACCCCGACGAAAACACCCAGAAGCGCGCCAAGGAAAAAGCCGATGAGCTGATCGCGCAAATTCAAGCCAATGCAGGCATACGCACCCTCGCCGCCAATCCGCTGTTGTGTACCATCATCGGGCTGATTCGCCGCCAAGGTGCGACTTTGCCGACCATCCGCGTGGAGTTGTACAAACTGTGCATCGACACCTTTATTTTTAACTGGGAACTGCAAAAGCGCCGCCGCGCCGACCAACAAAACAGTTTGGATAAAGACCAAACCCAAGCCGTGCTGGAAGAAATCGCCCTGTATTTACACGAACGCTGCGCCGATAACCGCGCCTCGCACGAGCAACTGGCGCAAGTGATCCGCGAGTTTTTGGTCAAAGACAAAGGTTTAAATACAGCGGATGCGGCACACAAAGCTGAACAATTATTGAATTTAATCCGCGATGTGTCGGGTTTGCTGATCGACCGAGGCAACGCCGAATACGGCTTTTTTCACCTGACCTTTCAAGAATACCTCACCGCCCGTGCCATCACCCGCCGCCGCAAAGACATCGACCGCTATCTAGGGCAACACCTGTTTGAACCGCGCTGGCGCGAAGTCATCCGCCTCGCTGCAGCCCACCAAGGCATGAAAGATGCCGAAACAGGCAGCGAATTTATTGCCGCCATCCGCCGCCATCCCCACCCCCGCGAAGCCATTATGCACTACGCCTTTCGCATGGCGTTTTTATGCCTCAAAGAAACTAAGGTGGAACTGGATACCTCAGACGAAATGATGCGGGAATGGGTGAGGATTTATTTGGCGCAGCCTGAATTACAGGGGTTGATGACTTGCTTGATAACGCAGCAAGGATTGGGGCTTCGCTATCGTGAGGAGACGATTCGACTTTTATTGAATGCGTTCAAGGGTAAGAAAAACTTCGTCTGTCGCAGTTCAGCCGAAGCTTTGGGTAAGCTTAAAAATTCCATCACATTCACCACGCCATTTGGTGTACTCAAAAATGAAGAAGGTTTTCTCCGCAGTCGCGCAGCCCAGACCTTGGGCAATCGCAAAGATTCCGCAGCACTTCCTACTCTGTTAGCCGCACTTAAGGATGAAGATGGTTTTGTCCGTCATCGCGCGGCCGAAGCTTTAGGTTATCTCAAAGATACTGCGGCCGTCGCCGCACTTTTGGGCGCACTTAAAGATGATGCTAGTATTGTCCGCAGCCGCGCTGCCTATGCATTGGGCTATCTTAAAGATACTACAGCCCTCACCTCACTGTTAGAGGCACTCAATGATAATGATCTGAGTGTCCGCAGCCGTGTAGCCGAAGCCATCGAACAAATCGATCTAGGTTCTCCCTTATGTCCAAACTAACCCTACTCGACGACCAGCCCTCTGAACAGGACAAACTACATTTTGAGCGTTATGTAGCGGCTTTGGAAAAAACAGTGTTTGCGCGTGAATGCGATGACTTCGCGCCGTTGGTGGTGGGCGTGTTTGGCGCGTGGGGCAGTGGAAAATCGACGCTGTTGGGGATGCTGGAAAAGCATCTTGCCTATACGCCTGACCCACAATTGGGCATGGCAGAAGCGTTTGCAAAACGCCAAACCCATCCTTGGGTGGTGGTGAAATTTTCACCGTGGTTGTATCGCAATGAGCCGTCATTGTTGTTGCCGCTGTTGGCGACCTTGGCAAAAGAATTGCCCGCATTTGAAAAACTTGTCAAAAATATCGTGAAATTCGCCCCTGATGTAGCGAAAAAACTCGCCGCGATGGGCATGGATGCGGCGAGCACGGGCTTGCCGTTGTTGTCCTTTTTAAGCAGCTTGAACGGCAAAAGTGTGGCGGGTGAAACGCCGCAAGTGAAGGATTTACAACAACAAATCGCCGAGGCGGTGAAAGTGGTCACGGGCGATGACAAGCGGCTGGTGTTTTTGATTGACGACTTGGATCGTTGCCATGATTCCAAGCAGATTGTGAATTTGCTGGAGCAAATCAAACTGTTTTTGCATCTGGATCGCTGCCTGTTTTTTATCGCCGCCGACCGTGCGCAAATCGTTAAGGCGATTGATAAAGAGTTCGCGGGCGCGGGCGAAGCGTATCTGGAAAAGTTTGTGCAATTACCGTTTGAATTGCCGCCGCATCAAAGTCAGCATTTAGTCGGCTTGTTGGGCGTGGAAGATGAATTAAAAAAATCCTTCCGTTCTTTGTGCGAGGTGTTGGGCAATAATCCGCGCAAAGTCAAACAGTTATGGAATCAAGCGGTGGTGGCGTTGGCGGTGTTAAATGAAGAAAAAGATCGCGTCAACGGCAAAGCACCTGACCCGCATTTATTGCTGAAGTGGCTATTGTTAAAGGATTGCGGCGAGTTAAAACGCTATCCCTATCATTACTTGCAATTTGAACGTGAGAAAAACCGCGAAGCATTTATCAAGGTACTGGATTTCAAGGATGAAAATGGCGAATGGCGATCCAAACTCCATCAAAAATTAGCGGTGTATTTGTGGAATGATTTGGACGCGCATAAGTTTGGCAATCCCAACACCTTGTCGCTGTACGCGTACTCTTGCGCTGAACGCAACGCCCATGCCCGCAGCTTAATCGAAACCAGTTGTTTTACCGAAGAGGCGGATTTTACCGACTGGGACTTTCAGGAGGCAGACTTAAGTGGCGGACATTTCCACGGCGCAGTGTTCACCCATTGCGACTTTCAACGTGCCGATTTCAGCCATGCGGACTTATCTGAGGTCAAATTTATCAACTGTCAATTGGCGGGCGCGTGTTTTGACGAAGCGGAAATTAGCCGCACCACGTGGAAAGGCAATGTTGGGATGCACGAAATGGATACCGAACCTGACACCTACACACAAATCAGCGACAAAGCGGTGCAGGACTATCGGGAATTCAAGCTGGAATACGGCGAAGTCGAACCCAACTTTGAGTGGCTAGAACCCGAAAGCCTATTCAAAGCCCCCAAAACCATCCTCGACTTACACCAAGCGCAAGGCACACTCACCGACACTATCCGTGCCGATCTGGTCAACAAAGGCAAGGAGATTAAGCGAGAAATGGGGATGTAAAGACGTGAACTTATTGATTAGACGGTGTTTCTGACCACATAGACATATATCAAGTTAAGCCAAAGTACTAGGGAAACACTGACTAAATCTTCCGTTCGTGGTGAGCTCGTCGAACCATGAATGGAAGATTTCATGAAAGCAATAGATTAAATTCGCTCACCCTTCGACAAGCTCAGGGCGAACGGATTTAATCAACACCTCCCTAGATTCCCGCCTACGCGTGAATGACGGCTTCTTAATTTTTTCGAAAATAATTACTTATCTATCGCGAGAAGAGCACAAAAAAAGCAGCCGAAGCTGCTTTTTTTGTTTGATAACAACGTATTGCTTAGTGACCTGAGTGCTTGCGCAACGTTTTGATTGCGGCAAGCTGTGCAATCGCTTCGGCCAGTTCGGCTTGTGCGGCTGCGTAGTCAATGTCTGAGGTGCGATTGCGCATCGCTTCTTCGGCATTTTGCTTGGCTTCCAAGGCACGAACTTCGTCCAAGTCAGCACCACGAGTTGCCGTGTCAGCCAAGATGGTGATGATGTTAGGTTGTACTTCTAACATACCACCTGAAACGTAAATCAATTCCTCTTCAGCTTGTTCAGGCACTTTGATGCGTACTGAACCAGGTTTGATCCGTGTCAACAATGCTGCGTGACGAGGATAAATACCTAATTCGCCTGCTTCACCGGGCACAATGACCAGTTCTGCGAGACCAGAGAACAGCGATGTTTCCGCACTTACGATGTCCAGATGAACGGTCATTGCCATGATTCCCCCTACTTAGTTCAGCGTTTTCGCTTTTTCAACAGCTTCTTCGATGCCGCCTACCATGTAGAACGCTTGTTCTGGCAAGTGGTCGTATTCGCCGTCAACGATGCCTTTGAAGCCTTTGATGGTTTCTTTCAATGTAACATATTTACCTGGGCTGCCAGTAAACACTTCCGCTACGTGGAAAGGTTGGGACAAAAAACGTTGGATTTTACGTGCACGGGACACAGCCAATTTGTCTTCAGGAGCCAATTCGTCCATACCCAGAATCGCGATGATGTCGCGCAATTCTTTGTAGCGTTGCAGTGTTTGTTGCACTTTACGCGCCACGCCGTAATGCTCTTCACCGACCACCAATGGATCCAATTGACGTGAAGTAGAGTCCAGTGGATCAACCGCTGGGTAGATACCCAAAGATGCGATATCACGTGACAGAACAACTGTGGAATCCAAATGCAAGAAGGTGGTCGCAGGTGCTGGATCGGTCAAGTCATCCGCTGGTACGTAAACCGCTTGCACGGAAGTGATCGAACCAACTTTGGTTGAAGTGATACGTTCTTGCAAACGACCCATTTCTTCAGCCAGTGTAGGTTGGTAACCCACAGCAGAAGGCATACGACCCAACAACGCAGAAACTTCCGTTCCAGCCAATGTATAGCGGTAGATGTTATCCACGAAGAACAAGATGTCACGGCCTTCATCACGGAACTTTTCAGCCATGGTCAAACCAGTCAACGCCACGCGCAAACGGTTGCCAGGCGGTTCGTTCATTTGACCGAACACCATGGAAACTTTGTCCAACACGTTGGAGTCTTTCATTTCGTGGTAGAAGTCGTTACCTTCACGAGTACGTTCACCCACACCTGCGAATACGGACAATCCGCTGTGTTGCTTAGCGATGTTGTTGATCAGTTCCATCATGTTCACGGTCTTACCCACACCCGCGCCACCGAACAGACCGACTTTACCGCCCTTAGCGAATGGACATACCAAGTCAATAACCTTGATACCTGTTTCCAGCAAGTCAACTGAAGGTGACAATTCGTCAAACTTCGGTGCTTTCGCGTGAATGGAGCGACGTTCTTCACATTGAACTTCACCAGCGTCATCAATAGGACGACCCAACACGTCCATGATACGACCCAATGTGCCAGAGCCCACTGGAACCATGATGGGGTTGCCTGTATTCACAACAGCCATACCACGCTTCAGGCCATCAGAAGAACCCATAGCGATGGTACGAACTACGCCGTCACCCAACTGTTGTTGTACTTCAAAGGTCAGCCCTTCTTCAGCAATCGAACCCGCTTCTGCATTCAACTTCAGCGCGTCATATACTTTGGGCATTTGGTCACGTGGAAACTCGATATCGACCACCGCACCAATACTTTGAACAATCTTTCCTTGACTCATTTTAAGATTCCCCGTCTAAATTAATTCTGTAATTTGCCGCGTGGTCAATTAACCAACCGCTGCTGCACCGCTGACGATTTCCGAAATTTCGCGGGTAATAGCTGCTTGACGCGCTTTGTTGTAAACCAGTTTAAGTTCACCAATAACGCTTTTCGCATTATCAGATGCGGCTTTCATCGCCACCATACGCGAGCTTTGCTCAGATGCCATGTTTTCAACAACGCCTTGGTAAACCAAGGATTCAACATAGCGCAGCAATAATTGATCAATGACCAATTTTGCATCTGGCTCGTAAATGTAATCCCAGCTACCATGCGCATCGCCCAGATTTTCACTGGTCAATGGCAATAGCTGTTCAATACAAGGCTCTTGCTTCATGGTGTTGACGAAGTGGTTGTAGCAAATGTGAATTGCGTCGATTTCGCCCGCAACATATGCATCTAACATCACTTTAACCGCGCCAATTAAGCTTTCTGCATGGGGTGTATCACCTAGACCAGTCAGGTTGGATTTTACTTCTGCGCCAATACGGCTCATAAAGCTCAAACCCTTATTTCCAATTGCACAAACAGCAATTGACTTTCCTTCTGATTCCCATGTTTTCATCTGATTTAATGTCAGACGCAACACGTTGGTATTTAAACCACCGCACAACCCTTTGTCAGAGGTAATCACGATCACACCAATTTTGCTGATGGAATCACGCTTAACTAGGAAAGGATGCTTGTATTCTGAATTGGCACGCGACAAGTGAGCAGCTACAGCGCGAATCTTTTCTGCGTAAGGACGAGCCGCACGCATACGTTCTTGCGCTCTACGCATTTTGGCTGCGGCGACCATTTCCATGGCGCGCGTAATCTTACGTGTATTTTCAACACTCTTGATTTTTGCGCGAATCTCTTTACTGCCAGCCATTTATCTCACCCCGTCTTAGTAAACAGCAGTTGCCTTAAAAGCCTCAATTGCTGCGGACAACAACTTTTCATTGTCTGCATTCAAGTCTTTAGTGGTTTCAATTGCGTCCATCAGTGCTTTGTTGTTGGACTTCAGATAAGCATGAACAACGGACTCAAAAGCCAAAGCTTTCGGCACTGCTACGTCATCGAAGTAGCCTTTATTCACGCAGAATAATGTGACCGCCATTTCAGCAACAGACAATGGGCAGTATTGCAACTGCTTCATCAGTTCGGTAACCAAACGACCACGTTCCAATTGTTTACGGGTTGCTTCGTCCAAGTCAGAAGCGAATTGCGCAAACGCTGCCAATTCACGGTACTGAGCCAGAGCCAAACGCACACCGCCACCCAATTTCTTAATAACTTTAGTTTGCGCTGCACCACCCACGCGAGACACGGATACACCCGCGTTAATCGCTGGACGAATACCTGCGTTGAACAAGTCAGTTTCCAAGAAGATCTGACCGTCGGTAATCGAAATTACGTTGGTTGGCACGAATGCTGAAACGTCACCTGCTTGTGTTTCGATGATAGGCAATGCGGTCAAAGAACCTGTTTTACCTTTTACTTCACCGTTGGTGAATTTTTCAACGTAGTCGGCATTGACGCGCGCTGCACGTTCCAACAAACGGGAGTGCAAGTAGAACACGTCGCCAGGATACGCTTCACGACCAGGTGGACGGCGCAACAGCAAGGAAATTTGACGGTAAGCCCAAGCTTGTTTAGTCAAATCATCATACACAATCAGCGCATCTTGACCGCGATCGCGGAAGTATTCGCCCATGGTGCAACCTGCATAAGGTGCCAAGAATTGCATCGCAGCAGAATCAGAAGCAGTTGCCGCAACCACGATGGTGTAACCCAATGCGCCGTGCTCTTCCAATTTACGTACCACGTTTGCAACAGTAGAAGCTTTTTGACCAACCGCAACATAAATACATGTCACGCCTTGACCTTTTTGGTTGATGATTGCGTCAATCGCAACAGCTGTCTTACCTGTTTGACGGTCACCAATAATCAATTCACGTTGACCGCGACCTACTGGAACCATAGAGTCAATGGACTTCAAACCTGTTTGTACAGGTTGATCAACCGACTTACGTTCAATCACGCCTGGTGCAACTTTTTCAATCTTGTCCGTCATTTTTGCATTGACAGGACCTTTGCCATCAATAGGCTGACCCAATGCGTTGACCACACGGCCACACAATTCAGGACCTACTGGCACTTCCAAAATACGACCTGTACATTTTACAGTGTCGCCTTCGGTAATGTGTTCGTATTCACCCAGCACAACAGCACCGACTGAATCACGTTCCAAGTTCAATGCTAAGCCAAAGGTGTTACCTGGAAATTCCAGCATTTCACCTTGCATCACATCGGATAAACCATAGACACGCACGATACCGTCAGTCACGCTTAGAACAGTGCCTTCAGTGCGAGCTTGCGTTGTCGCGTCGAAATTTTCGATGCGACTGCGAATCAAATTGCTAATTTCAGAAGGGTTGAGCTTCATCTGAGTTTCCTTATTCCGATAATTCGATTATTAAGCCAGAGCGTATTCAAGTTCGCTTAAGCGGGTGCGGGCAGAGCCATCAATCACCTTATCGCCCATGCGAATTACGATACCACCTAGCAAGGCTTGGTCCACTTTGCAACTGAGCTTAATATCTCGACCTAAGCGCGTTTTCAAAGCGGCGGCAATTTTGGCTTGCTGCGCATCATTCAACACAAAAGCAGAGCTGACAGTAACTTGCTCAGACTTCTCAGCTTCAGCACGCAAAGCTTCGTACATCTGGGCAATTTCGGTTGCAACATTCAAGCGATGAGCTTGCGCCAACACTCGGATGAAATTGGCTTGCTCTTTACTGAGCTGACCGCACAACTGCAACATCAACCCTTCTACTTGGTCAACACTGACACGCGGACTACTTACCAATGCTTTTACATCCACATGGCTCAGCAGTTCAGTCAATGTATTCAATACCGCAGACCAACCTCTTAGATCCGTTTGTTTTTGTGCTGCCTCAAATGCTGCAAGAGCATAGGGGCGAGCAATCGTATTGGCGTCTGACATAGCGTTTATAGTTCCGCGACAAGCTTGTCGAGTAAGTCGTTATGGGCTTTAGCATCAATTTCACGACCCAGAATCTTACCTGCACCAGCCAACGCGATAGCCGAAACTTGACCACGCAATTGTTCTCTTGCACGAAATACTTCTTGATCGATTTCTGCCTGCGCACCCGCAACGAGACGATCAGCTTCCACTTTTGCTTGGTTCTTAGCGGCTTCGATAATTTCAGAAGCACGTTTATCACCACTTGCAATAATTTCAGCAGCTTTTTCTTTTGCTTCACGTATCACTTCAGCGGAGCGTTTAGCTGCCAACTCAAGATCATGCTTTGCACGTTCACCCGCGGCCAAACCATCAGCAATCGCTTTAGCGCGTTCTTGCATGGCAGCCATTAAAGGCGGCCAGACAAATTTCATAGTGAACAATGCCAAAAGGATGAATGTGATTGCTTGCCCAATTAGGGTTGCATTTATATTCACGATGTTCCCTTTCAGTCAGAACTACGAATTAAACAGCGTGTTTTACTTGTTCGATAAATGGATTTGCGAACAACAAGAACAAAGCAATACCAACACCAATCATCGTTACCGCATCCAACAGACCCGCAACGATAAACATCTTAACTTGCAATGTAGGGATCATTTCTGGTTGACGTGCAGCACCTTCTAAGAAGCGACCACCCAATAAACCAAATCCAATCGCTGTTCCCAGCGCGCCAAAACCAATCAACAATGCTACTGCAATTGAAACATTACCCAACAATTGTGCCAAAGCTGCTTCCATCTTTATCTCCTTAGAGGTTTAGTTACTACAAGTTAAAAAATCGTTAGTGACTTTCGTGCAAGTGATCTTCATGCGCCATGCTTAAATAAACCACGGTCAACATCATAAACACGAAAGCCTGTAGCGTAATGATGAGCAAGTGGAAAATAGCCCACGGTGCGCCCAACATCCATTGCAAATACCAAGGCAAGAGGGCGATCAAAATGAACACCATTTCACCTGCATACATATTGCCGAACAACCGCAGTGCCAGCGAAATTGGCTTTGCGATATCTTCAACAATACGGAACAATACGTTTACTGGAATCAACAAAGGATTGCGACCAAACGGTGCAAATAGCACTTCTTTGGTGAATCCGCCAAATCCTTTGATTTTCAAACTATAGAAGTAAATCAGGAAAAACACACTGAAAGACATTGCAAAAGTTGCATTTAAGTCGGTAGAAGGTACCATTTTGAAATGGAAGTGTTCAGCAAATTCATCACCGCCTATTAAATGCGCCAAGCCCGATATTAGATCTACAGGTAGCACATCCATGGCATTCATGGCAAAAATCCAGACAAATATTGTCAGTGCTAGTGGAGCAATAAATTCACTCTTACCATGAAAAGTATCTTTGACTTGTGTATCGACCATTTCGATAACCATTTCGACAAAGTTTTGCAAACCTCCAGGTACGCCTGCGGTTGCCTTACGCGCTGCCAACCACATTGCGCCAAATACAATTAGACCCAATACGATAGACACCATTAAGGTATCAACGTGAAAGGACCAAAAACCTTTATCACCGTGAACACTAGACCAATTGGTTAGGTGATGTTGAATATATTCTGATGTTGTTTGACCGCTCATAATTCTCTACACAAAGATTAATGCTGCCCAATAAACTACCAATGTACAACCGTAACCGATGAACAATGGTAACGCCTGTACCTCTTTAAATTCTTTAAAAACAAGGGAGAACAACAAGATCGTAAATAGCATCTTATATCCTTCGGCACTGTAATGCGCACGAACGACTGTTTTTGAATCACTACCTGATGGTGCAAACATCTTTTTGGCGTAAACCAAAGCGGTGATAAATCCGATTGAACCTCCCGTTAACGCCGAAATGGCTGCAAGATTTCCTTGCACGATCCACGTCAGCAGGGCAATTAGAACGGCGACAGCCACTTGCACTAAAATAATTTGGCCGATTGCTTTATTCATGTTGCCTCTTTTTAACCGTGCTGATTGTACAGATCACCCCCTTATTCCGTCAATATTTATTTATCTAATCCGTTCACTTTATGAAAAGTCTTTTTTCTTTTTTCGTAATTGAGCTTTCAACCATTTTCGATTTACCAACTTTCTTTTGGCTCTGATGTTTTTATATTCTTTAAAGAAATACCTTAAGAACAATCATAATGCAGAGCTTATCTGTTTATGAGTCTGTTTTATTCCATTTAATCAATCAGATGGATTTTTATAATGAATGGTCTTTAGTTGTTGGTTTACTCGATCACAAATGTGGATAACTTTAGTGATCGAATTGAAAATGTGGTTATCCCAATTTTATCCACATCAAACACCTGACTTATCCACAGGCTGCGTGTAAATTGTTTACCCCGCAGCTTTTTGCACTAGCCTGTTATAATTTCCCTTTTTTCGCCGTTATAGATCCCCTAATAATATGGAACTCGCTAAAAGTTTTGACCCAAAACACATCGAATCGCATTGGTATCCCAAGTGGGAATCGGCTGGTTATTTCAAAGCTGGCACGGATGCTGACCCTGAACACACTTTCTGTATTCAACTTCCGCCGCCGAATGTGACGGGTACGTTGCACATGGGGCATGGTTTTAACCAGACCTTGATGGACGCGCTGACGCGTTATCACCGTATGCGTGGCGATAACACCTTGTGGCAACCTGGCACCGATCACGCAGGGATTGCGACGCAAATTGTGGTGGAGCGTCAATTAGATGCGCAAGGTGTGTCGCGCCATGACTTGGGACGTGAGAAATTCTTGGAAAAAGTCTGGGAATGGAAAGCGCATTCTGGTTCGACCATCACGCGTCAAATGCGCCGTTTAGGCACATCGCCTGATTGGTCACGCGAACGCTTTACCATGGACGAAGGCTTGTCGCGCACTGTCACGGACGTGTTTGTGCGCCTGCACAAAGAAGGCTTGATTTATCGCGGCAAGCGTTTGGTGAACTGGGATGTGAAACTCGGTACGGCGGTGTCGGATTTGGAAGTGGTGCAGGAAGAAGAAGATGGTTTTATGTACCACATTCGTTATCCGCTGGCGGAAGTGGATCACGTCAAAGGCTTGACCCATTTGACCGTCGCCACCACCCGCCCCGAAACCATGTTGGGCGACGTGGCGGTGATGGTGCATCCTGAAGACGAACGTTATGCGCATTTGATTGGAAAACAGGTGATTTTGCCGTTGTGTAACCGCACTATTCCCGTGATTGCCGATGAGTATGTGGAGAAAGAATTTGGCACGGGCGTGGTGAAAGTGACTCCTGCGCATGACTTTAATGACTATGCGGTGGGGCAACGGCATAAGTTGGAGATGATTTCCATTTTGACCTTAGCGGGCAATATCAACGAATTCGCACCCGCTTGTTATCAAGGCATGGATCGTTTTGTTGCGCGTAAACAAATTGTCACTGATTTAGAAGCAGCAGGCGTATTTGAAAAAGCCGAAAAACATAAACTCAAAGTGCCGCGTGGTGACCGCACGGGCGTGGTCATTGAGCCGATGCTGACCGACCAATGGTTTGTTGCCATGACTAAACCGAGCGATAACGGCAAGAGTATTACCGAACAAGCCTTGGAATGCGTCGCGTCGGGCGAAATCAAGTTTCATCCTGAAAACTGGGTCAATACCTACAACCAATGGCTGAACAATATCCAAGACTGGTGCATCTCGCGTCAACTGTGGTGGGGGCATCAAATTCCTGCGTGGTACTTTGAAGATGAAGAAACTGCGATAGCACTGTTCGGTGTTAATAAAGCTTTTGTAGCCCATGATGATGCCGAAGCCACATTAAAAGCAAAGTTATCAATCAATGAGCAAATCGCTTTAATTCAAAATGAGCTGGATTTAGGCAAAGCTTCTAGACCTGAATATTCACGCAATGAGCTAGTCCGTCTTAAAGAGTTTAAGAAAACTTTTACGCTCAAGCGTGACAATGACGTGCTGGACACTTGGTTCTCCTCCGCGCTATGGCCATTTTCGACCTTGGACTGGATGGGCGATGCCGAACTCGACGCAAAAAATCAATTTTTGCAGCACTACTTGCCCTCGTCGGTTTTAGTGACAGGCTTCGACATTATTTTCTTCTGGGTGGCGCGTATGGTGATGATGACCAAGCACATCACGGGCAAAATTCCGTTTAAAGACGTGTACATACATGGTCTGATCCGCGATGCGGAAGGGCAAAAAATGTCCAAGTCCAAGGGCAATGTGCTGGATCCGATTGACATCATCGACGGCATCACCTTGGACGAGTTGGTGAAAAAACGCACCACGGGCTTAATGAATCCCAAGCAAGCCGAGCAAATCGAAAAACGCACGCGCAAAGAATTCCCCGAAGGTATTGCCGCGTTCGGTACGGACGCGCTGCGCTTTACCTTTTCCTCGTTGGCTTCCCCTGGGCGCGACATCAAATTTGATATGCAGCGTTGCGAAGGCTATCGCAATTTCTGCAACAAATTGTGGAACGCCACGCGCTTTGTGTTGATGAATTGCGAGGATAAAGATGTTGGTTTGGACGCATCCTTGCCGCTGGTGTATTCCGCTGCGGATAAGTGGATGATTTCCGAATTGCAACGCGCCGAAGCAGAAATGGCGCAGCACTTTGCCGATTACCGCTTCGATATGGCGGCGCGCACGGTGTATGAACTGGTTTGGAATACCTATTGCGACTGGTATGTGGAACTGGCGAAGGTGCAATTGAGTTCCCCTCTCCCGCTTGCGGGAGAGGGGTTAGGGGAGAGGGCGGCTCAGCATCGTGCCACGCGTCGCACCTTAGTCCGCGTGTTAGAAACCATTTTGCGCTTGGCGCACCCGATTATTCCGTTTATCACCGAAGAATTGTGGCAAAGCGTTGCTCCATTGGCGGGCGTGTCGGGCGAGAGTTTGATGATTCAGGCCTATCCCGTGGCGGATGCGCAAAAGGTCGATGCCGCTGCCAGCGCGCACGTTGCCTTGTTGCAAGATATGGTCAACGCGGCGCGTCGTTTACGCAGCGAAATGAACTTATCACCCGCGCAACGTGTACCACTGATTGCTGCTGGCGATGCTGCACAATTGGCTGAATTTGCACCGTATTTGCAAAGTTTGGCGAAACTCAGTGAAGTCCAAATCGTCGCGGAATTACCCGAAGGCGATGCCGCTGTGGCGGTGATCGGCGCGTTCAATTTGATGTTGAAAGTTGAAATTGATGTTGCTGTTGAATGCGAACGCTTGGACAAAGAAATCGCCCGCTTATCAGGCGAAATCACCAAAGCCCAAGCCAAACTCGGCAACGAAAGTTTCGTCGCCCGCGCCCCCGCCGCCGTGGTTGAGCAGGAGCAAAAACGCGCTGCTGACTTCAGTGCAACTTTGGCGCAACTACAAATTCAGCGCGGGAAGCTGGGATGATGACGGGTGTATCCACCAAGTCCACGTTGAAAGGCTGCAAATGATCGGGCGGCTGACAGGCATCTTGCTGGAAAAAGCTCCCCCGCAAATTTTGCTGGACGTGCAAGGCGTGGGCTATGAATTAGACGTGCCGATGAGTACGTTTTACAACCTGCCCGCGCTGCATGAAAAAGTCGTGCTGCACACTCAACTGATCGTGCGGGAAGACGCGCATTTGCTGTATGGATTTTTGACTTTAGACGAGCGCGTCGCCTTTCGCCAATTGTTGAAAATCAGCGGTGTGGGCGCAAAAATGGCATTGTCGGTGTTGTCGGGTTTGAGTTTGCAAGACTTGGCGAATGCGGTTGCCAACAAAGAAGTCGGCCTATTGACCCGCATCCCTGGTGTCGGCAAAAAAACGGCCGAACGGCTGTTGTTAGAGCTAGAAGGGAAGTTTATTGCAGCGGGTGCAGTGGTTAGCGGCGCGCCCGCTTCCGCCGCCAACCACGACATCATCGCCGCCCTACAAGCCTTGGGCTATAACGAAAAAGATGCCAACTGGGCGGCGAAACAACTGGCAAAAGACATCGGCGTGTCGGATGGCATACGCCAAGCATTGAAATTATTATCGAAGGTGGGATAGGGAGAAGGGGTTTTACTCTTCCCTCTTCCCCCTTTCCCATAATTATCCTCCCCAGTTTCGCCACGCAAAGTGTGCGATCAGGAGTACGGCAATGATGATTAGCCAAGTATTGCGGCGTTTTTGCTGCACGAGCAGTTGCTGAACGACATGTTCGATACGTCCGTATTGATCTTCGTGCAAACGTTGATGCAGTAGGCGCGGAATTTGTGGCAACAACGTGGCATAGTGCGGGGCTTCGCTGCGCAGGGCGTTGAATAAGCCACGCCAGCCGACTTGTTCGCTCATCCACCGTTCCAGCCACGGTTTAGCCGTTTTCCATAAGTCCAGTTCAGGATCCAGCTGTAATCCCAAGCCTTCGATATTCAGCAAGGTTTTTTGGAGCAATACTAATTGCGGTTGGATTTCAATCCCGAAGCGGCGTGAGGTTTGGAATAGGCGCAGCAACACCCGTCCAAATGACACTTCGCGCAAAGGCTTGTCAAAAATGGGTTCACAAACTGCACGAATCGCCGCTTCTAGCTCATCTACGCGGGTGTGGGCGGGTGCCCAGCCTGATTCGATATGCACTTCCGCCACGCGCTTGTAATCGCGTCTGAAAAAGGCGATAAAATTTTGCGCGAGGTAATGTTTGTCGTTATCCGTCAACGTGCCCATGATGCCAAAATCCAGCGCGATATAGCGACCATCCGCCGTTACTTGGACATTGCCAGGGTGCATATCGGCGTGGAAAAAACCGTCGCGAAACACTTGGGTATAAAAAATTTCCACCCCATCCGCCGCCAGTTTGGGGATATTGATCCCCGCCGCGCGCAACGTATCGACTTGATTGACGGGCGTGCCATACATTCGCTCCATCACCAACACATCAGCCGTGCAGAAATCCCAGTACATTTCGGGTATGCACAATAAATTTGACGCGGCAAAGTTATGTTTAAGCTGACTGCCGTTGGCGGCTTCGCGGGTCAAATCCAGCTCGTCTGATAGATGTTTTTCAAATTCCAATATGACTTGCAGCGGTTTGAGGCGGCGACCATCTGCCCACAGTTTTTCCAGCAATTCTGCGGCGACTTTTAGCAACGCCATATCGTGGGCGATGGTTTTCGCGATGCCAGGACGCAAAATTTTGACCGCTGCCGCCCGTCCATCGGGCAATACGGCAAAATGGACTTGTGCCACGGACGCGCTGGCAACAGGCAAGGTTTCAAAACTTTGGAATACTTGGCTCAGTGGCTTGCCATAGCTGGCTTCCAACACGGCAATGGCTTGTTCTGAAGGGAAGGGGGGGACTTGATCTTGTAGCTTAGCGAGTTCATCTGCAATATCCAGTGGCATCAAATCACGGCGGGTCGATAGCATTTGCCCAAATTTAACGAAGATCGGCCCTAGATCTTCCAATGCCAAGCGTAAGCGCACGGCACGGGGTTGTTCAATATTGCGAAAAAATAATAAACAATTGAATAGCTTATGTAGCCCAATGGTGCTTTTCTGCGTCAGGAAAAATTCATCCAATCCAAAACGGAGTGAGACATAAATAATTTTGATCAGGCGGAAAATGCGCATAAAGGCGAGATGTCGGTGGGTAAGTAAGTAAGGTGTTGCGTACAAATAATCGAGTATTAAATCGTTAGTAGCTAGCTGTTATTCGTTAGTTAGCCAAATAAAAACACAAGCATACCCAGATGAATATATTGAAAAAATTGTGAATGTGCAGTGTTTATCCATCCTGACAACTAAAAACTAACCGCTTATAAGGCTGGAATCCTGACCTAACGGGCATGGCTGTTTGCCACCCCTGAAAAATGAAATTTATATAGCCCGTTTCCCTCTCCTTTATCCTCTCCCGCAAGCGGGCGAGGAGGCGAACGAATCGCTACGCGAGCTTCACGTTACAGGCGGTTAATACGTTGTGCTAAGCATGCAACATCGTCGCGCAGGGTATCAACTTGTTCTACAAATTGGGCGAGTTGCGCGGGCTTCACAATCAAGGGTTGTTCTTCTGTCCAGTATTCGGCGGCGGCTTCTGCCAGATTACGCGCAGCTTGTTGCAGCGTGCCTTGCTTATGTTTAACGTTTTGCACAATGCGCTCAGCCAGAATATCACCCGTCAGATGGCTTAAGTCTTCTGCTGCATCCCAACGTAATTGGCGTGACAAGCTGAAAATTTCACTCAGCAATGCGCCATTGCCTTCGCTGCGAATATCCGTATAGGCAAGGGGATCTTGTGCCAACAAACGGGGCAACAGGGCGGGTGGAATCACGCAGGTCGCATCTGCGCTGGTGTCCGATGCGGTACTCAACACCGATCCGTCCGCCAGTATCGTATAGGCAAAAATAAACGGTGCGACTTGGAATCGCACCGTTTTACCTGCATAACGCGCCAAGCGGGGCATCGCCCAACTGTTCTGCGCGAGCAGATGATTCAATGCAGCGGCAGTTGGTTGGGCGAATATCATGGCATTAGTGCACGGTGGTTTGTTGTATGCCTGACAACAGCCAGACCGCTTTGCTGTCGTGCATATTTTTCTGTACGTGCCAGATTTCGTCCACCGCTTCAGGTGTACCGTTGTTTTCCGTCACTTGCCCTGTGAAACGCACGCTGGCAATCGACAAATCGTGACCTTGCTCGACTTCTAACAACTCGCCATAAATGGAGACCACATCCGTTTTTTGTGGGGTGTTGTCACGTTCTTGCAGCTGCATAGAAATTTCTGCATACATTTCAGGTGTGGTGTATTCGCGGATGTCATTCAAATCTTTGCGATCATTTGCGGCTTGCAAACGAATAAACGACATTTTTGCACTGCGCAAGAAAGCGTCCACAGGAAAGTCAGCGGGAATATGGCTGCTCGCTGCGGTTGGATTAGGTTGACTACTCGCAGCGGCTGCACTGGCTGGACTGCTGGGAAAATGGGATGCCGCAGCAGCAGGAGGACTATAAGGTGCGCCTGCGCCCGCATATTGCATCGGTGCAGTGTGCGTGTTGGGTTTGCGGAATTTAGCCAACAAGAACATCACCACGCCCGCAGCCAACAATGCCATCAGAATGCCGCCCATTGCGCCACCCATGCCACCGCCTGCAAACATCGCGCCCAAGCCTGCGCCAATTGCCAAACCAGCTAAAGGACCTAACCATTTATTACCTGCTGCGGGAGCAGCTGCGCCAGGCGCAGTCGGTGCTGGGGTTGCTGCGGGAGCTTTGGGTGGGGTTTGTGGGGTCATAGTGCGTTGTTTACCGATACTGCCTCCACCCCCGAAGCGTTTGGCTTCTGCCGTGGTGGCGAGCAAACTTAAACTGGTGAAAGTAATCATCAAAAACATCAAAAAACGGCGCATGGTTAATCCTAAAAAATTATAAAACGAAGGTCAGTATAGCAAATCGGCCATACTCAGACAGATTTTCCATATGGCGCAGTTTCGTAAATTTTCAAGAGTGTACCTTTGGCATAACACTAAAGTGCATCAATGCCATTATGGTTGTGGAGGTTGAAGAGGACATTCAACGATGCTATTACACACATCAATCACGAAATTTACGCAAAAAGTGCCTATAATCGCGCTCCCTTTTGAGTACATTGCGATGAAATTTTTAGCTCTAATCTTCAGTCTGTTATGGTCTGTGCCGAGTTGGGCGGTGTTGCCGTTCGCGTTGAGTACACCTGAGCTCACGGCGAAATCCTATTTGTTGTACGACTACAACAGCGGCCAAGTCTTGCTGGCGCGCAATGCCGATGCGCATATTGATCCCGCCTCCCTGAGTAAGTTAATGACCGCGTACTTGGCGTTTGATGCGATCAAACACAATACGGTGACACTGACGCAGGAGCTTGCCGTGCCTGATCGCGCCACCAGTAAACTCGCGATGGGTGAGTCGCGCATGTTGCTGCGTACGGGACAAACGGTGTCCGTGCAAGATTTGCTGCGTGGGCTGATTGTGCAATCCGCCAGTGATGCCGCGATTACTCTCGCGGTTCATATCGCGGGCAGCGAGCTGGGCTTTGTCGATATGATGAACAAGGAAGCGGCGAGGCTGGGTATGAAGAACACGCACTTTACCAGCCCAGCCGCCTTGGCGGATCCGCAACATTACAGTACGGCGACGGATTTAGTCAGGTTGGCTGCCGCGATTATTCGTGATTATCCGCAGTATTACCCGATGTTTAGTGAACGTGAATTCACCTTTAACCAAGTCACACAAGCCAATCGCAACAAATTGCTCTGGATAGACCCTTATGCCGATGGACTCAAAACGGGGCAAACGGAAACCGCAGGATTTTGCTTAATCGGTTCGGCAAAGCGTGAGAAACGTCGTTTGATTTCGGTGATCTTAGGGGCAGAATCGGACATTGTGCGCGCCAACGAAAGCCAAAAGTTGCTGAATTACGGTTTCCAGAACTTTGATATTGCGCGGGTTTATCGCAAAGATCAGGCGATTGCCAAAGTGCGGGTGTGGAAAGGCACGGAAAGCGAAGTAGATGTTGGTTTTACTAAAGACATGTATCTGACTTTCCCCAAAGGACAACAAGCTTTACTGACGGCTAAAATCGAAACACTACAACCTTTGCTGGCTCCGATTAGTGCAGGCCAACCTTTAGGCACACTCAAGCTGTTTTTGTCAGGTAAGCCTTACGCCGAATTCCCACTGACCGCTTTGAGCAGTTCAGCCGTGGCGAATGTGTTTGCTCGCGGCTGGGACAGTATCCACTTGTTGATACGCGAACTTCGCGACTAAAGGGCAAATAGCATGACGATTTATCTCAACGGGCAATTTATGCCCATAGCAGACGCGAAAATTTCGGTATTGGATCGCGGTTTTATTTTTGGCGACGGGGTGTATGAAGTCATCCCCGTGTATTCGCGCAAAGCCTTTCGCTTGCCCGAACATTTAAAACGTTTGCAACACAGTTTGGACGGCATTCGCGTACCGAATCCGCATAGCGAAGCGGAATGGACGGCGTTGATCGCGCAACTCATCGCCGCCAATGAACCCGACGACCAGTATTTGTATCTGCACATCACCCGTGGCGTTGCCAAGCGCGACCACGCCTTTCCCAATCCGCCCGTGCCGCCCACGGTGTTTATGATGAGCAACGCCTTGATTCATCCGCCCTCGCATTTGCTGGAAACGGGCGTGTCGTGTGTGACCGCCGAAGATAACCGCTGGTTGCGCTGCGATTTAAAAGCCATTTCGCTGCTGCCGAATGTGCTGCTGCGCCAAGCCTCTGTCGAAGCGGGTTGCGCCGAAACCTTGCTGGTGCGCGAGGGCGGCTTTATCACCGAAGGCGCGGCAAGCAATATTTTCATGGTCAAAAACGGCACGCTGTACGCCCCGCCCAAAGATAATTTGATGCTCCCTGGCATCACCTACGACGTGATTTTAGAACTCGTCGCGACACATGGCATCCCGCATGAAGTCCGCCGAATCACGCTGGACGAAGTGCGCCACGCCGATGAATTATTGATGACCTCCTCCACGCGAGAAGTGTTGCCGATTACCACCTTAGATGGGCAACCCGTCGGCACAGGCAAACCCGCCGCGATGTTTACCCAACTGTATTCCCTTTACCAAACCTTTAAACGAGAAGTGATGCGCGCATGAATACCACCCCAACCGTCAAAGAAATCACCGACAGCCTGATCGAATACCCCTGCGAATTCCCGCTGAAAGTCTTTGGCAAACAACACGCAGGTTTTGCTAAAGCCGTGATGGAAACCATTACCCAACACGACCCCAGCTTCACCGCCGCCAAAATCGACATGCGCGCCAGTAAAACTGCTAAATACATCAGCCTAACCTGCACCGTCAGCGCAACCTCGCGCCAACAGCTAGACGCGATTTACCAAAGCTTGTGTGACCATGAGATGGTGACGATGGTGATGTAAGCAAGAGAAACAGATTTCAACAGGCTTGTGCTTTTTGACGAATAACATACAATCCTGCGGCTACCCTACCAAGACTTAATCTGACCCGCGTTAACGCAGGTTCCGCAGCGAGGTATTCCTATCCTGTGCGCTACTCATGTTCCATGTATGCTGATGTAATAGGTAAAGGTAAAAGAGGCGGGGTAGCTTCCTTCTTGAAAAATATATATTTCATATCAATAGAATAGTGAGTTTAGAAAATTTTTTTCGGCAAGATGTGCGAGCAATGTCTAAGCATTTGTTAGATATGACGTATTCTGACTTGCAGAAATTAGTCTACCCGCGCCCAGCAATTCTCAATTCAAATTTCTCCTAAAGTTTAATTTTCCGAAGTCCATTTTCACCGCTTAATAATCAGGAAGAATTGAGGTGGACGCTATTTTTGAGAGCCATAAATTTCATCAATTCATCC
>JAQTYN010000026.1 GCA_028688275.1 Gallionella sp. | reverse complement strand
CTCAAGTGCCACTTTCGCCTTGAACTCGCCCGTGAATTTTTACGTCGGCTTTCACTCATCACCTGCTCCTCTTTTACTGCAGGCTACCATCTTAATTCACTGTCTGAAATTCGGGGTCCACTATAATCGGCAACTTTTATCTTGAGGCAATGCGCAACGCGTTCACGCTTACCCTGCCCCTCCTCAATTGCGGTAAAATTAGCATATTGTTCAATTTACACTTTCAGTCATCATGCGCGTTTCCCAATTTTTCCTCTCCACCCTAAAAGAAGCTCCAGCCGAAGCGGAGTTGCCCAGTCATAAACTGATGTTGCGGGCGGGCTATATCAAGAAATTATCCAGTGGTTTATACACGTGGATGCCGTTGGGCTTGCGCGCCTTGCGCAAAGTGGAAGCGGTGATCCGCGAAGAAATGAATCGTAGTGGCGCAGTGGAGTTGCTGATGCCAGCAGTACAGCCAGCGGAGTTGTGGCAAGAAACAGGACGTTGGGATGTATTCGGCCCGCAAATGCTGAAAATCCGCGACCGTCATGACAATTTATTTTGCTTCGGCCCAACCCATGAAGAAGTGATTACCGACATTGCGCGACGCGAAATTCGCAGCTATCGCCAATTGCCGATTAACTTTTATCAAATCCAAACTAAATTCCGCGACGAAGTCCGTCCGCGCTTTGGCGTGATGCGTGCCCGCGAATTTTTGATGAAAGACGCGTATTCCTTCCACGCCGATTTTGCCAGTTTGGAACAAACGTACCGCGTGATGTATGAAACTTACACCGGCATTTTCACCCGCTTAGGCTTGCAATTCCGTGCGGTGGCGGCGGATACGGGCGCGATTGGCGGTAGCGGTTCACATGAATTTCACGTCTTGGCGGATTCGGGTGAAGACGCGTTGGCATATTGCCCATCCTCTGATTACGCGGCGAATGTAGAGTTGGCGGAAGCTGTTGCGCCTAGCGAGCCACGTGGTGAAGCCTCGCAAGCCCTGCAAAAAGTTATTACGCCAGGGCAAAAAACCATCGCCGACGTGGCAAATTTTATGGCGGTCACGCCGCAACAGGTGATGAAAGCCATTGCCGTGATGGACAGTGAAAACCAATTCGCGCTGATTTTATTGCGCGGCGATCATCAGTTAAATGAAATCAAAGCCGCCAAAGTGTTGGGCGAATTCCGCTTTGCCTCAGACGACGAAATCCACCGCAATATGAATTGCCGCACGGGTTATATCGGCCCCGTGAATGCGTCGGTACGGGTGTTGGCTGATCGTAGCGCAGCGTCGATGAGCGATTTTGTCTGCGGCGCAAATGACGATGGCTTCCATTTCAGCGGCGTGAACTTTGGACGCGACGTGCATCTCGACGAAAAAAATGTGCATGATTTGCGCAACGTGGTGAATGGCGATGCGTCGCCTGACGGTTGCGGGCATCTGGAAATCTGTCGCGGCATCGAAGTCGGGCATATTTTCCAACTGCGCACCAAGTACGCCGAAGCCTTGAAAGCCACGTATTTGGACGCTCAAGGCAAGTCGCAAATCATCGAAATGGGCTGTTATGGCATCGGCGTGTCGCGCATTGTCGCGGCGGCGATTGAGCAAAACTTTGATGATAGAGGCATCGCCCTGCCCGCTGCCATCGCGCCGTTCCAATTGGCAATTGTCCCGATTGGCATGAAGAAGAGTGAAGCCGTGCGCGAGGCGGTGGAAAAACTGTATGCTGATTGCCAAGCGGCGGGCATCGACGTGCTGCTAGACGACCGCGACGAACGCGTGGGCGTGATGTTTGCCGATATGGAATTGATGGGCATTCCGCAACGCGTGGTGATTGGTGACCGTGGTTTAAAAGAAGGACAGGTGGAATATCAAGGGCGGCGTGATGATGCGGCGCAATCCGTCGCACTCCATGATGTGTTGGCTTTTGTGAAGGCAAAACAATGAAGCGGTATCTCCTTAGCCTCGTAGGTTTATTGGGCGCGATCTTTGCGTCCAACGCGGTTGCGGGCGGGCAAATTTATACGCCCTTGTCTGCCAGCGTGCGCGCCGTACTACAACGCAGCGTTTCGGATCAACCTTTGCAGCAATCCGCTTTTACCTCCAAAGCAGACGAGGAGGCTTGGCTCATCGCCATGTCTCCCCGCCTAATGAAACGTTTTCCTGATAAAGAATCACGTGATGACTTCCTCAATACCGTGCATTACGAAGCCGTGCGGGCAGGGCTGGATCCTGAGTTGGTGTTAGGCTTGATTGAAGTAGAAAGTGGCTTTAAAAAATATGCTGTGTCCAGCGTGGGCGCGCGCGGCTTTATGCAAGTCATGCCATTTTGGGTGAAAGAAATCGGCACGACGGAGCAAAACCTGTTCCATCTGCGGGTCAATCTACGCTACGGTTGTACCATCTTGCGCCACTACATCAATATCGAACACGGCGATTTATTTCGCGCGCTGGGACGCTATAACGGCAGCCTAGGCAGAGCGGAA
Source organism: Gallionella sp. (assembly GCA_028688275.1). GTDB lineage: Bacteria > Pseudomonadota > Gammaproteobacteria > Burkholderiales > Gallionellaceae > Gallionella. The sequence goes on along the minus strand of JAQTYN010000026.1, from coordinate 40,293 downwards.
TATCCCAATATGGTTCACGCGGCTTGGCGACATTGGATGTCAACCTCACGCACTGCCAGCAATCCGCGCAATCCCGCCAGCTAATTCCCGTAATCCACGAAAACGCTGATTAAACCTTACATTCGTGGAAAGCTTGTCGAACCATGAATGGAAGGTTATATGAATCAATTGATTAAACTCATTCACCCTTCGACAGGCTCAGGGCGAACGGATTTAATAGTGAGACTAAACACGTATAAAAATACGGGTGATCTTATTTCATAGCAACCAACACGATCTATAACGAAGTTTTCTTAGCATTATCTCTATAAGCGGCGATAATGCCGCTCACTAAAGCCACGAAATCATCTTGGCTGCCGTTTAATTTACATTTTGGATACCCCATCTCAGCGAGCATTTTTTGTACTGTGATGAAACCAAGTTCACGGTAGCTCTCAAATTGAGACTCATCAAACCACTGATCACATGTACTCTGGTGCGGAAAGTCTTTGTTTGAAGCTGAATAGTGGAATATATCCACGGGTTCGTCGCAACTCATTCCCTGCAACAATGGCTTGAGATAAATCAGCACCCCTTCGCTTTTGTCTGCATACGTAATATGTCCCCACGCTACGCGCGATTGCGCCTGCCTAGGTTTGAGTTTTTCCATCCCGAATATATCGATAGTTGCGCCAAAATCTACTCGACATTTTTGAATTGCATTACCAAGGTCTTCAAACTGAAAACCTTCCATGTTGTCCGCCCCTGCATCAGAAACCAGAATCACCTTGCACTGGCGACGCACCAGTTCGTAAATACCCAGATTTTCAAAATGACCGCCATCAGTCAGGTTAACGTACTCAGTTTTTTCATTAGTTGAGCAGAACAACTCTCTTAGTAAATACCACAAACCCCATTTAGGACTTGATGAATGTATTTCCCTCTTAGCAGGATTGGGGCACCAACGTCCCAAACGGACATTGCAAAATGTCATCAAAAATGCCAACGGAGGCGAGCTGTGATAGCCCATGTTGGGGCTGGCAGCAGCTCCCGATACAGCAACTGCTGTGCCGAGCAAGACTCCTTTTTGATTTACTAGAGTGCTTTGCATGTATTTGTCAGTGGGGACATAGCATTGATGATCTGGGCGGAGAGATAGTTGATAGCCGCAGAAGTGGGGCGTGAATAAGAACGAAGCACCACGCCGTTCCTGCCACTGGAGTTTTTTATCGGTGACCTTTGTCAGATTGAGTGTGGCATTTACCAAGTGTACAGGGCGTTGTTGACTCAGCTCTGACAAGGCTAAATCATCACCCTCATCAAAGTTGGTAAAGGAGTTAGGCGTGCGTTTCTTGCGAGATGCACCCAAATAGGCGCGTGTCAATCTGTTACGGTAAAACTGGTGCATGGAAAATAAATTTATATCTACACGCCATGCAAATAGCAATCCCACTAAACTAAAAATGACAAATGCGCTGAGCAGCGAAACTCCAGCAATCTGCGCATTGTCGCGCAAGGTATTCGCTATTTCCTGATGCAGTGACGGCTTGACATCGTGAGGACTTGCTTCGAATTTCTCAAATTTCTTGTCTTTGATTGTAATGGTAAAATCACTCTGCTGCGTTTGATGGTGTTCTGCTTTTTTAATGCCATCCAACGCAAGCAAGCCTTTGTGCAAACCAGTGGACAATACGATCAACAAACCCAGCACGACCAAATAGGGCGCGATACTCAGTGCCTTTTCAAGACTGGGATCCGACTTTTTTCCGCCACTCTTGTTGCCACGAGAAAGCAAAAAGGTCGCTATCGAACCAAGTCCCCAAGCTACTCCACCGCTATACGCTACCCAGACGTTGAGGTAAGCAACCAGACCTGGTGCAAAGAGCGCAAACGAGGTAAACATTACCCATGCCATTTCCAGCGCAAATACTTGACCTCCTGCGCGGCCTAGCCACTCTCGGTTTATTTCGCTAAAGCCGCGGCTGACGAGTCCAGTGTGTACGATGGCAGCCATGCAAAGGATTTGAAGGATAATGACAGGTCCCCATACCAAAGAGAATGCACCCAATAGATCAGAGGGAACCTGTTGCAACAATATGCCATAACCATAGAGCATGCCAGCAAGCCCAATACTAGTTATGGGGATATACAATAAGTTAAAAGACTTATGTCGTAAAAAAGATGGTATCCAAGAAAGCAAATAAAGCAAACCACCACCTATTGACAGGCAAACAAGTGAACCCAACCCTTGCTTCTGGTTCAGGGGCAGATTCAGGTTCAGGTAAAAAACAAGTGCCGCCATACCTGATCCCATGAAAGCGAGAAGTACGGCACCGAGGGCATTACCACTTTGGTACTCAGTTAATCCTTGTCGAACGAAGTAAATAGCGAAGAATAGGGCGACACATGAAAAAAGAGATAACATATTGAATATATTTAACATCCAATTACTATCGCTTGACACACTTATTTCATGACTCATGGTTACCAACCTGCCTATTTCCATCAAGTCATATGGAACCAGCAGTATTGCCATCAATAGGCAAATCAGAATTGTCTGGTTGAGTAGGAGATTGCGAAACAGCCCAGCCATTGCGGCCAAGGTATCTAACTTAAACAAGCCATATCGCGGCGTGAGGTAGGAGCTATAGCGGCGTAGCCATTGAATGGATTCTTGACCATTTGGAAATTCATGGTCGGCCTTCGAATTTCCGTCTGGAGCTTGTTGACTAGGGGTTAACTCATCTTGCAACTTTTTGAGTGCTTGGGCGACCTTTTCCGCTGGTGTTTTACCTTTTTCCGTGGCAGCTTTACGATGTAGCAGAGCTGAAAACCAACTACCAATATAGCCACCGCCAGACACAGTAGAAAGGTAGTCAACCCGTTTAAGCAACTTAGCCTCGGCCAATCCTTGCAACACCCCAAGATTAAAAGTTGCACTTCTAATACCGCCGCCAGAAAAAGCTAAGCCCACAAGGTTGTGTGGTTTTTCGGTTTTTTCAGCCTTCAGCGCATCTCGCTGAATCTCTGCGACCTCCTGAATATCAACCCTCCGTGCACAATCTCGCCCCTCTCTGATTATTTTCCATTCCTCATCGCATATTTCTTTAAAAGTAAACATAATCGAACCCTTTCAGTTGATTGACAGTAAACATTGAGCCAATGTTTGGCACGTTGAGATTATTGGTCACTTTGAGAAATACAAGACTTGAGGAAGTACCAATTTAATCTTCCGTTCGTAGCGAGCTGCGAGCTTGACGAACGGTCAAATTATTAACGAGATAACAAATTAAATCAATGGATTGAGACCACTCACTCAGAATATTATAAGGCGGACATTCCTAATTGGGACGAACAGCCAAAGCGCATTTTTAAAATGAATTTCCCCATTTCTGCTAAAGTGCGCGCCATGAATCTATCCAGCACCCAACTCTATTTACGCCTGCTTACCTACGTCCGTCCTTATTGGCGCGTGTTCGCAGCCTCGCTCATTGGCATGATGGTCGTTGCGGCAACCGAGCCGCTCGTTCCCGCGCTGATGAAACCCATGCTAGACGGCACTTTCGTGCATAAAGACCAAGCCATGATGCGGATGGTACCTGCGATTATTTTGCTGATTTTTGCGGTACGCGGGATTGCCACGTTTGTGGGGACGTATGCAATTAGCTGGGTGGGCAATCGCTTGGTGATGGATTTGCGCGATGAAATGTTCCGCAAATTGCTGTCGTTACCGACACGCTATTACGACGACCACGCCACGGGGGTGATGATTTCCAAGCTGACGTTTGATGTGACCCAAGTGACGAACGCCGCGACCACCGTGGTGACGATTTCAGTGCGCGACACCATCGTGATGATTGGGCTGCTCGGCTGGCTGTTTTACCTCAACTGGAAACTGACCTTATTGACCTTGTTGATGGCACCCGTCATCGCCTACATCATCAGCAACATCAGTAAACGCATGCGCACCAGCAGCCGCGATTCACAACAAGCGATGGGCGACATTACCCAAGTGATTGAAGAAAGTGTGTCTGCGCACAAGGTGGTGAAATTATTCGGCGGGCAGGCTTACGAAGCGGCACGCTTCCACGATCAAGCCAACTGGGTGCGCCGTCATGCCATGAAACAAGCCACGGCGGGCGCGGCAAATGTACCCATCGTGCAAATGGTCGCGGCAGTGGCATTGGCGGCAGTGGTGTATTTAGCGACACTGCAATCCAATGCCGATGAAGTGACCGTCGGTGGCTTTGTGTCTTTTATTATGGCGATGCTGATGTTGACCGCGCCGCTGAAACGCTTAACGGGCGTGAGCGAATACTTGCAACGCGGATTGGCCGCCGCCGAAAGCGTGTTTCAACTGATTGATACAGCAGGCGAAGTGGACGAAGGCAAACTCAGCATCGGACGTGTGCAAGGCGAATTGCAATTCCAAAACGTGCAATTTTCTTACGAAGACACCCCACGCCCCGCCTTGCAAGGCATACAACTGCACATACAAGCAGGTGAAAACATCGCGCTGGTGGGCGCATCAGGTAGCGGCAAAACCACGCTTGCCAATCTTGTCCCGCGCTTTTACACGCCTACCAGCGGCGCGATTTTATTGGATGGGGATAACTTAACCGACCTGACGCTCGCCAGTTTGCGCGCCAATATCGCGCTGGTCAGCCAAGAAGTGGTGCTGTTTAACGACACGGTTGCCGCCAATATCGCCTACGGACAAACGGGTGAAACGCCCGAAGCCGACATCATCGCCGCCGCCACCGCCGCCCATGCCATGGAATTTATCAATGAATGGACAGAAGGCTTGAACACCTTAGTCGGCGAGCGCGGCGTAAAACTCTCAGGCGGACAACGCCAACGCATCGCCATCGCCCGCGCTATTTTGAAAAATGCCCCGATTTTGATTTTGGACGAAGCGACATCTGCCCTAGACAGCGAATCCGAACGCCACGTCCAAGCCGCACTGGAGACCCTGATGCAAGGACGCACTACGTTGGTGATCGCGCATCGACTCTCCACCATCGAAAAAGCCGACCGCATCGTGGTGCTGCAAAAAGGCGAAATCGTCGAAATTGGCACACACCACGAGTTGCTGGTCAAAAATGGAGTCTATGCACAATTACATAAAATCCAGTTCGCAGCGAGTAGCATCACGCAGCCGTAGACTTACTCCCCTCGCCCACTTGGGGGAGAGGGAATTTATGCACACCGCTGATGCGTATAGTGCGAATTTGTCGAAATCACTTCTGGCCTTTACCAAGGAAATTGAAATGAACCGCACGGAGATCCTACATACGCTACAAAAAAGTGGCTGGATTACCCTCCCGCTGGCAAATAGCCTCAAAAACATGGTCGGCTTTCGCAACATCGCCGTACATGACTATCAAAACCTGCAACTCCCCATCACGTCAGCATCATCACCACCCATCTGGATGAATTTTTGACGTATAGCCAAGCGTTGCTGTTGCGCGATGCAGGCTAGAAACAACCCGATTCGAGTTTTGTGATGTTTTTTAAATTCTGTCGCATCCACTAAAGGAAGCACCAATATGGACAATCAGCATCGGCAATCCAACGCGCTTTTGGCGTGGTCATGGCTGAAAACTTCGCTTTTTGTTTGGATATTATCAACCAGCATTTATTTGTGGCAAATATCACGCCCCTTCCCACCACTCGAAACATCACATCAATGGTCATTGTGGAAATCAGTCGAAATTAATCCACAACGTCAACTGTTTTCATTTAATAACTATTTAAAAGCAATCACTTTCTCTGATGATAATCAGCATGGTTGGGCTGTGGGTTATAAGGGGACAATTCTCTCCACCACAAATAGCGGTCATAACTGGCATAGAGAGACCACTAATACGTCTGAATCACTCCGTGCTTTGTACTTTCATACTGATGCTCAACATGGCTGGGCAGTTGGGCAAGGTGGCGCAATCATAGCAACTGTTGATGGTGGAAAAACTTGGAACTCACAAATCAGCAACACCAATATTTGGCTTTTTTCAATAAAATTTCACATAGATGCTTTGCAAGGTTGGGCTGTAGGTTACAACGGAACAATTCTTGCAACAACAGACGGAGGAAGAAATTGGACATTTCAAGACAGCGGAACGAAAAATTTACTTCGCTCTGTTAGCTTTCTACCTGATGGTCAGCATGGTTGGGCAGTTGGCGATAACGGCACAATCATTTCCACAAATAATGCTGGGAAAACTTGGTTTACGCAAAACAGCAACTCTTCAAAATGGCTCTACTCTATTTGTATTCTTGCAGATGGATTACATGGCTGGACTATAGGTGATGAAGGCACAATAGTTGCCACCATTGATGGCGGCAGTACTTGGTATCCACAAAGAAGCAATACAACACAAAAACTTAATTCAGTCCACTTTGATTCAAATGGACAACTTGGCTGGGCTGTCGGTAATGAAGGGGTAATAATTTCCACAAATGATGGTGGAAAGAATTGGTATGCGCAAGTTAGCAACACCGAACTAGGACTTAATGACATTCACTTTTCTAATGACAAAAAACATGGGTGGGTAGTAGGTGACGGGAACGTTATCCTCATCACCGCCGATGGTGGCAATCATTGGCAATATGCCGAGAGTTATAGCCGTATCCCCGCCCCTTGGTATTGGATAACCGTGTTGTTGTCAGCGTGGCTGTTATGGCAGGCTTGGCGACGTTCACCCGAACAAAAATTTCGAGACTCAATTGCCGACATGGCAGCGTCGGATGCCGAAATACGTTTGGCATCCGAAGACCGCTTGGAATTTATCGGCCTAGCACGGGGGATTTCGCGCTTTTTGCGCAATGCGGAAACGCGTCCGCCATTGACTTTGGCAATTACAGGCGACTGGGGCAGCGGCAAAAGCTCTTTGATGCAGTTGGTATGCGCAGATTTGCGGGCGAGTGGGCATAGACCGATTTGGTTTAACGCATGGCATCATCAAAAAGAAGAGCATTTGTTTGCGGCGTTGTTGGGCGCGGTGTATGCACAAGCTGTGCCGTCGCTGTGGTCATGGCAGGGGGTAAATTTTCGTTTGCGTTTGTTGTGGTTACGCTCAAAACAGCATTTTGGGGTATTGATGCTGGTGGTCATGGCGGTGACGATAGCACTCGTGGTGAGCTTGCCCGCTTTGCAACAAGGCAAGTTCAAAGACATCAGCGACAATTTTGCCAGCTTGCAACAATGGGGCGCACCTGTGTTGGCGGGCTTGACGGCATTATTTGCCTTGTGGAAAGGCATGCGCCCGTTTGGGGTGAATCCCGCGTTGTTGCTGACACGCTTACGGGACAATATGAGTTTGCGGGCGGCTTCGGCACAAAACGATTTTCGGGCGCAGTTCGCGCGCCAGTTTGGCGAATTGGTGCAGGCGTTGCCGTATCGGCTGGTGTTGGTGATCGACGATTTGGATCGTTGCCGCCCGACGGCGGTATTGGATGTGATGGAAACGGTGAATTACCTGACTTCGGCGGGCGAGTGTTTTGTCATTTTCGGCATGGCAAGCGAGCGCATGCAAGCCGCGTTGGGCTTGGCATTCAAAGACATTGCGGCGGAATTGGTGCAAATGGAAGGCGGTGTGCATCTGAGCGAAGCGAATGCGGATACTGCGTTGATGAAACGACGAGGGTATGCGGCGGATTATTTGCAAAAGTTGGTGAATATCGAAATCAAAGTGCCTGACACCCACGACCAACCTGTGCATCAATTACTTGCTACACCCGAAGCTGCGCCACGGCAGCGAGTATTGAGCGTGTATCAAGACCTGAAAAAATTGTCGCCGCTATTTGCCGTGGGCATTGCGATAGCGGCTGGGCTGTGGGTGGCGAATTGGTGGCAACCACAAGCACAAGCTCCCGCGCCCGTGATGGCAGTTCAGCCCGTCATGGCGCAATCCGCAGTCCTCCCCGCGCCTGCACCCGTTTCGCTACCTGAAGTGATTGAACCGCAACGCAAAGAACGCCCAGCGAGTGCTGCAACGGTACAAGCGGGAGAAACCACCTCCGTGGGGACGATGCTGGCGTGGTTGGGCGCAGCGATGTTGCCACTATTGGCAGTGGGCGTGCTGGTGTTGGTGAAACTGCTGCGCCGTTCGCGCTTGGTGACGCGGGATTCGCAAAACTTCCGCGATGCCTTGGCGATTTGGACAGGCGTGGTCGCCGCCAAACGCAGCACCCCTCGCGCCATCAAACGCTTCGGCAACCGATTGCGCTACCTCGCCATGCTGCAACAAGGTGAGCTCAAAGACGAAACCCTCGCCGAATCCTTGCGAGCATGGTTAAGATCAAAACTGCAACGCACTGCCGCAACAGCCCCTCCCCCGCCCGTGGATACCTTGGCGGAACACCAATTGATTGCGATGGGGGCGTTTTATGAGGTGATGGGGGCGGAATGGAAAGTGCTTATTAACCAAGCCCTAGAAACAAACTGGGAAACATTTCTTGAGGAAAGGAAGGATCATTTGGAGTACGCATTGCGCACCGCCATCGCCGCGCATCAAACCAAATTCAACTGCCCTTGGCCGCCCTCACCCGCCGAAATCGCGGTGTTTGAAAAATTGTTGTCAGGCGTAAGGTTGGCGGGTGATCCTCAGCCAATCAAGGTAGCACCCGAAGAAAATAACTCCATGTCGGGTGCAATGCCAGCGGAATCAGTTGAACAATAGCGTGAGCAAAAAAATTCGCCTCTAAGTCAATGAAGAATCACTGATTTCGGGTTCGTCCAGCAGAGCGATGTGCGAATTCGTCACACCTATATTCATAGGTATCTACACAACTTAGTTCCCTCCCCCTAGCAGGGTGAGGGTTAGGGTGGGGGTAGAATTTCATTTAAAAACAACATGCATCATAATTTGTAGGGGCGCGTTGCACATGCCCTTGTCTGGATGCAATTCGCACCTTCGGCGAACCCTCTCCCCCTGCCCCTCTCCCACAAGTGGGCGAGGGGAGTCTGGGTCGGATATTCTTGTTTTTGAATGGAAAGTTTAATACACCCTTATTCCAAAATGATAGAAAGTTGTGTAGATACCTATGCCTATATTGCAGCTCCCCATTGAAGAATCGCTTGGATGTTTAGAGAGATCCGAAATGCAAAAAAGCCCACATAAATATCTTTGTGGGCTTTTTTGTGAGTTGATGCGGCGGATTAGTTATACGTGAAAAGTAAATGTTGTGCGGTTGGACTCACCACGATATCTACTGAAGCAGGTGTCAATGCCCCACCCGCCGTAATGCGTGCACGGTTCTGTTGTGTCTGGAGTAGCGTACCCACAGCGTCATAATGTTTGATTGTCATATTGGCGATAGCAGTGGTCGCTGTATCAGGTTCAATCAAATACGTCATATCTGCTCGACCATTGGGCGTTAATTTTGTGTTGTCGGTGTAAAACGTTTCCGTGCCATATACGCCTGATGCCCCCACCTGAACTGAAACAGGCAAAACAGGTAGCGTGGCAAATACGCCGTAATTGCCTAGGGACGATGAACCAAGTGAAACATAACTAGGGTTGTAATACTGCGTTGTGGTCTGTGTGAGAGCTGGCGTACAGCCCACGCCCGTCAGCGTAGCCGTGAGTGTGTTAACGGCAGATACGCCAGATACCCCCTCAAATACAGCGGGTGTGGTCGCAGGTGTGGTGGAGTCTGTTCCCGTTCCTGCACAAGTGCCAGAAACGACAAAAGTTTTGGTGAAGCCACTGAGCGCGAGTGCCTGATCTGCACTTTTAAAAGGGAAAGACAAGGTCGATGTCACAGGCCCTGTTGGAATTGCTGCACCACCGCCCCCGCCCCCACCACAACTGGCGAGTGACACGATAAAAGGAAGTGCAATCAATCGCATAATGCCAGTAGAATTTCTTTTCATATTGACTCCTAAAGTTTTTTATAAATTATGAATGGGGGTTATGAACCCACGTGCAGATTACGCCTAATTTATAGAAATATCTAGGTTCATTCCTCCCCTGCCCGCTCTGGGAATAGCTCATCTAAAAAGCCAAACTGGGTCATGTCTTGGATGCGCATGGGGTACAGGATGCCGTCTAAATGGTCACATTCGTGTTGGACGACGCGGGCGTGAAAGCCACTGACGGTGCGGTCAATCAACGCGCCCGTTGGGTCAAATCCTTGGTAGCGAATATGCAGATGACGCGCCACCATCCCGCGCAGGCTGGGGACGCTCAAACATCCTTCCCAGCCTGCTTCTGCGTGGTCATTCACAGGCGTAATCACAGGGTTAATCAGTATGGTTTCGGGGACGGTATGCGCATCGGGGTAGCGGGAGTTTTGTTGTACGCCAAAAATGACCACGCGCAGCGGAATGCCGATTTGAGGAGCCGCCAATCCCGCACCGTTCAAGGCTTGCATGGTGTCGCGCAAGTCTTGCACCAAGGCATGCAAATCAGCGTGATCGAAATGGCTGACGGGTTCGGACACTTGCCACAAGCGCGCATCCCCCATTTTGAGGACAGTTTTAATTGCCACAGATGACCTCATCTTGACAAGTGACGACCGACTCTAAAACCAAACGGACGCGCTCCATCGACCCAATCGCCGTGGCTTTGACCGTTTCCATGTTAATTCCTGAGACGCTGTCGCCACGCCCAGCAGCGTAGTTCGTCACGACCGCAATCGCGGCATACCGTAGCTCTAACTCCTTTGCCAACGCGGCTTCGGGCATTCCCGTCATGCCGACCATATCCGCGCCATCGCGTTGGTAGCGATTGATTTCTGCGAGGCTTTCCAAGCGTGGCCCTTGGGTCGCACCATACACGCCCCCCGCTAAACAAGGCTGCTGTGCCAATTCGGCACTGCGTAAAATACGCTGCCGCAAGCCTTCGTTATAGGGATAAGTAAAGTCGATATTGCGATAGACGGTATCGCGCGTTTCAAAAAAAGTCGCATCGCGCCCGTGCGTGTAGTCCATAATTTGATCGGGCACAATGATGTCGCCTGGTTTGAGATCCGCACGAATGCCGCCTACCGTCGCCACCGAAATCACTTCCGTCACGCCTTGATTGTGCAACGCCCATAAATTCGCGCGATAATTCACGAGATGCGGCGGAATGGTATAACCATAGCCATGTCTCGCCAAAAAAATCACTTCTTTTTGATTCAAGGTGCCAAACAAAAAAGCCCCAGATGGTTCGCCGTAAGGCGTGCGCATCACTTGCCTATGGGTAATTTTCAAATTCTTTAATTCGGTCAAACCGCGACCACCGATGATAGCTAACATTTATTCCTCTTCTCGTTGCTCACGCACGGCATATATCGCAGGTAAGTTTCGCCACGCGCCTGCTATATCCATACCATAACCAAACACAAAACGGTCAGGCAAATCCATGCCCACAAAATCCGCTTGTATCGGTTTGGGTCGCCCATGTTGCTTGTCGGCAAACACCGCGCAATAACACTGTGTCGCCCCCATCGCCAAGACCCGCTCACGCAAGACTGCCAAGGTATGTCCTTCATCCAGAATATCATCCAGCAGCAACACCACACGCCCAAACACATTTTCACGTGGCTCCACCCGCCAATGCAGCTCGCCGCCGTGCCGCGCATCACCATAACGCGACACATGCACATAATCGAATTCCAAGGGAAAAGTCAGCAAAGGCAACAACTGTCCACTAAACACCACCGCGCCGCCCATGACAGACAGCACCAAGGGATGCGTATCGGCAAGGTGATGATTGATTAGTTGCGCAACGTGGTGCAAAGCAACTTGAACCTGCTCGGCAGAAAAGAGCAGGTCAGCTTGTTGTAGCGTTTCTTGAGGAGAGAGCATAAATCAATACAGTACGAACGGGACACACGCCATTATCCCAGATTTTTACGATATCCAGCGATTCAGATACGCCACATCAGCCCTGCCACAACTAACACTGAGTTGAGATTTAAAAATTAGCGTTTGGTGGGGTAGTAGAGCTGATAAAACCACGCGTAAGCGGTTTCGATTTGCGCTTGAATGCGCCCAGAAAACTCATGCTTGCTGGGTTTCGCGATGTGAGTATGCTGTGTGTGGCGGTATTTGTGATGGTAATGACTATCGCTCTCCTGTATGCCCACCTTGAGATTATTCGGATCAATTTCAAAAGGCGATAGCCCTAACCAAGCGTAAATATGCGACATACAGGCGGCGGGCTGTTCCATCATATCTTCAAAACGCACAAAGTACAGGCGTTCTTGCACATGCTTGGGCAAATCTAATACCGCATGAAGTGAAATCAGCGGCGCACCTATCGCTTTGTCTTTGGCAAATAAAATATCCGCCCGTCCGAATCGATCAAAATCCGCTAAATGATCAATAAAATCCAGCAAAATCGTGCGTTGATGCTGCGCCTCTATCGAACCGTAAATCTGTCCTAACTCACGGATACACACAATCAGCTTGGCTTCAGGTTCAATATGTAGCAACAATTCCACAGCATGTAGCCACGCGCGGTTTTTATCCACCACCACGGCTTGTTGACAATCTTGATTCCAGCCACGCAAAAATCCCTGCATGGCAGACGTTAAATGCGCGTAGCTGCTTTCAAAACTATTATCTAATTGAGCCAAAAAGAACGTATCGTCGCTCATCATGCGGCGTATGCCCAACAAGGTATTGCATAACGGCGAGCTATGCCCTTCACACTTAATTTCTGGATGTTGAGCGAGTAATTGACATAACAACGTCGAACCTGCTCTGGGCAAACCTGTAACACCAACAAATTTGGGCATAGCAATGACTCCTTAAATTAAGTCCTATTTCGCAGCAGGTGAATTAAAACTGCCCGCTGATTTGCAACCACAACCGTGGATTGCGATTGAGCGAGGCGGGTTCAGCCAGCGGTTGTCCGCCACTGGTGCGCCATGCCAATGAGGTTTTGAATTGTAGCTCGCCATATTGGGCATTCAAGCCCAAGCCTCCCCCACCTATGCGGCGGACATTAGCGGTTTTGGTGAATGGCGTACGGTTTATCGTGACTTCACCTTGGTCGTAAAATACCACGCCTTGCAGCTGATCCAGCAGGTTATGGCGCACTTCGACATTGGCCATCCAACCTTCGTCGCCCACGCCTTCACCTTGTGGATAGGCGCGCACACCATTCACGCCTCCCAAGGAGAATTTTTCAGAGGAGTTGAGGTTAGTATTCGCTTGTTGTCCAGAGAAACTCACCGACAGCGTTTGATTATGCGAGAGCTGTTGCAAGCGATTGAGGTTATACGACAGTTTGGTGTACATGCCATTGCTACGTGCGGAGAATGCGTCAATAATGCGCGAAACGCCATCCATACTTAATTCGCCTGACACCAGCGACGCATCGGCTACCGTGATGCCCCCCCCTCCCACGCTATCCTGACGCTTACCCATCACGCCTAGGTTGAACAGTCGCACTTGTTTACTAGCAGTCGTTAAAGGCACATCCGTTTGATCCACTAACTCTTTGCTCTCCCACGTCAAAGTGCCGTATAAGCTGGCGAGCTGGCTACGGATAAACGGATAAGTGGCGTACAAACTGGTACTCGTTGCCATGCCATGCGCTTTTAGTGTGGCGAATTCTTTACCCAAATAATAACGGGTATTGGAATAAGCCCACCCTACTTTGAGCCCATCCCCGCCAATTGGGAGTTGATAGGCAAGACGGGTGTAGCTCATATTTTGATCGCTGACCAACGCCCGTAACGTGAGCTGGTCGCCCCGTTTGAGCGGACTATTGAACGCCAATGCCCCACCCAAGCGTTGCTCTCCTGTGTAGCGACTACCGTAATTGTCCAATTCGACATTAGCGTTATAGAGCACAGCGGGATCCAGCTCAATAATAAGATCCGACGTACCCACACTCGCGCCTGGTTGCAAGCTCGCGCGTGCACTACCGATACCAGGGGTGTCATTTAACAACAATAAAGTACGATCCACAGGCGCGGCTTGCAAAGCATCCCCCGCTTGGAGTTTACGCACATAATCGTTGGCATAAAGATCAAACAAGCGCGCTTGATTATTGATCTGCACTTGACCAATTTCACCTTCGAGTACATTGATGCGCAATACACCGTCTTTGATCTCTTGCGCGGGTAAATAAGCGCGTGCCACGACATAGCCATGCTGGCGATACCACGCGGTAATGCGTGTGGCACCCGCTTCCCATTCTGCTAAGGTGTGTTCCTCACCCAGCAAGTCGGTAAGCATCGCCGCCAACTCACCCTCAGAATAAGCTCGACTACCCGACACCCTTACAGACTTAATCAGAATGCGTACTGCATTAGCATCCGTGGTATCAGGTGCTGCATCTCCTTCTACGTGAAAAGGAACCGTCTCTTTGGGAGGACTCAGATCAGGCTGCTTCTGCATTTCACGCATCGCCTGCCCCGCCGCATCAGGTGGCGCGGCGTGGGCAATGGAAAAATGACTGAGTAAGAACCAAGCAAGAGTACTCAGCAGGCAAAGTCTGCCTGATCGGCTTGTGATAGGTAATACTGAACTCATTATGGAATCGGCACTCCCACCACGCCATTGATGGTCACGTTGGGATTGCTAGTCGTCGTTGGACTGTTGGCCACGGTGATGATATTTCCCGCGACGCGCGTTACGCTAACAGGACTGGTCGCCACTAAGCTGCCACCTATGTTGCTTGTCCCGAACTGAGTGTAGCCTGCCGTTTGAGTGGTGGTCAAAATACCAGTGGTGTTGCTCGAAGCGGTGAGGTTACCCCCCGTCGTTAGGCTGGTATTGCCTATATCGGTCACAGCCACACTCAACGCATTGGCATCCGTTAGAGTGATGCCGTTGCCCATGGCACTGACATTACCTTTGAAATCATTGCCCGCATTTGCCAGCGTGATGGCGTATTTGACATTGTTGGTACCAGCCAAGTTATTATCAGCGATTAGCGTACTCGTTCCCAAAACGTTCATACTTGTACCCGTCGCCTGGGTAATCGCACCGTCACGTGACCGAGTCGTTAGATTGCCCGTGAGAGTGATAGTGCCCAGTTGCAATCCCCCTATGCCGTCCAGCAAAGCGACAGCTGAACCCGTTGCAGACACCGCGCCAACAAAATCATTAGACACTGAATTCGCTAGATTGACTACCGAACTACTGAGGGTAGTGCTACCTGCAACACTGAGACCAGCGGTATTTTGGGTAATGGTGCCTAAACTGCTACTCGATAGATTGCCGCTTATCGTACTTCTGCCAAACTCAGTGCTGCTGCCTACCCCTGTGGTTTGAGTGGTAAGATTACCTAGAACATCACCTCTGGTAGTGAGATTACCCACTGAAGTTAGTACAGTTGAGCCAATATCAGCGAGCGTGACATTTAGGGTATTCAAGTCACTGAGGCTGATACCCTTTCCGATCGCCGTGACCATGCCACCAAAGTCATTGCCTGCATTGTTTAGAATGACCCCATATTTGGTCACGCCGTTGTCTGTCGTCAGCATACTGGTGCCCGCCACCGTCAGTGCGGTGCCAGTGCCTTGTGTGATTGCCCCCCCCAGCGAATTGATAGTCAAGTTGCCTGATACATTGATATTACCCAAGCTAATCACGCCATTGGTGCTAACAATGAGATTATTACCCACATTTAATGTGCCACCTGTTTGTTGATAACCTGCGGTCACGACGTTGCCGCTGGTATTGAGTGTACCCGCTGCCATCGTCAAGCTACCGCTGCTGGTCAGGGTCGCCAGCGTCGTTGGACTGGTCATGCCCGCATCATAAATGACATTACTGCCTGTCGGGATGGTCACCGCTGCCACGTTGGCAAAGTCTGGAATGGCATTACCTGCCCAGTTGGCGGCGTTAGACCAATTTCCGCTGGCACCACCTGTCCATGCCACGCTGGCGAGTTGGCTGACATTGGCAGTTTGTGTACCGCCCGTAAACGTGTAATTGCTGGCTAATCCCGTACCATTGCCCAGTGCAAGCGAACCTAACACAACCGATTCGATGCCCGCATTCTTATTGGCAAGTGTCCCTGTACCTGTCAAAGCCAGTGTTTCAGTCCCCACTAAGCCACTTAGCGTGAATAGATTCGTGGCGATATTGCTAGTCCCGTCATAAACTCTCGAAGCTGTTATGCTCACACTGGCGGGATTGATAGTTAACGTCGTGCCTGAGTTGGCATAGTTGATAATGTATCCCTGCTGATTGGAATACAGCCCACTCAAATTGGCAACGGTGTAAGCACCCACATTAACAGCACCCACAGCCGTACCCGTGTAGTTGAGTGTGCCAAAAATATTGCTCACAGGCACGCCAAAGGCACTATTACCCGCAACTTGACCATCATACGTTTTGATTGCATCGCCGATGGTAATTGAAGTCATAAAAGAACGCAGCAAAGGTGCGGTATGTCCCTCATACATCACCCAAGTATTGGCAAAATCCCAAGCGGGATTGACGTTGCCGTTGGCAGGTGTAGCGGCGGTGAAGTTGGCTTGCAAGTGCATGTTGTTGGTGGTGGGGGTGGAGGTAAGACCTGTCGCGCCTGTTTGTAGCGCACCTAGACCACCGATACCAATGGTTTGTCCTGAAGTGGCAGTATCCCAAAAGCTGTTGCTGACTGTACTTAAGTTATTCCCCACCAGCCCGCCGACATAGGTAGATCCACTCACACTACCCGTCGCATAGCTATTGCTGACCGTACCAGTGCCGTAGTTTCGCCCCACCAGCCCGCCGACATTGCTAGTCCCACTTACGCTACCCGTGGCATAGCTGTTGCTGATTGTGCCGCCGTTGTACGCCAGCAGCCCACCAACAAAAAGAGTCCCACTCACACTACCCGTCGCATAGCTGTTACTGACAGAACCAAAGCTCTGCCCCACCAACCCGCCAGAACGGGTTCCACTCACGTTACCCGTAGCATAACTGTTGCTAATTGTGCCGTAGTTCCTTCCCACCAGCCCGCCAACGAAGTTCCCATTCACGTTACCCATGGCATAGCTGTTACTGACTGTACCGTAGTTTAACCCGATCAACCCGCCGACATTGACAATCCCAATTAGGCCACCCACACTGCCCACGGCATAGCTGTTGCTGATTGTGCCATAACTGTTGTTCCGCCCCACCAGCCCGCCAAAACTGTCAGTTCCACTCACGCTACCTGTGGCATAACTGTTGCTGACTATATTGCTGTTGTTTCCCACCAACCCGCCAACACTGCTACTCCCACTCACATTACCCGTGGCATAACTGTTGCTGACTATATTGCTGTTGTTTCCCACCAACCCACCAACACTGCTACTCCCACTCACATTACCCGTGGCATAGCTGTTACTGACTGTACCAGAGTTGAAGCCCACCAGCCCGCCGATAAAAGACCCAAGCCCACTCACGCTACCTGTAGCATAACTGCCAGTTATTGAACCAAAGTTCCACCCCGCCAACCCGCCCACACGGAAAGACCCACTGACGCTGTTGCCGACCAACCCCACATTGCTTATCACCGAACCCGTGCCGACAGAACCAAATAACCCCACATAGTCAGTCGTTGGGCGATTGATGACTAGATTGGAAATGGTATGCCCCAAGCCATTAAAAGTGCCTGTGAATTGAGTCGCTCCGTTGCTAATTGGCGTAAAACCTGCATAAGTAGGTACAACCGCGCCATCCGAATTCCAAGTGCTGGTTGGTGAGGCAACTATGTCCCCACCCAACACATAGTTGCCCGCAAGTGCGGTATTCATGCCTTGCAGGCTCATCGTGCCTGGCGCAACGGTCGCATCTGCCGCCACGCCCAGCGCAGTGATGACAGTGTAGACCGTCGTCGCCCCACCCAAACCCAGTGTAGTGCTAAAATTTTGCCCCGCAGGCAAATTCACTTTCGCGCCGTTGTTTAAAAAATAATTGCCTGTGCCGAGAGGCGATTGCCCATACTCTAATGCGAGGCTGGCAGTGCCTGAACCGTTTAAGTTGGCGTTGATATTGATGTTGCGTTGTGCATTCAAGACCAATTGATTGGCTGACCAACTCACGGCATCGTTGACATTTACATCACCCAAGCCCGTGAGGGTATTGACTAGACCTTGGGTACTGTAAATCGTCACCCCTGTGGTGAGCAAGTTGGTGCTTAACGCCGCCCCCGTTATATCTCCGCCTACAGCGGCGATGGTGAAATCCACAGGATCAATCAACCACGTCCCCGCCAGTCCATTTGGCGCAGCGGTGGTGATGTGTGCGTCATTAGCGACTTTGACGTGAGCGGCGGAGGTTTCGATAAAACCGCCGCCCGCTCCCCCAGCCCCTCTCACTCCTGCGGGCGAGGGGAGTACAGAAGCATCCAATGTGCCACCGACATTGACCGTGCCGACTTGCATATCGCCCATGAGCTTAATCACGCCGCCGACGTTTTGTATGGTGCGAGCTTGGATGATGCCTGTGTTGTTGACTACCGCGCTGCTGAGGGCATCAGCGGCTTTGGCGGACATAAACACCCGCCCGCCGTCGGCTTGGATCAGTTGTTTGTTGTCGGCTAGGGCTTGGAGTGCGCCTTGGTCTATGCTGTAGGAAAGCAGTGAGCCGTTGTTGAGGTTCAGCGTCACTTTGTCACCTGCGGCGAGTAAAGCGGTGCCTAGGGTGGCGGAGATTACGCCTTCGTTGCGTACCTCAGGGGCGAGTAGGGCGATGTAGCCGCCTGGTGCGGCGGTCAAGTGACCTTGGTTGACCACCGCCCCTCTCCCGCTTGCGGGAGAGGGGGTGCCAAAACTGTAGTTTCCTGCCATTAAATCAGCATCGCTGAGGTTCAATGTGGAGGCGACTAGGCCGCCGACGTTGACTTGTGCGCTGCTGCCGAACAACACGCCGTTGGGATTGAGTACAAACACTTGCCCGTTGGCACTGAGGCTACCGAGAATCTGACTGGGATTTTGCCCCGTCACGCGATTGAGGGCGACCGACATGGTGCTAGGCTGGATAAAGCGCACGGATTCGTTGGCACCGATGCTAAAGTCTTGCCAATTGATGGCAAGATTGGCGGTGTTTTGGGTGATGGTGGTGTTAACCCCTGTTTGCGAAATCGTTCCCGCACCCGCACTCACTTGCCCGCCCACAGGTCCTGCCATCGCCAACGGCGTTAAAAATACCCCGCCCATCAATGCCAACGCCGCCGCGATTAACTTGCGCCCCGAAATGGATTTACCATGCCCCTTCGCATTCTCCGCACAGCACACCCAAGTGTTCAACACTTGGCTCCAAATCAAACGGTAAACACGGTTCATCGAGGCGTGGCGTTTCATGGCATTTCCTTTAGGTAAATTCACGATACCGACGGAAATGCCGATATAGCGAGGGTATTAGATGAGGGGGGTAAAATTCGGAGAGAATTCTACTACAACAAACAGGGGTTTGAATAGCAGATTGTGAAGCTGGACACGGTAGCTCCTACATCTCCAACTTCAACGCCTTCAAATACGCCGCAAATTCTGCTTTGACTTCGGGGTGTTGCAGCCCTAACGCGACACTGGCTTGCAAATAGCCCAATTTAGAGCCGCAATCATAGCGCGTCCCTTCAAAGCGATATGCCAACATGCGTTCTTCTTGCATCAGTGCCGCTAAGCCATCGGTAAGTTGGATTTCACCGCCCGCCCCTGCGCGAACATTTTCTAAATGATGGAAAATTCTGGCGGTCAACACGTAGCGACCGACCACCGCCAAGGTTGAAGGGGCATCTTTAGGATCGGGCTTTTCGACAATACCGTTGACCTCCTCCAAATCGGTCACCAGCGGGGTGGTACTGACAATACCGTATTGCCCTGTTTGGTCACGCGGCACATTTTGCACGCCTAAAATCGAGCAGCGTTGGCGATTAAACACATCGACCATTTGTTTCACAATGGCGGTTTTGCCGTCGATTAAATCATCCGCCAAAATCACGGCAAACGGTTCATCTTGAATCACAGGTTTGGCACACAATACCGCATGCCCTAAACCCAGCGGCGCAGATTGACGAATATAGATACAGTTGACATGAGAGGGGATCACCTCTCGCACAATGCGCAATAACTCAGTCTTATTACGCATTTCCAGCTCGGCTTCCAACTCGTAAGCTTTATCGAAATGATCTTCAATCGCGCGCTTGTTGCGCCCCGTGATAAACACCATATCGGTGATACCTGCGGCAACCGCTTCTTCCACAGCGTATTGAATCAAAGGCTTATCGACGACTGCCATCATCTCTTTGGGACTGGCTTTGGTGGCAGGGAGAAAACGACTGCCCATGCCCGCAACGGGGAAAACGGCTTTAGTGATTTTTTTCATAGGATTTTTCAAGAGTGTTTAGTTTGAAGGTGAATGCATGTGACGACTATTGCTTGTCAAGACGAGCGTTAGGGAGGCACTGATTTATTCGTCATTCCGACGAAGGTCGGAATCCAGTTCATTGATACAAAAGTGTTTTTGCTTCAGCAAAAACGACAAAACCGAATAAATCAGCACCTCCTTAGGCAAATATCTAAAGTGGCAATTATACGAATTTGTCGTACCGACGGTGAGCTTCTTATCAACGCAATCCAACGCTGCGTGTCCAGCGCGCCATCACCCACGCGGCTGCCAGTAGCAAATTACTGCCAACAATCAGCGCGTGGCTAATTTCCCAGCCTGTTTGCGCGGCGTAATAAGTCAACCCCGCCGCAGGCAAAAGCATGGTGACCATTAAACTGGCAGGCAACGCCGCGAGGCGAGTGAGGCGGGCGCGCGCAACAGTGCGAGAAGGGGCGACAGGAACGCGCCCCTCCAAAAACAACAAGGGGCGCAATTTAGCGTGATACCACTCGCGCCAAACAAAAGGTAGCGGTGCCAGAAAAATCGCGTATTGCCCCCAACGCGGCAATATCGCCACGCCGCTTGCCTCCAGCATGCCCAATATCAGCCCGCTGGCGATGACCCAGAAAACGACACCGCGTAACGAACGCTGATGGGTTTGCTCAAATTCCACGATTAACTGCGCCGCTTCCGCCTGTGAACACGGCAGTCCCTCCCGCCCATCAGGATGAAAATAAATCAGCGAACCATCCTCCCGCGCTTCAAAACGCGCAGCAAATTGTGCAAGGCGATTTTGGGTGACCAGCGATGTTTCGATAGACATGGGATAAAAGCAGTTAAAAGCTAAAGATGAGGGATGGGTGGATTGACACTACACTTTATTATTCGTCATCCTCGCGAAGGCGGGGATCCAGTTGTTTGATTTAACAGGATTCCTGCATCCATAGCAATAACGAAATCCAAATACATCAGCATTTCCTTAACCGCGATATTTCCACACACCCTTGCTGAAATCGTAGCTATAGGTATCGAAAACAATGTAGGTTACTTTGTAGAAAAAATGCGGGTTTCCATCATCACAGCCATAACCAGCCATTCCCAGCGAGTCCTGTAGTTGCTCCTGACTGAAACCCACGTCATCCAACGTAACGGGACATAGCCCATGCGTCGCCGTATAGCTTTTGATGGCGGCGACTACTTCATCCGCGCTTTGCCGCGTGGTGATATGGCGAAAGTAATGAATGCCCACCACCAACGCCACAGCAAGCAGCCAAATCGACACGCGGGTCAGTTGATTGGCGCGCAGTTCAGGTTTGCGCACGCTAAGGTAAAGGCTATACAACGTCCAAATTGACAAGGGAATCACGACCAAATACAACATAAAACCCACATGCGGCATTGCCAAAGACAAGGTCATCAGGCTTGCCCACATCAACGTAATATAAATTTTATGTTTGGATTCTTTGGTCATAAAAGCTCCCGTAGCCCGTATGCAATACGGGAAGTTTTTTGTACAACAATCCCGTATTGCATACGGGCAACGTCGGCAGAGAAAGTTAACGAGCCGCAGATTAAATCCGTTCGTCCTAAGCCGTGAGCTTGTCGAACGGTCGAAGGATGAGTGGATTTAATACATTGATTTTATTTAATCTTCCGTTCATGGTTCGACAGGCTCACCACGAATGGAAGATTGAATCAACGTTCCTTTAAGACTTTTCTCGCCACAATTTGAGGGTACGGATCAAGCTGAACAAGGCGGCCACGCCCAATAATCCACTGCCGATGATGCCAATACCATAAATCCACAAAGCTTTTCCCGCATCAGGATCGTTGGGCTTGGGTGGCGGCAATTTCCCCAATTCCATTGCCAACTCAACCGCAATCGGCAGACACACCAGCACAATCAGTGCGCAAGCGATGCCATTGAACCACAAGCGAAATCGGGAGAGTTTGGTCATGATTGAATCTCAACGTAATAAGTTTGGGCGCAATAAAGACTGCTCATGCGCACCCCACTACACCTCATCCACTTGCCCCAACCGCTGCCGCGCCATTTCAATGGAGCGATGCAGTTTGGCAACCAGCACCGCTTTGGGCGGGAGCAACGTGAGGTAATCGGCGACGCGGATGTTGCTTTTGTCGAGTTGGAGCAGTTCAACGTGTTCTTGATTTTTGCCCGTACACAGGATTAACCCAATTGGCGTATTTTCGCCATCGAGCTGCTCGTATTTTTCCAAATAACGCAAATACAGCTCCATTTGCCCTTTATAAGCTGCTTCAAATTCGCCGATTTTAAGGTCAATGGCGACCAAACATTTCAGGCGGCGGTGGTAAAACAACAGGTCAATGTAGTAATCGTGCTGGTCTATCGTGATGCGTTTTTGCCGCGCCATAAAGGCAAAATCACTACCCAGTTCGGTGATAAAACGTTGCATTTCCGCAAGGATGCTGGATTCAAGGTCTTTTTCGCTGTAGGTATCGGCAAGCCCCAAAAAATCCAGCAAATAGGGATCGCGAAAAGCCAAGTCTGGGCTGAACTTTCCTTCACTGCGCAACGCCACGAGGTCTTGCTGTATGGTCTCTTCGGGTTTTTTGGAAATCGCTGTGCGCTCATACAACATGGATTGAATGCGGCTTTGCAGTTGGCGCGAAGACCATCCTTCGAGGTGCGCAATTTCAATATAAAAATCGCGTTTTAAGGAGTCTTCGAGGGACAACAACATCTTGATATGACTCCAACTCAATTTTCTCCGCACTGTGGAGAAAATTGCTTCATCGGCAAAAACCTCCGCGAGGCGTAAACAATGTCGCAATTGTTTCTCACTCCACCCCTTCCCGTAGTCAGTCGTCAGTTGCTCCGCGAGCTTGGTTATCATTTGTTTGCCATATTCTGCACGTTGACCTTGCAACACCTCGTGCTGAATACGTTTCCCAATCTGCCAATACAACAACGTCAGTTCCGCATTCACGGCAGCAGCGGCACGTTGCTGGGCGTGTGCAATCAGTTGGCGAATATCGAGTAACAGATTATTTTGTGCGGTGGGATGTGTCATATTTTCACAAAAAGTTATTGATAATCAATAGGATACTATAGGGTGGATAAGCAACGCGCATCCACCTGAATTTAAAATGAAAATACTGAATGCGCGCAGCTTTCTACCCTACGGGGTTTTCAAATATATCGCGACTAAAACCAGTCCGAGCAAGCCTACAATGCGAAGTACGGAGACCCCAAAATGCTTGGGACCGAGATGATAATTCACCATTTTTTCACGTTCTTCGGCTGACAGCCTCGATAAATCAAAACCCAACAAGGCTTCGCGTTCTGATTGGGTGAGTCGAGATTGTTTATGAAGAAAGCGCAAAGATTGCACCACAATCACAAGCCCTCCCGTTAGCCATGCAATTTGTTCCCAATCCATTGTTTAACCTTTTTGTCGTTGGTAGGTTGGGCTGAGGCACGAAGCCCAACGTTTACCACGTGGTACGTTAAGTTTGTTGGGCTTCGCTGACACTCAACCCAACCTACGAGCTAATTCCTTTAATTTCAAATAGTTGAAACATACTGCGCAATAATGATTGCGCCCTACCGAGCTAACTCGCTTGTTTTCTTTGCAAGAAATAATACAACCCATAGAAAAAGAGTGCGCATCCAAAAAGACTAAACAATTCTGCCACTAAAGGAGGCTTGGAAGGCAAATGTAATCTTGCCCATAAATAAAAAATAGTTAATGGAACGACACGATAAGTACTTCCACCTTGATGTTGATGATGAAGGTATGTCGTAAACGCCACCAAAAAAATGCACAACAGTACGAGGTCTATCTGAAAGAGGTCATTTATAAATCCAAGCAGTAATGCGCATAATCCCATTAACATAAGTCCGATTCCCTCTTTCATGGCAACCCCTTAAAACAAAAAAATTTCAGTTTCATTTTATTCAAGATTTCCCCCTGATAACATCCCCACCAACCCAGCCTCATCCAACACGGCCACCCCCAACGCCTGCGCTTTTTCCAACTTGCTGCCCGCGTCTTCCCCTGCGACGACGTAATGGGTTTTTTTCGAGACGCTGCCGCTGACTTTTGCGCCTAGGGCTTCGAGTTTGGCTTTGGCTTCGTCGCGGGTGAGGGTCGGGAGTGTGCCAGTTAGGACGAAGGTTAAGCCGCTTAAGGGCAAATGTTCGGCGACGGTTTGTTCTTGCCACGCGACGTGTTGGCGAAGTTGGTCGATGACGGCGCGGTTATGGTTTTCGGCTAAAAAATCCACCATGCTTTGGGCGACGATGGGGCCGACATCGCGGACTTGTTGGAGGCGGTCGAAGTTGGCTTCGAGCAACGCGTCCAGCGTGCCGAAGTGTTGTGCCAAATCTTTAGCGGTGGATTCGCCGACGTTGCGGATGCCGAGGGCGAAGATAAAGCGCGCCAACGTTGTTGCGCGGCTGTGGGCTATGGCGGCAAGCAGGTTTTGCGCGGATTTTTCGCCCATGCGCGGCAGGGTGATGAGTGCGTCTAGGCTGAGGGTGTAGATGTCGGCGGGGGTGTGGATGCGCGCTTCATCGACCAATTGTTCTACCAGTTTGTCACCCAAGCCTTCGATGTTCATGGCGCGGCGGCTGGCGAAATGGCGCAGGGCTTCTTTGCGTTGCGCGGCGCAGGACAAGCCGCCCGTGCATCGCCACACGGCTTCGTCGGCTTGTTTGGCGAGGTGCGCGCCGCATTCGCAGTGCGTGGGCATAACGAATTGCACGGCATCGGCGGGGCGTTTTTCCAACACCACGCGGGCGACTTCGGGAATCACATCGCCCGCCCGCCGCACGATCACGGTGTCGCCGATGTGGATGTCTTTGCGGCGAATTTCGTCTTCGTTGTGCAAGGTGGCGTTGGTGACGACCACGCCGCCGACTTGCACGGGACTAAGGCGCGCCACGGGGGTAATCGCGCCTGTGCGTCCGACTTGTACGTCAATCGCTAACAAAGTGGTTTCGGCTTCTTCAGCGGGGAATTTATGCGCAATTGCCCAGCGCGGGGCGCGGGACACAAAGCCTAATTGCGCTTGTTGTGCGAGGTCGTTGACTTTATAGACCACGCCGTCGATGTCGAATGGCAAGCTGGCGCGCTGTTCGCCAATGTCGCGGTAATAGTCCAACAGCCCTTGCGCGCCCCGCACCACGCGGCATAAGTCCGTCACAGGCAAGCCTAAAGTTTTCAACCATGCCATTTGCGCGGCGTGTTGGGTAGGCAAAATCGCGCCGTCGCACAAGCCCACGCCATAAGCGAAAAAGCTCAAACGGCGTTTGGCGGTGATGCGCGAATCCAATTGCCGCAACGACCCCGCCGCCGCATTGCGCGGATTGGCAAAGGCTTTTTCACCTTTGTCTTGCTGCGCGGCGTTGAGTTTGGCGAAATCGGCTTTGAACATCAGCACTTCGCCACGGACTTCCAAAAAATCCACCGCTCGTGCTGAGCCTGTCGAAGCATGAGCGGTCGAAGCATGAACTGATGAAGTACCCTGCCCTTCGACAAGCTCAGGGCGAACGGGGGTGGGAGCTGGCTCGATAGTGAGGGGGGACGGCGCATCTAGACGCAACGGAATCGCTCGCACGGTGCGCAGATTTTCCGTCACTTCTTCGCCCGTCGCACCATCGCCCCGCGTCGCACCTTGCACAAACACGCCATTTTGGTAAGTTAAGGTAATCGCCAAGCCGTCAAATTTCGGTTCAACCGCGTATTCGACTTCATCCACGCCCAAGGCTTCACGGATGCGCGCATCAAACGCCAGCACTTCGCCGTCGCTAAAGGCGTTGTTTAACGACAACATCGCCGTGCGGTGCTGCACTTCGGCAAAAGCGGAAACGGGTTTGCTGCCCACGCGTTGCGTCGGGCTGTCAGGGGTCAGCAGTTCGGGGTATTGCGCTTCGAGGGCTTGCAGGTTACGGAATAACTGGTCGTATTCCGCGTCGGAAATTGTAGGATCGTCTAGGACGTAATAGCGGTGGTTGTGTTGCTCAAGCTCGGCGCGTAAATGGGTAATTTCGGTGCGAGCTTGGTCAATGGCGTGGCTGAATAAGTCTAGCATAATGATTTTGTGAGGTTAAATGTGACGACTCCCTCTCCCCCTGCCCCTCTCCCACCTGTGGGCGAGGGGAGTTAAAGCAAGACGGTGCAAAGATTTTTCCACTATTGACGCTGATTTATTCAGATTTCGTCATTCCTGCGAAAGAAGGAATCCAGTTAAAACATAAAGAACTAGATCGCAGCCCCCGACGAAAGCATTCGAGGGCTGGCTCTTCGCGGGGATGACGCATAAATCAGTGCCTCCTAATCAAACAACCGTTTGGCGTACGCGCTGCCAGGGGTGATGCCATGTTCGAACATCATGGTTTCGACTAATGCTAATTGCGTACGGATCGCATCCAAACCTGCTTCATCCAAGGGCATACGATAATCATCGACCAAGCTCACATCGAGCTGATTGGATAGTTCCAATGCCAAGTTCAGCATCAAATCAAATTGACCCAAGGGATCGCTGGCACGCGGCACATCCAACAACAGGGTAACACCTGCGGTTTTCAGATCTTGCAGCGTGTGATATTGGAATAACTCATTGTGTTGGTTAATCAAACTAAACAAACTTTGACCTTGGATATTGAGCAAATGAAATGCCCCGTCGGCTTCCAAAGACATATTTTCAGCCGCCGCCGCTTGCGCAATCTGCGCGCCAAACAACATGCGACCATCCAAAGGCATGAGGTTAATCCCCACCATCTTATCGACTTCCACACAGAGCTTATCCAATTCATGGGCTTCTTCCAGACGCGCTTGGACATCGGGAAAGACAAATTCAGCGGACAATGTTCTTTCCATGCCGCGCATCAATTCCATAAAACTCGCCATTTTGAGCGCACTCAATACGCCGCCCCGATCTAGCATCTGCAAGGCAATCCGAAATTGAGTATAAAAAACTGCACTTTCTGGAATCACACGTTCCCAATGGGGCGCATTTTCGGTCAGGCCACAGACTTGCAAAGGTTTGCCAAAATCAAATTTGCATGGCCAGAGCGCACTCAACAACGCGGCGGTACCAGGATATTTCAAATGAATTTCCACGACATAATCACTGCGTTCATTGAATAACTGACAAGTATCCACTGCGGGTGCGGGAGTAGATGGGACTGGTTCAACGGTTGATTCCACCACGGATTCAGCGGTCTGCGCATCCGCTGCCTGAAATTCGGCTTCTTCTTTTACCAACGGATGCTCCAGCCAATGCTCTAATTGATGCGCGAATTTACTCTGCGCCAATTTTTCAGAAAGCGGTTGCAACTTTTCCGACAACGGTTGGAAGATGCTGGTTTCAAGCTCATCTTCGCGCAATGGCTTGGATTTGTGCTTATTCTTCGTACCCATTCTGCGACTATATTCACGCTGCTGCCATCGTCCGTAGCCATACACGGCGGCAATCGCGCCTAGCCCGACAATTAGCAACGCGATTTGTAGTTCACTCATCCTTCATCTCCTCATTCACTGCGCACCCTGCGCAATTCGCCATCACAGCGTAGAAAATTTCTTTAAGGCAACGGGATTGGTCAATTCGACTTGTTCCCGTCCCAACTTTACCCATCCTTGTTCGGCAAAGGCTTTCAATAACCGACTCACAATCTCGCGCGCGCAACCCAATTCATCCGCCAACGCTTGGTGCGTGGTATGGATAGGGCTGACTTTGTGTATCAATAACACCGCCAAGCGTTGATCCAGCTTTTGAAATGCCACCGCAGAAATCAGCTCCATCAAGTCAGTCAAGCGTTCTGAAAACAACTTGAACACATAATCTCGAAAAGCTGCGTGTTGACCAAACCATTGATAAAATGCCGCCGCAGGCAGCAATAGAATTTCGCTATCCTGCTCGGCAATGCCGCGTGCCAAATAGCGTGTATGCCCCAGCAAACAACTGCTGGTCAGGATACAGCTTTCGCCCGCAACCACACGATACAACTGCAATTCCCGCCCGTTCGCTGAACATTTAATCACGCGTATTGCGCCTGATAACAACAGCGGAAAACCTTGGCAAGCCTGATTTTCATCAAAAACTACCGCCCCTGCGGGAAGCGTCACCACCCGTACACCCGTCAGAAACGTCGCACGCTCCGCTTCGGGTATATCGCGGAGCATAGGGTAATGCTGCAATAAACGGGTAGATAGCTCAGTCATCGTTGGATGCTCAGAGTGCCTCTGGACGCATTTGCGGGAACAAAATCACGTCGCGGATGCTGGCACTGTCGGTCAGCAACATAATCAAACGGTCAATGCCAATGCCCTGCCCTGCGGTCGGTGGCAAGCCATATTCCAAAGCGCGGATGTAATCGTTGTCCTTAAACATTGCTTCTTCGTCGCCCGCATCTTTTGCCGCCACTTGCGCATCAAAACGCGCTGCTTGGTCTTCCGCGTCGTTCAACTCGGAGAAACCATTCGCCAATTCACGCCCCACCACAAACAATTCAAAGCGTTCGGTGATGCCAGGATGTTGGTCGCTGCTGCGCGCCAAAGGCGACACTTCCACGGGGTAATCAATAATAAAGGTCGGTTCAAACAACAGCGTTTCCGCCAATTCTTCAAACAATGACAATTGCAGCCCGCCCAGCCCATCTTCAGGTTTGTATTTGGCTTTCAAATCTTCCAATTGATTCACCACAAAATCGCGGTCATTCAATTGTTCTGTCGTAAATTGTGGATGATATTTCTGAATCGCTTGCACCATGGTCAAACGGTGGAATGGTTTACCCAAATCCAGCGGTTTACCTTGATAGCTAATTTGCGTTGTTCCCAACACTTTCATCGCCACTTCGCGGAACAGACTTTCGCTGAAGTCCATCAAATAGCGATAATCACGGTACGCTTCGTAAAATTCCAACATCGTGAATTCAGGATTATGACGCGTCGACAGTCCTTCGTTGCGGAAATTACGATTGATTTCAAAAACCTTTTCAAATCCACCCACTACCAAGCGTTTCAAATACAACTCAGGCGCGATACGCAAATACATCTTCATATCCAGCGCATTGTGATGCGTTTCAAACGGTTTTGCCGATGCGCCACCTGGAATGGCGTGCATCATCGGCGTTTCCACTTCCATATAACCGTGACCAATAAAGAACTCACGAATGGCTTGGATAATTTTGGTGCGCATCATAAACACCTTGCGCGCATCGGGATTGGTGATCAAATCCAAATAGCGTTGGCGATATTTTTGCTCTTGATCGCTCAAGCCGTGGAATTTTTCAGGCAAAGGACGCAAAGCTTTGGTCAACAAACGTACATTCGCCACGCGGATGGACAACTCACCTGTCTTGGTTTTGAACAACACCCCCTGCGTACCCAAAATATCGCCCAAGTCATAATGTTTGAACTCGCTGTGCAACGCTTCGCCTGTGTCGTTATTGCTGATAAACAACTGGATGCGCCCACTCATATCCTGAATCGTCGCAAAGCTTGCCTTTCCCATCACCCGCTTTAACATCATACGACCTGCCACGGCCACTTTAATTTGTGCCGCTTCTAGTTCGTCATGTGACAGACTTTCATATTGATCGTGCAAGTCTTGCGCCAAATGTTCACGACTAAAATCATTCGGGAAAGCTACGCCCGCTTGACGAATCGCAGCCAACTTATGGCGACGTTCGGTGATAATCTGGTTTTCATCCTGATGGGCAATAGTGGATTCAGTTGTCATGTTTATTACGTATCTAATTGAAAGTTAATTGGATTTTAAATTTGCATTGCAAAAACTGCGTCAAAGTGCGCAGAAACACCGCCATTATGCCGCAAACCCTTGATGCGAGACTAGATTCCTGTGCATTTTTGCAGCAAATGCCCGCCACTCACCGCCCTGCCATTCAATCGCGCGCAAACAAGATTACAAACGTCGTGACGATTTCACTTGCCAAACGCGACTTATCGTATATAATGCGCCCCGTTCCATCAGCAACACCGATTGAACAGTATGCGCCCGTAGCTCAGCTGGATAGAGTACTTGGCTACGAACCAAGGGGTCGGGCGTTCGAATCGCTCCGGGCGCACCAAAGATTCAAAGGGTTAAACAGAAATGTTTAGCCCTTTTTTCTTTTCCACGTCCATTATTTTCGCCAATGGGCACACCAGAAATTTGCTGGGAGTGAATATGCGCGCTGATTTTTGGATTCTCTCGCACTTTTATAACAGTCCACTTTCTTTTGTTTACATCTTATCGCCAAAGGCAAAGCATTCTGTAAACGATTGCGGCGAGAAGCACGCATCACATGGCGATATCCCTGCGATGATCGTCAGCACACCACGCCATGAAAGCCCTCGTTTTCTTTTCGCGCATAAAAGCGGTGTAGCGCGGATGCGTTAGAGATCAGCAAATTCCGCAGGATCAAAACCCAAACTTGCCACTTTGAGCATAAATTCTTCACGCGTGGCGTAAGGTTTACCTGCCCGTAGGTTTTTCGATTGCTTCGCTATCCAGCGCACCAGCAACAAATGCTTGCGCATGGTGAAAAACAATCCCCGCTCTTCTAACGACATCAACCTAAAGTTTTTATTCGCCAACATGGTCGCAGCATATTCTTGATACGCTGGCGGCTCTCTATTCTGTGTCATATTATCCCCCTGCCAAACGCGACAAATAGCGATACAAGCCCCACGCTTCCAGCATAGACAGCGAAGCAAGATCAGCCCCTATGCCCAGATGTGAAAAGCGCACAACAAGGCATTGCAGGTCTTCTAGCCATTGATTATTCATCTCGGCTACCCCTTACGCTTTGGATTGTGCAATGTGACTATCAATCCATGTTTGGATAGATTCTGAATCCCAGCCGATGGAACATGTGTATTTGGAAAGTCGCTCATGATTAACACGCCGCCTTGCGCGCTGCTTCTAACTGCTTGACCAACTCGCGGAGTTCGTCGTCGGACTTACCCGCAATACGGGCGGCATTGATGGCATTGATTTCGCTTAATAAAAAACCCACGCTGCGACCGCCAAGACTGATAGGTTTAACCATCAAGCCTTGTTTAATGCGTAGGTAAACTGAGGAACGGGACAAGCCCAATTGAGATTTAACAGCGGGAAGCCGTAGGATAATTTGCGTCATTCTTAAACTCCAATTTATCAAAAATTTGAAATTTGAGTTTAGGAGGTAATAAGACGCTATCGTATTGAATTAGATAAGAATAGTGAAAACCTCAGGCGACAGGTTTTTACAAATTAAAAACCTGTCGCCTGTCAGTCATGTTCCTGTGATTTTTAATTTTATAGTGGAAAAGGCATAAGGCGTACCATTTGGCTGCTTGATATTTTGTGCTTTCAGCTTCTTTTCAATGTAGCTTGCGCGCTCCTTCAAGCTCCATCTTGCCGTATCAGGGTGTTTAAGTAAGTCAGCGTTTATCTTCAACATCTCACGTTCCGCCTCGGCGGCTTTATCTTTTTGCACTTTCGCCCCTATTTCTCGCCCCGCCTTTAGGTTTTTTTCCTGTAGCTTGGTTTTTTTAACTGCTGCATTCCATTTTTTCAACATTTCTTCAGGTGCGGCAAGCCACCCCCTACCAGGAACAAAAATCACCGCGTCATTTTGCAATTTTGCGTCAATACAACTTTCGTAAAACTCCAGCCGATATATCCCGATAAATTCTGCCACTTTCTCGTCTAATGCTTCGGTTTGTCCATTAGCCGTTGTCCCTCGCAGCCCCAACCACGGCTTAAGCGGCTCTCTCGCCACCTCATTCTTAATTATCGACTGAAGACCATATGCAAGATGCACATCCTGTTCTATCGCCAATTTGCGCAGCGAATTAAGGTGATCCTCAAACATTTCTTTTGCCGTCGTGGGCTTGCTCATTTTTTGCTCCTTGGGGTGTGTTGAAAACAATTTGTTGGATGATATGGCACTTTGCAGTACATTACCGCCCGCCATCTCGTATCAACCCATCCTACGGAAAAAGCCATGCGTCTTATTTCGTACCGCGTGTGCAACAAGAGCATTCAAAATTGATTAAAAACACTTCCAAATATATTTTTATGCGCATATCATGCGCATATTTACGCTAAGGGGAATTCTCATGACCACATTGCCTATCAATTCTATTCGTAAACGAGCCGTGAATTTGACTTTAAATGAGGACATTGTCGCTCAAGCCAAAGCACTTACCCCTAACTTGTCCGCCATCGTAGAAAAGTTGCTATCTAACTACATCACGCAAATACAGCATGAACAACTCAGTCGGCAGGCGCAAGCTACGTTAGTGGCGAGTATGTGGAACGGATTTAATGAACGCTCAGGCTCGTTCGCTGATGAGTATTCAACCCTGTAATGGCACAATTTGATATTTACCGAAATACAGGACGACAGCAGCAGAGCATCCCCTTTGTGGTTGTAGTTCAGTCGTCGCTCTATGACCATTACCAGCGCAGAGTGGTTGTGCCACTGGTACGGCGCAGCACGTTATCGGCTTCTGATATTTTGAATGGGTGTCGGATGAATCCGCAATTTACCATTGAGGAAATCGAAGTCGTATTGCATCCCTTAGAGATCGTTTCTATAGGCTTAAATCAGTTGGGTGAAAAAATTGGCTCGCTTGCTCCAGAAGGAAATCGTATTGCCGATGCACTGGATGAATTGCTAACGCAGGCTTGGAAGTAGGTCGGGATTTATCCCGACTTATCACGCGCTGTCGGGTTGAAACCCGACCTACGTATCTCGTATCAACCTATACTACGGAAAAACCCATGAGTCAGCAGGACAAGCAAGACACAGCGCAGCTTGCGCTTTTGAAAAAACATTTTGCCAATTGCTTTGATAAACACGGTGCGTTTATCCCCGCCAAGTTGCAAGCAATTGTGCAGGACAGCGGTGCTGCGCTCTCGAAAGAAGGCTACAGTCTGAATTGGTTGGGCAAATCCTACGCCCGACTATTGGCAAATGAGGCGATTCGCACGCGCTTGGTTGCTGATGCCGCCCACAACGCCAAACCCGATCACGCCGCTAGTCAAAATTTGCTGATTAAAGGCGACAACCTCGACGTACTCAAGCACCTGATGGGCGCGTATAGCGAACAAGTCAAAATGATCTACATCGACCCGCCGTACAACACGGGCAGCGATGGTTTTGTGTATCAGGACGACCGCAAATTTACCGCGCCACAACTCAGTGAGTTGGCAGGCATAGACGAAACCGAAGCCCGCCGCATCCTAGAATTTACCCAAGCCAAATCCAACAGTCACAGCGCGTGGCTGACCTTTATGTATCCGCGTTTGTACCTCGCCCGCCAATTACTGCGCGACGACGGCGTGATTTTTATTTCCATCGACGACAACGAACAAGCGCAATTAAAAATACTGTGTGATGAGGTGTTTGGGGAGGAGAATTTTGTTGCCAACTTTATTTGGAAGAGTCGTCAAAACAAAGACAATAGGTCTAAAAATGGTGCGTCAATAGACCATGAATACGCACTTGCATATGGTCGCAGTATTCGAGGCGTTGACCGAAATCTAAATGGATACTCAAATCCCGACAATGACCCTCGTGGCGATTGGACGAGTGCAAACATGGTTGGTTTGGCAACCCCTGACCGAAGACCAAATCTTCACTATGATTTAGTTGATCCCACCACGGGGATAAATTATGGATGTCCGCCAATGGGTTGGCGTTATGACCGTAAGACGATGGCTAAATTGGTAGAAGAAAGAAGGATTCTTTGGCCTTCTATTTCAGAAGGGCGACCTAGAAGAAAAGCCTTTGTTGCAGACTTATCTTCCGAGCAAACTGGGTGTTCATCAATTGTCGGGAAAGATTTGTACACCAGAAATGGAACGGCGGATGTTGATGCTCTTTTTGGGCTGCGCATCATGGATTTTCCAAAGCCAGTCTCATTGATAAAAGAACTGGTACAGCAAGTAGATAGTGGCATCATCCTCGACTTCTTCGCAGGCAGCGGCACAACCGCCCACGCCGTGATGCTACTTAATGCCGAAGACGGCGGCAATCGTCGTTTTATCTGCGTGCAAATCGCTGAAGCGACCGACCCGAAAAGCGAAGCGCACAAGGCGGGTTATCCCACGATTTTTGACATTACCCAAGCCCGCATTGAAAAAGCGGCGACGAAGATAAAAGAAACGCTTCTTTCCACCGCACCCCATCCCCATCCTAGCCTTCCCCTTGAAGGGGAAGGAACTGTAGCCACCCATCCTCAGCCTAGCCTTCCCCTTGAAGAGGAAGGAACTGTAGCCCACCATCCCCAGCCTAGTCTTCCCCTTGAAGAGGAAGGAATTATCGCTCCCTCCCCTTCAAGGGGAGGGTTGGGGAGGGGATGGGGTGAGAAGAAACTAGACCTTGGATTCAAGATATTTGCCACGCAACCCATGTTTGACAAGTATTTAGATACGCCCGATGAGCTGACCGAAAACTTGGAGCTATTTGAAGCCAGTAGCTTAAATGCTGCCGACCGCCAAAGTCTGTTGCTGACGTGGGCAGTGCGCGACGGGATCAGACTGGGCGCGCCGCTCGAAGCTGTGGATTTGGGCGGTTATACCGCTTACGCAGCGGGCAAAATTTTGTATTTCGTTGAACCTGATTTGACATTGGATGCGGTGATTGCTGTGTTGGAACAGTTGGACAACAACCCCGCTTTCGCCCCTAGCCGCTTGGTGGTGTTCGGCTGGGGACTGGATAGCAAAATCCAACGCGAAATGACCGAAGCGGTGAAGGGCTACAACAACCGCAAAGGCATAGAGTTGACCTTAGATATTCGGTTTAACTGACATGGCACTGCCCATCAAAAATTTATCCCAACGTCATTCGCGCAAAAACTTTGTCGTGGTCACTCCAGCAAAAACGTCCTCGCCGTCATTCCCGCGAAGGCGGGAATCCATTTTATTGGCTCTATGTGATTTATTGAGGTTAAATTCAACATGGATTCCCGCCTTTGCGGGAATGACGGGTTCTATGCGGGAATGCGGGAATGCGGGCGGTAATGTTTTAACGACAATCTACTTTTAGGCACAGCAAATATGAAACAACCCTGTGTGTATATTTTAAGCAACGCAGCACGCGGTACGCTTTATATTGGCGTGACGAGCAATTTGATTCAGCGTGTGTGGCAACATAAACAAGACTTGGTGGATGGATTTTCTAAACAATATCAAGTGCATCGTCTGGTTTATTACGAAGTGCATGAAGAGATGTTGTCTGCCATTACACGCGAAAAGCAGCTTAAAAAATGGAATCGACTGTGGAAAATTCGATTGATTGAGGAAACCAATAGTAGTTGGCAGGATTTATATTTGAGCTTGATTGAGGGTTAGGGAAATGGATTACTGCCCCGAATCGCCATCATTTCTGCGAAAACCTCTTTGCTGTCATTCCCGTGAAGGCGGGAATCCAAGTTGAATTTAACCCCAGTAAATGGATTCCCGCCTTCGCGGGAATGACGGGTGCTGACGGATTAGTGTTTTTTATAAGGTAAATATGGCAGGCTTTAATTTTGAACGAGATTTGCCGCACCAAACGGCGGCGGTGGATGCAGTGGTTCAAGTCTTTGATGCGATTGGTCATGCGTTGCCTGCTTCGCACGTTGAAAACCCTGTGATGGCTTTGGCGGCGTTGCGACTGAAAGACAATCTGCGCGCCTTGCAAAAAGCAGGGGGATTGACCGCTCCGCTACACTTGGAAAATCCCGAAAATTTGATTTTTGATGTGTCTATGGAAACGGGGACGGGCAAAACCTACGCCTATACCAAAACCATTTTTGAGCTGAATAAACGCTTTGGCTTATTCAAGTTCATCATCGTCGTGCCGCGTGTAGCGATTAAAGCGGGGACGGTGAGCTTTTTAAGTTCGGAAGCGGCGCGTGAGCATTTCAAACTGGATTATGAGGATAAAAAAATCCAAGTGTATGAGGTGCAAAGCCAAAAGAATAACAAGAACAAAAAGGAGCGG
The DNA here is from genome assembly GCA_028688275.1 of Gallionella sp. Classification (GTDB taxonomy): domain Bacteria; phylum Pseudomonadota; class Gammaproteobacteria; order Burkholderiales; family Gallionellaceae; genus Gallionella. Next base: position 4,090 of record JAQTYN010000026.1, on the reverse strand, counting down.
ATGCCGCAGGCGATTATGGAGTTTTGCCGCGCCGACAGTCGCACCAATACCCATACCATTCATGTGCTGGTGATTAACGCGGGGATGATTAACTCGCCTACCTTGGCGAAATCCTTTGATGTCGCCCTGTTCGATCAATTCAGCATGGCGTTTGCTGCCATTGCGCATACTCGCCCCGTGTTGGTGATTGATGAACCGCACTTGTTCAAAACCGATAACAAAACCTTTGCCAATATCCGCAAGTTTAAGCCGCAATTTACCCTGCGCTATGGCGCGACTTTTGACGGGCAATTTGAAAACTTGCTGTATCAGCTCAGTGCGGTGGATGCGTTCAATCAAGACTTGGTGAAAGGCATTGTGGCGCATGTTGAAAAATTTGCCCAAGGGAGTGATGCCACGCTCAAGTTGGTGGGATTGGATAGCGAGGCTGCTTTTGAGCTGACGGAAAACGGGGTGAAAAAACCCTTCAAACTGGCGAAAAAGGACAGCTTTTCGCGGGTGCATCCCGCCATGAGCGATTTAACAGTCAGTGAGTTTAATCGCAGCAAGCTGGTGTTATCCAATGGCTTGGAACTACAAAAAGGGGATAGGATTAACCCGTTCTCGTATTCCGAAACCTTGCAAAACAAAATGTTGCAGCAAGCCATCGTGCGGCATTTTGAGATTGAAAAAGAGCTGTTAAGCCAACGCCCGCGCATTAAACCGTTGAGCTTGTTCTTCATCGACAACATTGAAAGCTACCGCGCCAAAGAGGGGGCAATGCGGGGGTATTTTGAACAGTCGGTCAAAGCACATTTAGAAAGTTTGATTGCGCAAGAAACTGATGTTGCTTATCAGCAGCATTTGCGCGAGGCGTTGGAAGACGTTTCTGCCACGCATGGCGGTTACTTTTCGGCGGATAACAGCGATAAGGACGAAGCCATTGAGCAAGAAATGGTGGAGATTCTGCATGACAAAGAAACGCTTTTGAGCTTAGATAACCCACGGCGATTTATTTTTTCCAAATGGACGCTGCGCGAAGGTTGGGATAATCCGAATATCTTTCAAATTTGCAAATTACGTTCCAGCGGCAGCGAAACGTCCAAGTTGCAAGAAGTAGGACGTGGATTGCGCTTGCCCGTCAACGAATACATGAGCCGCGATAAAAGCAAGTCGCACGACCTGCATTATTACGTTGACTTTACCGAGCAGGATTTTATCGCCAAACTGACGCAGGAAATTAACGATAAATCAGGGATTAAGATCAATCAAGTCAAGCTGGATGAGGCGATGATTCAAGCGTTGTTAAAGGCTTATCCCGAATTTTCAGACGATGATGCCTTGCTGGAAAAGTTGGGCGATGATGGCATTATCAAGCGCAACAACGATTTCAAAGAAGGCGGTTTTGACAAGCTCAAAGCCAACTATCCCAAGGCGTTTGGCACAGGCTTGAAAGACGGCAAGGTTAAAACGGGCGGCAAAGCCAAACACACAACCAGCATCCGAGTGGGAAAATACGACGAGTTGAAAGCGATATGGGAGGCGATTAACCAAAAAGTGGTGCTGGAATACAAGTTGGATAATGCGCACGATTTTAAATCGCTGTTCAAAGCCTATTTGATTGAACGCCGTGATGCCTTTGTTAAATCAGGCAGCATGAGCCAACAACAACGCTTGGTGATTGAACAAAACCAAGCGAGTTATCGCGTTGAACACAGCATCCAAATGGAGATTTTGCCGTTCAAAATGATGGGTTATCAGGCATTTTTGACCGCGTTATCCAAAGAAATTGCACTTGGGATTGCCATGCTGCATGAGGTGTTTGGCGAATTGTTGCGGATGGGAAAATTGGACATTAACCCGTATCTGAGTTTGGTGACCATTCGCAACCTCAAACAAGGCTTTAATGCGTACTTGATGGCGCATGTGTTTGGTCAATTCACCGTCAATTATCGCCAAACCCGCAATGCGGTGCATCCAACAAAATTGACCCAAGAAAATGGGGAAGTGCTGGCAAGCATTGATAGTGCGGGGGTGGGTGTTTTGTCCAGTCAAGATACCCCGCCTGATAATTATTTGTTCAATGAGGTTTTCTATGATTCTGAGTTGGAACTGGAAAACATCAATGCACGCATTCAGGAAGTCATTGTTTACACCAAAATCCCCAAAAATTCGATCCGCATTCCGTTAGTGGGCGGCAATACTTATTCGCCTGATTTTGTCTATATGGTGAAAGGGATGGATGGCAAAAGTGAGTTGAATTTGGTGGTTGAGTCCAAGGGTAAAAGCGAAGGGGACTTGGCTGAAAACGAGAAGCAAAAAATCCAACATGCCGAAGCGTTTTTTGCCCAATTGGGCGGCGAGGTCAAAGTGGTGTTTAAACGCCAATTGAAAAATAAACAGATGATTGAGCTTATCAAAGAGGCGGTGAGCGCGTAGCTTATTGAGCCGCGTTAGTTTGCCGTTGACTAGCCCCTACCACATCTCACCCTTAATCGGACGTCGCAGTACCACCACCCGCCTTGCTTCAGCCCAACCCGTGAGTGCCAGTCGGCTGTCACGCCCTTCCCAGCCCTGACCTGCATTCGTCCAGTCGTTTTCACGGAACAGCCGTCCAATATGACGTTTAACGTTTGTGGTTAGCTTCAGTTTGAACAGATATGGCTGATCACGCGCTTCCAATTCGCGCATCAATGGGTTGTTGCCGAACGCACAGTCGCCGCGCACCAGCGCGGGTTTGCGTGTGGCGGGGAGATCGTCAAGTAGCTTCAGCAACCCTGGCTGAGTATGGCAGGCAACATGTTCATTTCCAGCATGGACTTCAACACCCAAGACTTGGCGCAGTCCTGCCATCAGATAGGTGTGATAGGTATGCGAAGGACGACCAGGTTTCTTGGGGTTGTAGGAAACCACGGCACCTTCTTGCTTGCCATACAGCGGTTTGACGGTGGTGTCGGTATCCAGAATCCAAGCTGCGTCCAGCAACGGTGCGACGCTATCGTGGAGGTGTGTATCCAGCCACGCCGTCCCTTCGTCTTCAGGTATGCGCTTGAGCGCGTTGCGCAGGGCGTCTTCCGAGATGACCTTATTCATATTCAACAGGCTAGGATTAACGCCATCGCAACGAATCGTCGTGACGTGGGAATAACGCTTGTGACCAGACAGGATGGATAACATCCACGTGCCAAGCACATCGGATTTGCTCGGCGCATTGTGGCTGGTATACACCAGCGGGCAACTTTCTAGCCAGCGCGCCCATAAACCAGTCAAGGTGAGAAACTCGATAAAGTACGCCAGTTGACCCATCGGGGTCGCCGCACTTTTACTTTCCCAACGCACTTGCACACGACCCGCTACCGTCTGCACCCCTGCGCATGTATTCAGTGCTTCTGACTGTTTCGACCGCTTCCGTTTCGCCTCACCCATTGGGTGACTCCTCTGTTAACGACAAAACCCATATCCTGCCAGACTTTCAGCTGATTTACTCAGGGTTAACTGCGGTAGGTTGATATTTATTGGCACTTCGCTGGGCGGTTTTTGGGCGCATTATTTTGCGCAGCGATTTGGTGCTGCTTGCATCATGGTAAATCCCTCGATGAACCCAGCGGAAAAAGTAGCGGCGCGGGTCGGCAAAACTTATGAAAATTACAAAACAGGTGAATTTTTTACGGTGACGGCTGACTATATTACGGGATTTGCGCGCTGCCAAAGCGAAGCCGAAAACCTGCATCGCGCCACGTCTATCCATTTGTTTTTGGCTGAAGACGATGACGTGATCGACTATCACGAAACCTGCGCGCTGATGCCGCACTATGACAGCCGCACCATTACGCCAGACGGCGGACATCGTTATGCGGAACATTGGGACACGGTAGTAGATAAAGCACGAGAATTGGCGCATGCGCTCGCTTGATGCCATAGCATTCACGCCTACGGCGCACCCTCTCCCCTGCCCCTCTCCCACAAGTGGGCGAGGGGAGTCTTAGGCATAGGTATCTACACAAGTCTATGAAGTAATGGCAGGATAGGCGATGACTTTAAAAAACACAATCAGGGCTAGACCCACGCTTGGTCAAACGTTATCACCAATTGGTACAAGAGCATATGAACG
>JAQTYN010000025.1 GCA_028688275.1 Gallionella sp. | reverse complement strand
GCATGGAGGCGCTTGAAACACATCTTGAAGCTGCGCTGAAAAGCTTTGAATTAAGTCCTGAACGTATGCGCAGCATTGCAGGATGGAATTGGATAATAAATTCTATTTCTAAATAGAATTGGAATTAGAGCCAGTCGCCGACACTGGCAATGTGGCAGGTGTGGATTTTCATGCAGCGAACGGGCTGGATGCTGCCAGGATTGCTGGGGTGCAAGCACGAGTTCGTCGGCGGATTTTGAGCGCATTTGTCTGGCGTGGTCAGATTGACAAGGTCGATAGTGAGGTGATGGGTAGCTGGGTGCATGGCGGCGGGTTTTCTGTGGATGCCTCGGTACGCATCAACGAGAAAGACCAGGCAGGGCTGGAACGTTTGCTGCGCTACTGTGCGCGCCCACCCTTCGCGCTGGAATATCTGCAACAACTGGATGCCGAACATCTGGTTTGCCACAACCCCAAACCCAGTCTTGATGGTTCAAGCGACCTAGTGATGACACCGCTGGAATTGATTTGACATCATTTAACTGGTCAGTATCTAACCGCATTAGGCCGAATATTTTTTCACCCAAGCCACATACGCATCCATCCAGCCCTGCAAAAACTTTTTGCTGCCAACTCCGATGTTTCCATCCTCATCAAACAATCCGTCTTTCACCTGAATGAACACTTCCGGTTGCCCCAGTGTGGGCATGTCCATCGTCGCCAGAATATTGCGCAAATGCTGTTGCGCCATGGAGGTGCCAGTCGCACCAGGCGAAGCCCCCAACACGCCCGCAGGCTTGCCCGCCCATGAGCTTTTTCCATAAGGACGCGAGGCATGGTCGATGGCATTCTTCAGCACGCCGGAGATGGAACGGTTGTATTCCGGCGTGACAAACATCACGCCTTGCGCGCTGCTGATTTCCAGCTTCAGACGTTTGACTGCATCGGCCTGATGCGCATCATCATCCTGGTTGTACAGCGGCAGGTCGCCGATTTGTAACTGCTTGAACGTGAACTCCGGCGGAGCCAATTTCATCATGGCATTGGCCAATTTCTGGTTAAACGAATCCCGGCGCAGACTGCCGACGACCACAGCGATTTGATATTTGCTCATGATGATCTCCTGTAAAAATGATGGTTTAACACGGACTGCCTATTTGCCCCGGAACTCGTCATTCCCGCGAAGGCGGGAATCCAGTTGTTTAGAAAATCCCCGCGTAGCGGGGCAACACCAAGGTTTTGTCCGCTTCGCGGGCTATTTTTCCTGCTGGATTCCCGCCTGCGCGGGAATGACGGAGCTAATGGATTTGACCTACAGCACCCGCAAAAACGCCAGCAGGTCTTTTTTCTCCTGCTCACTCAATTTCAATTCCAACACCAGATTAAAAAACTCCACCGTGTCCGCCAGCGTCAACAAGCGGCCATCATGCAGATAAGGCGGTGAATCTTTGATGCCGCGCAATGGAAACGTTTTAATCGGGCCGTCCGCCGAAGCCGTGCGTCCATTGAGGGTGACTTGCTTGAAGAAGCGTTCCACCTGCAAATTGTGCATGCTGTTATCGGTGTAATACGGCGGCGTGTGGCAGCTTGCGCATTGGCCTTTGCTGAAGAAAATTTGCTGGCCGCGCAGTTCGCTTTCGCTGGCAAGGGTGGGATCAAGTTTGCCGAACAGGTTGAGCTTGGGCGCGGGCGGGAAGTCGAGCAGTGCCTGAAACTCCGCCATGAAATGCACCTGGCTACCGCGTTCCAGCACGTTAATGCCTTTGCGCGCCGCGTCTGCCGGGATGCCGTCGAAGTAAGCACCGCGCTGTTCAAACTCGGTAAAGTCCTCCACCGTTTTCAGCGCGCGTTGCGAACCGAACAGGCGTTGGATGTTCACGCCGCGCAACGACGGCGTGTCGATGCGATGTCGGTGATCGTTGGGGCGGATGTCGCCCACCGTGTGCGTGGCAGCGGTGGTGTGGCCGTTGGCGTGGCAGTCGAAACAGGCCACACCTTGCGAAGCCTTCAAGCTGAGGCGATCCTCGGTGGCATTGAATTGTTGCTGCGGAAACGGCGTGAGCAGCAAGCGCAGCCCTTCGAGTTGTTTGGGATTAAGAATGTCTTTGAACAACGCGTTGAAGTTGTCCAACGTCACCAGCTTGCCTTGCGACACATCGCCCAGATCGGGGCGCGTGGTCAGATAGATAGCGGGCGGAAACTCGGGCAGAAAATGATCCAGCAAATCAAAATCGAGATCGAAGCGCGTCAGATCACGTCCGTTCTGCTGCTTGATTTCTTCGATCAGAAATTTTGGAAACACCATGCCGCCGACTTCATGATGCGGGTGCGGCAACGGCAAAAATCCAGCAGGCCAAAGCTGTTTGTTTTTGATTTCCTGCGGCGACAAAGCCGCGAGTTTTTCCCACGTTAACCCGCGCGGCAATTTGGTACGCACGCCGTCCTGCACTGGCTTGCCGCGCGACATTGCAGAAGATGGCGAGGGAAAATTCGCCAAGTTGTAGCGTTCTGCGAGCATGGACTGTTGGCGTTGCGCGAAGTTTGGCTTGTCGGCTTGCAGACGTTTGGTCAGCGTTGAAAAATCTTCGTCGGCAGCACCTGCCGCTAGCGCGAAACTGACCCATGCTGCGGAAGACAACGCGACCAAACGAAGGTGTGACCATACGGACATGACAAACTCCTTTACTGATAATTTTTCATTGTTGCGCGATTGAAGTTTCAGTGAACAAATAGTCCTTCAACTTTTTGGAAAACTTCATATCTTTGCGCCGAATCCATTCCAGCAACATGGCGGCATGTTCTTTTTCTTCGTCGCGGTTGTGCACCAGAATGCTCTTGAGTTCTGCGTCCTTGCACAGACTCGCGCGCTGGTTGTAACTGTCGATGGCATCCAACTCTTCCATCAGCGAAACAATGGCGCGGTGCATGTCGCGTGCTTCGGCGGATAACGCTTCGACGGGTTCTTGATAGCTGCTGCTGGACATAAATCTCTCCTTTGTGTGACGTTGGTTGAAGCGCAAAAATGACGACTTAACCGTCCTGCGTGGTGATCGAACTCATTGCGCTTTCCTGATTCCCTTCAGCGGACAAGCACAGTGCGCCGACAGCGAATTTCATTCCGTGCCATAACGCACATAAGCCGACGTTTTTAGGTGCGCCACCGCACAGCACCAAGCCGCGTGCGCTGACATCATTCGCCAGACTTGGAATGTTCCAAGCAAAAGGAGACCGACATGAAAAAACCTATCCTCAATGAAGCAGTCATGTCGCGCAGAGATATGTTGCGCGGCACACTGGTCGTGGGTTGCAGCTTGTTGCTGCCGCTCACAATTTTCAGTTCACCAGTAATGGCTGCGGAAGCTGCCGCCAAGAAAGTGTCAAAGAAAAGTGTGCATTACACGGGACACGCAACGGGTGAAAAGAAATGTGGCGCATGCGCGAATTTCATCGCAGAATCGAACACCTGCAAGATGGTCGCGGGAAAGGTCAATCCTGCTGGCGGATGTGTTTTGTGGGTGAAGAAGGCTTGAGCATCCAAATATTGAGTATGGAACAACCTTCAAGGGGGGAGCGTAGCGAGGGGGAAATTAGGACTCGTAAGGAAATAACCTGGATTTTGGGTTGCTGGATTGGGATGCGATGCAAGGCGTGAAGTGCTTCTCCCTTACAACAGTGCCATATATGCCTCAAGCTCACCCGTAAAATACCCCGCGTAGTCAGGCAAGTCAGCGACAAAGCGGAAGTCGCTAAATTCAAATCCTGGGGCGACGGTGCAGCCCATCAGGGCGTGACCTGACTGCACGCGGGCGGCTTGCCACACGCCTGCGGGGATGATGGCGACAGGTTGCCCACCTGATTGGAGATCGCCGAGCAGGTAGGTGGTCAGTGAGCGCGTTTGGGGATCGTAGGCGAATAATTCCAAGGTCGTGCCTGCGTAAAAGTGCCAAATTTCATCCGATTCCACCACGTGCCAACGGCTGATTTGTCCCGCGCCCAACAAGTAAAAAATCGTGGTGAGCGCGGCGCGTTTGCCTCGCGGGGTGTCGAGTGAGGTGGGCGAACGGAAAATTTCACGATACCAGCCGCCTTCAGGATGCGGCTGGAGTTGCAAAGCCGTAATCAGTGCGTTCATGGTGGGCAGCAATAGGCAGGCGGTTTGGGCACTTGCACCGCCAACTTACCGATGCGTCCATCCACTTCACGCAGGTCGATTTCGTGGTGAGGAAGCGCGGCGAGATTGAGATTGGTTAAGTAGCGTTCCATGGACACTAAGTCATAGCCCTGCGCGCGCCAGCCTGCCAACAATTGTTCAAACACGGGCATCCATTTGCCGCCTTCTAACTCGGCGTGTAGGGTAAAGACGTGTCCGTTGGGGGGCGCGTCTTTGGTTAAATTCAGCACATACTCAGCGAGATTGTCCAAGGTAATCCCGTCGCGGTTAATCAATTCGTCCAGCGTGGGCAAGGTGGTCGGCAATTGCGGACAAGCGACGATTTCGCCCTGATACGTGGGGATAAACGGCTCCGTGCCGCGACTATCAGAGCTGTAAGCAAAACCAAAACGCTGCATCAACCGCAAAGCGTGGCGATTCATCTGCCAACCTGCGGCCGCGTGGCAATGTGGGGATTCCCCAAAAATCTTGGTGTAGACATCCACGGCGCGTTGCAACTCGCGCTTCGTCCACGCCGCGTCTTTGTTGACCACATGATCTTGCCAACGAATGTGATCGTAGCAATGAATGCCCACTTCAAACCCCGCATCGCGCACGCTGCGCAAAATATCCGCGCAACGCTTGCCGATGTTCGGCGATGGCAACAACGTGCCATATAACAAAGTTTTGATTCCGTAATGCTCGACTACCGACATACGCGAGACTTTTTTCAAATAGCCTTTGCGGAATATCCGAAAAATCGCCCGACCCATATTGTCATTGCCAAGGGTGAAAAAAAACGTCGCCCCCGCTTGGTGACGTTGCAAGGTTTCCATCAAACGAGGCACACCTTCGCGTGTGCCGCGATAGGTGTCCACATCAATTTTTAGGGCAAGTTGTTTCATTAGCTTAGGGAGTTTATTTTATCGTTAAGGGCGACTGCATCATACACACGTCGTCATTCCCGCGCAGGCGGGAATCCAGCAAAAAACAAAACCCCCGCGAAGCGGACAAAATAGCTGTTTTGCTTCGTGAGGGTTGTAAAAGCAACTGGATTCCCGCCTTCGCGGGAAAGACGGTTCATTTGAGAACGCGCTATTTGAGCTTAGTTAACCAAATTGCGCGCTTCAGCTACTTGTCCGCGATAAGCTTCAAAGATATTGCGTAGTGTATCCGCCATATTCACGGTGGGTTGCCAGTTCAATTCTTCGCAGGTATTGGTGATTTTTGGTACGCGGTTTTGTACGTCTTGGTAGCCTTTGCCGTAATACGCTGCTGAGGTGGTTTCAACGATTTTCACTTTTTGTGCGGAAACTTTGTATTCAGGAAATTCGTTTGCCAACTTCATCATCATGTCTGCTAAATCGCGAATGGCATAATTATTAGATGGGTTACCAATGTTGTAGATTTTGCCTGTTGCTACGCCGTCTTTGTTTTCGATGATTTTCATCAGCGCGCTGATGCCATCGTCGATGTAGGTAAACGCACGTTTTTGCATCCCGCCATCGACCAAGCTGATATTTTCGCCGCGCACGATATGCCCCAAAAATTGGGTGACCACGCGGGAGCTGCCTTCTTTGGCGGTATGAATCGAATCCAAGCCTGCACCAATCCAGTTAAACGGACGGAACAGGGTGAAGTTCAAGCCTTCCATGCCATAACCCCAAATCACGCGATCCATCAATTGCTTGGAGCAAGAATAAATCCAGCGCGGTTTGTTAATCGGGCCGCAAATCAATTCAGAGTTTTCAGGGTCAAATTCTTCATCGTGGCACATGCCATACACTTCAGAAGTCGAAGGGAACACCAGATGTTTATTGTATTTGACAGCGGCGCGCACAATCGGCAAATTCGCTTCAAAATCCAGTTCAAACACGCGCAACGGTTGTTTCACATAAGTTGAAGGGGTCGCAATCGCCACCAGCGGCAAAATGACATCACATTTCTTAACGTGGTATTCCACCCATTCTTTATTGATGGTGATGTCGCCTTCAAAGAAATGAAAGCGATCATGCCCCATCAAATCGCTGATGCGATCGGTGCTCATGTCCATGCCATACACTTCCCAATCGGTGGTGTTCAAAATGCGGTTGGAAAGATGATGACCGATAAAACCGTTCACGCCGAGTATGAGGACTTTTTTCATGTTGTTTCCTTGAGGGAGTATTTAAATAATTGTATTTTGACGGAAATACCGCGCGTATTCGCCAAAGTAAAACAGGTCGCTGAACGACCTGTTTAGGAATTCGGCAAGCCTAAAGAGAAAAAGTTTCGCGTCCCGTGACGCGCCAGACTTGACGGCGCATTAGAGCAAAAATTAAAAAGAGCGTCAAGAAAATTACGGGATTCATCACGTTAACATACGTGATCGTCCGACCTTCAATTTGCAAGCCACCGATATGGCTGAATAGGGTCATGTGCACTTACTCAACCGCGCCGCTTAGAAAGCTATTCCCCAAGCGGAAAGCGCGCTGCTCCGTGCCGCAATGCAAATTCCACTGCGCTAATTTCTTCGCCGTCTAATTCAAATCGCACGACGCGCAACACGCCTTGCCCACAAATCGCGTAAGCCTTGTTTTCTTTAACATAAAAAGCAGGTGCTTCGCCGCTGACGGTGCATTTTGTGACCAACGTTTGCAAAATTCGCAAGGGTTTGCCTACCAAGGTGCTGGTTGCGCCAGGGTAAGGCGGGGCGACCGCGCGCACCAGATTGTGAATTTCAGTGGCAGATTTGCGCCAGTCTATGATGCCATCCGCCGCTTTGCGCCCACCGAAATAGCCGCCTTGGCTTAAATCTTGTTTCACCGCAACGGCACGCCCTGCAAGCAAATCGGGCAACACGTGATACAACGCCATTTCTGCTGCCACTGTAGTTTTCTGGAACACTTCATGTGCGGTGTCATTCGGCAAAATGGGCACGGCTTGTTGCGCCACGATATCGCCATTATCAGGCTTTTCGGTCATGTAATGCAGCGTCGCGCCCGTTTCGGTTTCGCCGTGAATAATCGCCCAATTCACGGGCACGCGCCCGCGAAATTTCGGCAATAAAGAACCGTGCATATTTAGCGCGCCACGAGTCGGGATCTCCAACAATTCGCGCTTGAGCATTTCGCGGTAGTAAAACGAGAAGAAAAACTCGGGTTGCAAAGCGCGAATCTGCGCGACAACTTCAGGCGTATTGGGATTGTCGGGCGTGATGGTGGGAATGCCATGCAAGGCGGCCAGTTCCGCCACGCTGTCAAACCAGATGTTTTCATTGGGATTATCACGGTGGGTGACGACCAGCGTGACCTCCACACCCTGCGCCAACAACACCGACAAACAGCGATACCCCACATTGTGATACGCAAAAACGACCGCACAACTCATCTTGTTATTCCTATGCAATTGCAAAAATCCCTCTCCCCAACCTTCTCCCGCAAGCGGGCGAGGGGGTTAGCCATTCCTACTTCCTACTTCCCCCTTCACCCTTCTCCGCTTCAAGCACCGCTTCCACCAAATAGCGCGGTCTATGCCGTACTTGTTGGTAAATCCGTCCCACGTATTCGCCGAGCAACCCAATACCGAACAATGCGATACCGATCATAAAGAACAGCAGCGCAAACAAGGTGAACATGCCTTCCGCTTCTGGTCCAATAATCAAGCGGCGCACGACGAGGAAAACAAAAAACAGCGCGGAGAACAGCGATACCACCATGCCCGTCAACGAAAACCATTGCAGCGGCACGACGGAAAAGCCCGTCATCAAATCAAAATTCAGTCGTATCAGGCTATACAAGGAATACTTGGACTCACCCTCTGCCCGCTCTTCATGTTCCACCACCACTTCCGCAGGGCGACGCGCAAAGGTATAAGCCAGCGCGGGAATAAATGTATTGACCTCTTTACAACTATTAATTGCGTCAATAATGCCGCGATCATAAGCGCGCAACATACAGCCTTGATCGGTGATTTTGATACGGGTGATGCGCTCACGGAAATTATTCATGGCACGCGACGCCACATGCCGCCACCAACTATCATTGCGCTGTTTGCGAATGGAGCCGATGTAATCAAAACCTTCGTCCATTTTCGCCAACAACCTGACGATTTCTTCGGGCGGATTTTGCAAATCGGCATCCAGCGTGACCACGCGCTGCCCACGGACATGTTCAAAGCCCGCCATGATCGCCATGTGCTGACCAAAATTGCCATTAAACAAAATCACACGCGTCACATCGGGGCGCTGTTGAAATTGTTCGCGCAAAATCGCAGCCGACTTATCACGGCTACCATCGTTTACAAATACGATTTCGTAAGATATTTTTAGATTGTCCAGCGCGGGATACAAACGGTTAAACAAAGTATGCAAACCTTGTTCTTCGTTATAAACGGGAATGACAACGGAAAGGGAAATAGGTGTATTCATGGCGGACATTCTACCGCAAGGGTATAAATTGCAGAAGCGCGTGATAATTGATGCAAGAAATTGATGAAGGATGCTACAGCAACGACTTTCTAGGGACTATGCATCCACATGCGAATTAGCCATCCTACCCTGATGGGGTAAAGAAGAAGCATTTATCACCAGTCACTTCATTTCCTAGCAACCTCAGGACGAATGAGCTAATTAATCCAGATAGACTGTGTTTTCACTGAGGTTGATGCCTATGGGTAAGCTACAAAACCACCAAATTATCCCGATGAATCATCTCGCTGTCACCGCCATAGCCGAGCAAGCTGGCAATTTCCGCGCTAGCGTGCCCTGCCAAACGACAAACTTCTTGGCTATTGTAGTTAATCAGTCCGTGAGCAACGGTGAGCCCCTCGGCACTCACACAGGCAACCACTGCACCTCGTTTAAACTCACCCAATACGCTTTTCACCCCAATTGGCAACAAGCTCTTACCCTCGTCGCGCAAGGCTTTGATCGCGCCCTCGTCCAGCACCAATTTTCCAGCAACTTGTAGATGATCTGCCAACCATTGTTTGCGCGCAGCTAAAGTCAATGTAGGGGCTGTGAGCAGGGTGCCGATGGATTCCCCTTGCAATAAGCGCAACAACACGTCTCGCTCGTGTCCAGAAGCAATGGCGGTATGTGCGCCACTGCGTGCGGCACGCTTAGCGGCAAGAATTTTGGTCAACATGCCGCCACGACCGATGGCACTCCCCGCACCACCCGCCATTGCTTCTAATGAAGCGTCGCCTGCCAAGCCTAAACTGACTAAAGTGGCGGTTGGATCTTTGCGGGGATCGGCGGTAAACAAGCCTATTTGGTCGGTCAAAATCACCAAGGCATCCGCATCGATCAAATTTGTAACCAGCGCGCCCAAGGTATCGTTATCACCGAATTTGATTTCGTCTGTGACGACCGTGTCGTTTTCATTGATGATGGGAATAACGCGCAAACTGAGCAGCGTGGTCAAGGTAGCACGGGCATTGAGATAGCGTTCGCGGTCGGTCAAATCGGCATGCGTCAACAACACTTGTGCTGCGTGCAGCTCATGTTGACGAAAGCAGCTTTCATAGGCTTGCACCAAGCCCATTTGTCCGACGGCAGCGGCGGCTTGTAAATCATGAATAGCGGTTGGTCGCGTTCCCCAGCCGAGTCGTTGCATCCCTTCAGCAATTGCACCTGAAGATACCAGCACGATTTCATGCCCGCTGGCGTTGAGTGCAGCAATCTGGCGAGCCCAATTGCGTAATGCGGCGAGATCTAAGCCCGCGCCTTGATTGGTCACCAAACTGCTGCCGACTTTGACGACAATGCGTTTGGCGGTGGTAAGTAGGGTAGTCATGGGTTGATAATTAAGAGTCAACAAGGATGAAACTCCCCTCTCCCACTTGCGGGAGAGGGAATAGTCGGTGTTTACGATGTCAAGAATTCGACAGGAGCGACTTCCACGCCCGCCTGCGCACGCGCTTCGGCTTCTTGTTCATTCAAGGTAATCATGTGCTCCATAATTGCGTAGGTCAATTCTTTACATCCCGTGCCACTGATGGCAGAAATGGTGAACTGGCGGTCGTAATCATCGAATTCTTTGAGGAAATCCGCGACTTTTTCCTCTGGATCTTCCAATAAATCCACTTTGTTCAAAATCAACCAACGCGGCTTATCGTACAAGGCTGGATCGTATTTTTTCAGCTCATTCAAAATCGCCCGCGCTTCGGCAACGGGATCAATGCCGTCATACATAGGCGCAATATCGACCAAATGCAGCAACACGCGGGTGCGCGCCAGATGGCGTAAAAATTGATGCCCCAAACCCGCACCTTCCGCCGCGCCTTCGATCAAGCCTGGAATATCGGCGATGACAAAACTCTTTTCATGCGACACGCGTACCACACCCAGATTGGGGTGCAAGGTGGTGAAAGGATAATCCGCGACTTTGGGTTTCGCTGCCGACACCGAACGAATAAAGGTCGATTTGCCCGCATTGGGCATCCCCAACAGCCCGACATCCGCCAACACTTTCAATTCCAGTTGCAACTCGCGGGCTTCGCCTTCGGTGCCTGCGGTGCATTGACGCGGGGCGCGGTTGGTGCTGGATTTGAAATGAATATTGCCCAAACCGCCCAAGCCACCTTGTGCCAACAACACTTTTTCGCCTGCAATCGCCAAATCCGCCACGACTTCGCCGCTGTTGATGTCGGTAATCACCGTGCCGACGGGCATACGCAGCACGATGTCGTCCGCGCCTTTGCCATAGCAATCCGAACCGCGTCCCGATTCGCCGTTTTTCGCGCGGTACATGCGTTGAAAACGATAATCGACCAGCGTATTGATATTGATGTCCGCCTCAGCCCACACGCAGCCGCCGCGTCCACCATCGCCCCCATCAGGCCCCCCCTTGTCTATGTATTTTTCACGGCGAAAGCTGGCAATACCATTGCCGCCCTTGCCTGCAAAAACTTCGATTTTGGATTCATCAATAAACTTCATGCTATGTTCCTAAAATAAAAAAAGCCCTACCTTGCGATAGGGCTGATTCGTGCCTAGCGGTGCAATTAAGCTGCAACGATAGAAACTGTTCTACGTTGTTGCGCGCCTTTGATCGCAAACACCACTTTGCCTGTAATTTTGGCAAATAATGTGTGATCTTTGCCCATGCCGACATTGTCGCCAGGGTGGAATTCGGTGCCGCGTTGACGCACGATAATGCTGCCCGCGCTAATCAATTCGCCGCCGTAGCTCTTCACGCCTAAGCGTTTTGAGTGTGAGTCGCGTCCGTTACTGGTACTGCCGCCGCCCTTTTTTGATGCCATGGTATATGCTCCTTAAAATCGAATTATGCAGAAATGCCGTCAATGCGGATTTCAGTATAGTTTTGACGATGACCTTGATTCTTTTGATAGTGCTTACGACGACGCATTTTGAAAATGCGTACTTTATCGCCACGACCATGTGCCACAATCGTTGCGCTGACGGTTGCGCCAGTCAACAAAGGTTTGCCCACGGACAGATTTTCACCATCAGCGATCATCAGGACTTTGTCCAGCACGATAGCAGAGCCAACGTCGCCAGGAAGAATTTCAACTTTTAGAGTTTCACCAGAAGTGACACGGTACTGCTTACCACCGGTTTTAATGACTGCGTACATAAACAACCTCGAATTATTGCGGGTTTTGCGAAGGCGCGAATTATACATACAACTCGAAAACCGTCAAAGGTATTTTTTAGATTTCCCTACAAAAAACATGTTAGCGGTGTCGCGTATAAGCCTCACATAAACTTTAATGTACTGACCTAGTCCAGCTAAAAAGCATCTACGGCGCGCGCTGACGCTCTCAGCAACACCCACACCGCACCACTTCCCCCTTCATTAAGCGGCGCATCGCAGTAAGCTAACACGGCGGGATGTTGCATCAACCAGTGACGAGTTCGCAGCTTTAATACCGCCTCACCATCTCGACTATTCAAGCCCTTGCCATGTATCACCAATACGCAGCGCAACCCTTGATGCAGCGCATCATGCAAAAACTGCTGCAACTGCTTGCGCGCTGCATCACTGAGGTAGCCGTGTAAGTCTAAATGATCTTGTATAGCAAGCGTGCGTCGCAATTTGCGCAGCTTTTGACGCGAGTAGCCATTCCTTAAAAACTCACTGGGAACCTCACTCGCACTCAAGTCAGACAAAACATCGGGAAGCGCGAGAGGTGCTGGATGGCGCGCCCGAAACGGCACGCAGGGTGGTTTCGGGTGTTCTACACGATGATAAGGAGGAAGCTTCTTGACATCACCTACCGCAGCGCGAAACAAGGCATAGTCATCCTCATAATCTGCCGCCACAATCTTTTAGTGATGCGCGAGAGCGGCCAGATACTTATCCGCATCCAATGCCGCCATGCAGCCTGTTGCCGCGCTGGTGCAGGCTTGTTTATAAATTTGATCTTGCACGTCACCCGCAGCGAACACACCTTCAATACTTGTAGCCGTCGCATTACCTTGCGAACCGCCCCGCGTTTGCAAATATCCGTTGCTCATCTCAAGCTGCCCCGTAAAAATATCGGTATTGGGCTTGTGTCCAATCGCAATGAATACACCCGTCAAAGCAATATCTTGCGTTTCCCCAGTTTGAACATGCTTGACACGCATTCCTGTGACCCCCGTCTTATCGCCCAGCACTTCATCCAGCACGCTATTGAGTTGCAAGGTGATTTTGCCCGCCGCCACTTTTTCCATCAGCTGGTCGATCATGATGCGCTCGGCACGGAAGGTTTCACGTCTATGCACTAAGGTGACATGCCTGGCAATATTCGACAAATACAGGGCTTCTTCGACGGCGGTATTGCCGCCCCCAATGACCGCCACATCCTGATTACGATAGAAAAAACCATCACAAGTCGCACAACCTGACACGCCGCGCCCCATAAAAGCTTCTTCCGACGGCAAGCCGAGATACTGCGCCGAAGCTCCCGTACAAATAATCAGCGCATCACAGGTATATCGCCCCGTATCGCCCACCAACACAAATGGCTTTTGTTGCAATTCTGCGGTATGAATCTGATCGTAAATGATCTGAGTATTAAAACGCTCTGCATGTTTCAGAAAGCGATCCATTAATTCAGGTCCTTGTACACCAAGCGGGTCTGCTGGCCAATTATCCACCTCAGTCGTGGTCATCAGCTGCCCCCCTTGAGCCTGCCCTGTAATCAGAACGGGATTCAGATTGGCGCGCGCCGCATAAACCGCTGCGGTATAGCCTGCTGGACCTGAACCCAAAATAATCAAGGCGTGATGTTGTGAGACAGTATTCATAACGTAATCTTCCACACAATTAAACAAAAGTGGAATTTACCAGTAGTTGCATTGCTCTGTCGATAAATTTCATCTATAGATGAATGCAGAGCTGATGCCTATGTAGACACTCACTCAATGACAACGATTTACGAAAGAATCTAGCACACCACTAAATATGACCTTAAAAGTTGGGATAATTGTCGTAAAACCGACAAAATCACTAATTTATGGCATTATAAGAAAACGCTAATCTCACCCCAAGGGTGAAATATGGTCGCGCCCTCTTCAACCCAAAATCAAGCAAAATAGGCGGATATCAGAATGTTGCTCAAAAGCTTTAAACTCGAACCAGACCTGATCACTGTGAAGGAGAAAATCAAAAGCGGTCTTGCGAGTACCGCTGGTATTTTCATCGTGTACTTTGCCCTGCAGCATCTGCCTCAACTACACTATCCTACCATCATGCTTGCCTCGATGGCGGCCTCCGCAGTACTTTTGTACGCGGCACATCACAGCCCCATGGCTCAGCCTTGGCCGCTTATGGGCGGTCATTTTCTTTCTGCGATTTGTGGATGGTGGGTAGCTCAAGTTATTCCAGAACCAACGCTGGCTGCATCCCTAGGCGTAGGGCTGTCTATTTTTGTCATGTCACTTTTCCGCTGCTTGCACCCGCCTGGTGCGGCAACCGCGCTTATTATCGTATTGAACTATGCGAGCTACCGTCAGTTTGGTGGCATGTGGATCACACATGTCGTGGCACTCAACGCACTGATGTCACTCATCGCGGCGATCATCGTGAACAACATTGTGCCAGGCAGACGTTATCCCGCCCGAAACATACAACCCGCCACCCCAACATCGCCCCGAAAAATCGGTCTGGAGGATATTGAATTTGCACTCACTCAGATGGATAGCGTCATTGATGTCAGTGAAGCCGACTTATTGGCAGTCTACGAATTAGCGAGCCAACATGCACATCGCGCTAAGTCATAAACCTATTTCACGATTGCTCAGCGCGTTCGATAATCGCACCGCCTAAGCACACCTCTCCGTCATACACCACCACCGATTGCCCTGGGGTGATCGCCCATTGCGGTTGTTCAAAAGCAATCGTGCATTGTTTTTCATGCAAATCAACGAATTGACAGGGCGCATCGGCTTGGCGATAGCGGGTTTTGGCGGCGTAGCGATGGTGTAATTCGGGCGCAGTACCGCTGATCCAATGACTCTCCAACGCCAACAAACGAGGGGCTTGCAAGACAAGGTGGTCGTGTCCTTGCACCACCAGCAAGCGGTTGTTCGCCATATCCTTACCATACACAAACCACGGTTCACCCGACGCATTCTTTGCGCCACCGATACCCAAGCCTTGTCGTTGCCCAATGGTATAAAAAGACAGCCCTTGATGTTGCCCCACAATTTCGCCAGCAGGGGTACGCATGTCACCAGGTTGAGTCGGCAAATAGCGATTTAAAAATTCGCGGAAAGGACGTTCGCCGATAAAGCAAATCCCTGTGCTGTCTTTTTTGGCATGATTCGACAAACCATGCTGTTCAGCGATGCGTCGCACTTCAGATTTCAGCACATTACCCAGTGGAAACATTGCTTTGCTAAGTTGCGCTTGATTCAAGCGATGTAAAAAATAGCTTTGGTCTTTGGTGTCGTCAGCGGCTTTGCACAACTGAAACAAACCATCGACTTCGCGCACTTGCGCATAATGACCTGTCGCGATGCAATCCGCGCCGAGCTGCATAGCATGATCTAGAAAGGCTTTAAATTTAATTTCGGCGTTGCATAAAATATCAGGATTTGGCGTGCGCCCCGCTTGATATTCGCGCAGAAAGTAGCTGAATACTCTCTCTTTGTATTCTTTAGAGAAATTCACCGCCTCGATGGGAATGCCTATGGTATCGGCAACCGACACCGCATCCAACAAATCTTGGCGCGAGGAACAGTATTCGCTGTTGTCATCATCTTCCCAGTTTTTCATAAACAGGCCGATGACTTCATAACCTTGCTGCTTCAACAACAACGCTGTCACAGAAGAATCCACCCCGCCCGACATACCAACGACCACGCGTTTAGTCATAATGCACCAACAAATCTAAAGGATAACGTTTGCCCGCGAGGTAATCTTCCATGCATCGCAGTATAAGCGGACTGCGATGACGGGCTTGATTTGCACGGATTTCGTCTGGGGTCAGCCACATAGCCTGCAAAATCCCCGTATCTAGCGAACGATTAGGCTCATGCCCTGTGATCTCGCCACAAAAAGCGAAGCGCAGATAGGTGGTGTCATTCTCCACAGCATGCCAGCGGTAGATGCCGATCAGATGTTGCGGCACAAAATGATAAGCCGTTTCTTCCAGCGTTTCTCGCACTGTGGCAGCCAATAGTGATTCATTAGGTTCAAGATGTCCCGCAGGTTGGTTGAATCGAACACCTTGCAAGGTTTGTTCTTCGACCAATAAAAATTTACCGTCATGCTCTATGACGGCAGCAACAGTTGCATTAGGTTTCCAAATCATTTTGTATCCTACAAAAACAAAAAAGGCAGGGTCTCCCCTGCCTTTTCTAAAAGACTAAGTCTTAGTGTGCTGCTGGTGCAGCTGGTGCTGCTGCATCAGCCTTAGTTGCTTTTGCTTTTGCTTTTGCTTTTGCTTTTGATTTTGCTTTTGATTTATTTGCTTTTTTAACTGCTTTGTCAGCAGGTGTAGCTGCTGCTGGAGCTGCCGCAGCTGGAGCCATAGCCGCTGCTGGTGCAGCAGCTGGAGCTGCTGGAGCTGCATCAGCAGCAACAGCGGAGAAAGAAACAACAGCGAATACAGCAGCAACCAATACAGATAACAATTTGCTCATAATGAACTCCGAAAATAATTTAAAAAATTTAGACATCAAGATGTCGAGCGAAGTAACGCAGAGACATTTCGTTAGGTTGACACAACATTGAAATTTAATTTGGTGCCGGGGGGGGGAATCGAACCCCCACGCCCTTTCGGGCACTGGATTTTGAGTCCAGCACGTCTACCAGTTCCATCACCCCGGCGAAGTGGAGCGCATTATCCATATAAGTGGGCATCTAGGCAACTACTATCGACGATTTATTTAATAAAAATCTCATTTTCACCTGAAAAATGACTCTCGACCGCCATATTGCATCATACAAACGACAAAATAAGTGTTGTGCGTCATATATCGACGCAACATCCACTACAATCGCAGCCTTTCATTTTGACAAGATGCCATGCGTACTGAAGAATTTAATTTCGCACTACCTGACACGCTGATTGCGCAGCATCCGCCCGCCGTGCGCGGGGCAAGTCGCATGTTGTATGCACATGAGGGCGTATTGGAAGATCGACAATTTAGCGACTTCTTGGATTTACTTCATCCTAACGATGTACTGGTGTTGAACGACACACGCGTGATTAAGGCGAGATTTTTTGGGATGAAGGAAAGTGGCGGAAAAGTTGAGGTACTGGTCGAGCGCGTGTTAAATACCCACGAAGTATTAGCACAAGTGCGTGCCAGTCGTTCACCTTTGGCAGGCACACGACTGATGTTGGCGGATTGCCTATTGATCGAAGTCTTGGGACGCGTAGGTGAATTTTTCCATCTGCGTTTTTTGCCAGATGAAGATGTGCTGGTCTTACTGGAACAATACGGACGCTTGCCCTTGCCGCCGTATATCACCCACGCAGCGGATGGAGAAGACGAACAACGCTACCAAACCGTATTCGCTCGCACCGCTGGCGCAGTCGCAGCCCCCACCGCTGGACTACATTTTAACGATGCTATGTTGCAAGCCCTGCGCGACAAAGGCGTGACGATTGCTTATGTGACATTGCACGTCGGCGCAGGCACCTTCCAACCCGTGCGCACCGAACACATCCACGAACACGTGATGCACTACGAACGCTACGACATTCCCACCGCCACCGTTGCCGCCATTCAACGGGCAAAAACCTGTGGTGGACGCGTGGTCGCCGCAGGCACCACCAGCTTACGCGCCCTAGAAAGTGCGGCACAGCAAGGCGAATTACAAGCAGGCAGCGGCGAAACTGGGATTTTTATCACCCCTGGCTACACCTTCCGCGTGGTCGACGTGCTCCTCACTAATTTTCACCTGCCGCAATCCACCTTATTGATGTTGGTCTGTGCTTTTGGTGGCATGACCGAAATGCTATCCGCCTATCGTCATGCCGTAGAAAACCAATATCGCTTCTTCAGCTACGGCGATGCGATGTTGATTGAACGAAAAATATAACCTGAAAGAAATCAAATGGAATTTACTTTATACAACACCTCTGGACTGGCGCGGCGCGGGCAATTGAGCTTGGCGCATGGTACGGTGCAAACACCTGCGTTTATGCCTGTTGGAACTTACGGCACGGTCAAGGCGATGTCGCCGTTGGAGTTGCACGAAATCGACGCGCACATCGTGCTGGGCAACACGTTTCACTTATGGCTGCGCCCTGGCTTGGAAGTGATTGAGGCGCATGGCGGCTTGCATCGTTTTATGGGTTGGGATGCCCCGATTCTGACTGATTCGGGCGGGTTTCAAGTGTTTAGTTTGGGTGCGTTGCGCAAAATCACCGAGGAAGGCGTGCGCTTTCAATCGCCGATCAACGGCGACAAACTGATGCTCACGCCTGAAGAGTCCATGCGTATCCAACGCGTGTTGAATTCCGACATTGTGATGATTTTTGACGAATGCACGCCCTACCCCGCCACCGACCGCGAAGCCGCCGATTCCATGCGCTTGTCCTTGCGCTGGGCGCAACGCTCCAAAGACGCGCACGGCGACAATCCCAACGCGCTGTTCGGCATTGTCCAAGGCGGGATGTATGAACATTTGCGCGACGAGTCGCTATCGGGGCTGGTTGACATCGGTTTTGACGGCTACGCCATCGGCGGTTTATCGGTGGGCGAACCCAAAGACGATATGTTGCGAATTTTGCAGCACACCGCGCCTAAATTACCTCAGGACAAGCCGCGCTATTTGATGGGCGTGGGCACGCCCGAAGATATCGTGGCGGCGGTAAGTCAGGGTATCGACATGTTCGACTGCGTCATGCCGACCCGCAACGCCCGTAACGGCTGGCTGTTCACCCAACATGGCGACATTAAAATCCGCAATGCCATGCACAAAACCGACACCCGCCCGTTAGACAGCGATTGTCAGTGCTACACCTGCCAAAACTTCTCCCGCAGCTATCTGCACCATCTGCAAAAAATCAACGAGATTTTAGGGGCGCGGCTGAATACCATTCACAACTTGCATTACTACCAACAACTGATGCAAGAGATTCGGGCTGCTATCGAGCTAGGGCAATTTGATGAATTTGTGGTGCGATTTAATCAAATGCGAGGGAAGCAGGTTCCATCGGCATAAGCCAATCTGGCTAGTTCGTAAAATAACAAAGGATGCTTGACGCATCCTTTGTGCTAAATCAAACAACTAACGATTACAACACCGTTTCGCTAAATTGCTCTGGAGTACCTTCAATCTTAACCGAAATAGCAGGATGCTCCCCCTGCATATCTAGCGTCGCATCAATACGCCCAAGTAAGTTATCACGCTCCACAACCTTATTGTTTTCAAGCGTTTTAGTGTGATCGAGTGTAACTTGCGCCGTCGCATTCAAGTCTCCTTTTCTGAGTTTTAACTGCTGAAACTCATAATGATTGGGGGAGTATGCAAACGAACCCGTCAACACATCAAATTTAGTTTGCCCACCCACCGCCTTTTCCCGCCCGCGAGTACGCAGTATTTCTACTAAATCAACACCTTGAATAACACCCTTTTTAGCCTCAAAAATACCCGCCAATGTTGCCGTTTCCGTGAGACCCTTAAACTGGGTGTGCTGCATCTTCAAACGCCCCGATCCATCAACATCCCCGACCAAATGACGATTAATATTTTTCAAATCTAAACTTTCCGCCTTGAGCATACCTTGCACCAACCAGCCTGCTTGCCAAGTAACGTTCATATTTCCACTTAAAAATCCCTGCGCGATACTGGCATCTAACTGCGTGATATTCAACCTATCCGCCTCCAAATCCCCTGTTGCGTGCAATTCATCAAAGTGCAGATTAGGTAGAAATGGCATAGCGGCATTACGGACAGATAATTTAACCTCCTGATGTCCGCCCATCGCAGTAATGCTCACGCTAAACTGGCCAGTACCTTCACGAAAATCTGTCAACATCAACCGACCTGCGGTATTAAAAATAAACTGTCCTTCTATACCACCCTTTTGAAAGGCTTCCGTCTCAAACCTGGCATCTTTAAAAGTAATTTTCTGTATAGGATAAGCTGCATCACTCGCCACAGACTCAAGCCAATTACCCACGACTTTTAAGCCTTCCCCCGTCATCTTGAACCCAGTCAACTCAACATCCGTAATCATTTTTTGAGAACTAAACAAGGTAAGTGGCGCGAAATTCACCGCCACGCGCTGCGCCCGAATCTGATTGGTTTTACCCATAAAAAAGTCATCGAACGTAACTTGAGGGGTCGGGATCAAACGAGCGTGCATTTTACCCACATGAACAGGCTGCTGCAGCCTCTCCGTGAGGAATAGCTCGGTTTTACGTTCATATTCATCCATCGGCATTAGCATTGGTGCGACATAGAGTGCGACACCAAATGCAACTAACGAAAGCACAAGCAAACTCACAAACATCTTCTTCCACGGAAATGGCTTTCGCTGCAATGTTTCAATATGCTGCGCTTTAACAACCGACTCCACAGAGGCACTTGCAGCTTGTTGAACCGCTCGTTCTGCGTTCACTTTTGCAGCTTCCATCGCACGACGCTCCGCTTGCGCCCAAGCTTTAGCTTGCATTTCGGCTAATTTTTTAGCTTCAGCAGCCTGCGCATCCGCACGCTTTTGTGCTTCGATTTCTGCCATCAGCACTTTTCGTTTGGCTTCATCTTCATCATGCTGTTTGAGTTCTTTCACGTGCATCATCTCCGCAGCCGTTGGCGAGGACTTAGAATTCTCAGACGGCGGAAAGGATTCGGGCAATTCAGGGACTATAAAGTCTTGTAAGTCAGCATCATCGAATTGAGAAGCTTCAACTAAACTTGACTCCTGAACTGGCACAGGCTTTGGATCACTAAAAGTGAAGGGGGCTAAAGATATTTGGGAGGTGGGTGCATCATTGACTTTGACAGGGGGGGAACTTTCTCGCATACGGCTATTTAATGCATATACCTGATGTTCATGCCCATGCTTATCTTTTTGTGCGCCACGATAATAAAATTGCTCCGCATATTCATCACTCAACCGCGAAACAAAGTCATAGTAAGAGCGTGAAATGAATATCTGATTTTCCCCTGCAAAGTCCATCACCCGTTGCGCATCGTTAATACCATTGCCCACCATATTGGGCTTGCCATTCATATCAACCATAATGTTGATCGGCCCCAAATGGATCCCCATACGCACTTTGAGATCTTTGTACTTTTCGTTGCTAATAATCGCGTCACGAAACTTCATAGAGACTTCTAATGCTTCTTCTGGGTGATGGGTAAAGCCAATTGCAGCACCATCTCCTGTATCCAAGATGATGTATTCATTCCTATCATCGGAAACCGATTTTAGGCAATCTGAGACCAATTGATTGAACAATTTTTTCATCTCAGTTTGTTTCTGTACTGCCTGTTTGGTATAAGCCACCATATCAAAAAACAATACGGTCACCGTGGTGGTACGCAAATTAGGATCTGTTTTATCCGATCTTGCATCTGCCCCGTCAAGCATGCCCATTTGGTGAGGTTCAATTCGGATATTCACTGTTCTAGCCATTTCATTTGACTGACGATCAGCGATCTCTTTGGCTTGACGCTCAGCGATTTGCTTCACTTTCTCCTGCTCAGCCCTTAATTCCGCCAACTCAGCTGCTTGGCGCTCCTTCAATTTCATTGCCGCGACTAACGCCGCTTTCTCTTCGGCTTGCGCCTTTGCCAGCATCACTTGCTTGGCTTTTAATTTTTCAATTTCCGCTTCCTGACGCGCACGCAACTCGGCCGCTTGTTTCGCTTTGAGTTCCGCTGCGGCTCTAGCTTCGGCTTCAGCCTTCGCGACCGCTTTAGCGGCTTCTAATTCCGCGCGAGCCTGCGCAATGGCTTGTTCTTTCAAACGAGCCAATTCAGCCAACTCTTTGGCACGACGTTCAGCCTCGGCACGTGCTTGAGCCTCCAAAACCGCTTGCTTCTTCGCTCGTTCAGCCTCCTCCAGTGCCTGTGCTGCACTTTTTTCAGCCTGCAAATGCCTGACCACTTCTTGCTTTTCTTTTAACTTAGCAGCTAGTTTGGCTTCTTTCTCCGCCTCAGCCGCCAATATATCTGCAGTAGGCGCACGGTAAGCCGCAGTAAAATCAAACTCATTCACGGCTTGCGGTGCAATCTCACCTGTTGGCTTGCTTGGGATCACCAGCTTAGGCACACGCGCCAGACGGCTTTTATCTTCGATAAATCCCTTGCTTTGCAACTCATTGATCAATCCTGGGAGCACAGCACGTAAACTGGGAGCCGAATGTTTTTCAATATCGGCCAACGTCGCAACCCCGTCGATCATCAGCAAAGCGCGTTTTATATCACCAGCCAACAATGCAGCTGCGCCATGCAGTTCGTTTTCGCCTTTACTGGTTCTCACAAAAATGATTTGGTTATCCATATTTCACTTTACGCCAAGATTAATTTATTGTTGACCACTTTAACGACTCGGCACGGCAGATTTCGCCGCGACAGGATTGTCATCGCTAAAAATTTTATTGAGCAAACCGCCAATTTTCATGCCAATGACTGTTCCCACCCCTGGCATTAAAGCCGTTCCTAACGCAGCCCCTGCCAAAAATGCACCACTCGGATTGACATGGGGTTGATCAGTCGTACCCGAAATCACCAGAGGAATACTGACCAATCCTAATGTACCTTTTAAATATGCATCTAACCCACCAGTGATTCGCTTATCCGACAAAACATTCATTTTGCCTTGCGCCCTTAACACACCTGAACTCAAGTCGAGTTTCTGGAAATAATAGGCACCACCGTCCACTTTGAATTCCCCCGTAAAATCATCAAACTCAGTACCCTCAGAGGAATCCACGGCTTGTTTTGTCTTAGACAATTGAGCCGCTTTAACCAAATCGACCTGAGTCAACTTTCCGTCCTTCAAGTGAAAATCTCCCTCGGCTGAGCTATTCGCTGGAAAGGGAACAAGTGAATTTAATTGCATAACCACATTCCCCTTACCCGCCAATTTCCCATTCAATACCACACGATTGGTCATTGCCGCAACCAAAGGCTGCATCTCAATATTCTCAAGCTGAATCTCTGCCTGTAGTGCTTGATCCAGCCGTGACCATTTTGCCAAGCCTGTTAATCTTCCACCATACAAGCTAACGTCTAGCACACTTAAATCTATCTGATCCACTTGCGCCTGAATTTGCGCATGCAACTCATCTAGCAATACGCCAGGCTGATCGACAACAACAGGAATTTGGAGCTGCTTTCCGCTCACCTCACCCACAAATTGCACACGCTGCTTTAATTCGGTTATGGTGTCTCCCTCACCTTGGAGTTTACCTGATAGATGCACAGTTCCTGTTGCAAGCTCAGTTTTATCGGATAGTTTTAGCAACTGATCGACTGGCGCATCCAATTGGTCAAGTTGCGCAAACACCAGCAAACGCTTAGCAAACTCAGCGCGTCCCGCCCCCGAAAGATGGATATCACCCATCACCCCCGTCAGCTGCGTCGCGACAAAATCTTGGTCACTCACTACGCCTGCTACATGCAATTCATCCCACACCAAGCGTGGATACAACGGCGTCGTCCAGCCCTTTGCATCCACTTGCATCGCAAAATGTCGCTGAGGTTGTGGCAACAAAGTCGCAGTCAAATGCTGCTTGTCCAATGTCGTCAAGATTTTTTCGAGCTTACCGTCTCCCGCAAAACTCACTGTCGCTTCCACATCAGCCAACGTCAGCCAAGGGAGAATTAGCGTGACATCACTGGCTTGAAATTCGCGTAGCGTGACAATGGGTCTACCAGAAGACTTACTCATTTGGGCCAGCAACTTTCGGAATTCTGCGTAATGCACCATCACATGCTCGGCACGAATGGCACGCACTTCTCTATTCCCCGCCATCAACGCTTTCAAATCAAATGAAACGTCAATAAGTTCAGCACGAATACCATCCGCCTTCCCCAATTGAACCTGATGCAGTTCCAAGTGGGGAAAGGGTAAAGCAGCAAGACTAATAGATTGAATTTTAACGGGGGTTTGAAATTGCTTGCTGGCGAATTTTTCCAATTGCGGCAAATACGTCTCTAAGGGGATCAAATACAATGACCCGATGGAAAGCGACAGCAGCGCAATGAAACCCAATAATAGTTTTTTGCCGATAGACATGAACGATCTTTGCTTACTTCAAGCTCACGCCTTGATGGGTTGAAAACCCCAGCTCGCTGATAACTCCCGCGCCAAAGCGTTTAGCCAAACGATCAGCAAAACCTTCTTTCACGGTAAAATCAACGATGTCTTCCGCTTTAATCACATCACGAGCGATGGACTCCACGCTACCATAGCCATCCGCCAAGCCCATTTCAATCCCTTTTTGCCCATTCCAAACCAAGCCACTAAAAGTATCTGGTGTTTCCTTCAAGCGAGCCCCACGCCCTTTTTTGACGACATCAATAAATTGCTGATGAATATCCGCCACAAGTTGTTTGGCATATTCCTGT
Organism: Gallionella sp.; assembly: GCA_028688275.1. Lineage (GTDB taxonomy): Bacteria > Pseudomonadota > Gammaproteobacteria > Burkholderiales > Gallionellaceae > Gallionella. The sequence goes on along the minus strand of JAQTYN010000025.1, from coordinate 19,298 downwards.
TGAACGGGATTGGCGGGAGAGAACGGATCCATAAACCCCTTATTGGCACCTGCGGTCACCAAACGACGTTCCACGCCTACTTTTTCCATCACACCCGTGAAACCAAAACCATCCATCAACACGCCAATCGAGCCGATCAAACTGGCTTTATCCACGTAGATTTTATCTGCTGCGGCAGCCACATAATAACCACCCGACGCACAAATATCTTCCACCACGACATAGAGCGGAATCGCAGGATATTTAGCGCGCAAACGGCGAATTTCATCGTTAATTTGCCCTGCTTGAACAGGGCTACCGCCAGGACTATTGATCCGCAAAATCACCCCCTTGGTGTGCTTATCCTTAAAAGCATCCTGTAAGCTGGGGATCAAATTATCTGCACTAGCCGCTGAGCCAGCCGAGATAACACCTTGCATATCCACCAAAGCAGTATGTTTACTGTCGCCGAGCGCAGCTTCATTCTGCTCCAGCTTTTCCATCCCGCCCATCAAGGCAAATGCCAAGAAAGACAAATAGATAAAAAACAAAAATTTAAAAAACACACTCCAGCGTCGTGCACGACGTTGTTCGGTGACCGCCGCAAGGGCTAGTTTTTCAAGCACATCACGTTCCCAGTTTTGCTCAGCCATGTTCAATGTATCCTAATATAAAGTTCTTAAAGTGCAATCGTTCTTAGAAGCGTCCTGTTACGCATTTTCTTTCAGCCAAGCTTGTAAGGTAACAAAGTTATCCACCAAAGCAATAGGATTCAATTTGAGCAAATCCTCACCAGGATGCGCGCCGTGCCCTACTGCAACGACATCCACACCTGCATTCTGTGCTAACAAAATATCGTGCGACGTATCACCAATCATCAGCGTACGCGCTGGGCTCACATCCAATTCAGCCATAATCTCCAACAACATCGCTGGATGCGGCTTAGAAAAGGTTTGATCTGCGGTACGGGTAGCGTGAAAATAGGGATGCAGCTGTGTCGTTTCAAGTGCTCTATCTAACCCTAAACGACTTTTCCCTGTGGCAACCGCCAACAAATAGCCCGCCTCATGCAAAGCCAGGATGGTTTCATGGGCTTGATCAAACAAGGGAATCGCACTGTCCTGCGACAAAAAATGATGCCGATAGCGCGCAACTAATGCAGGACGCATGGCATCGGTTAAAGTCGGCACTGCATAACTTAAAGCCTGCTCCAACCCTAACCCAATGACATGACGTGCCATTTCATCCGTTGGAATGGGCAAATCTAAATCACGGCACGCCGCCTGTATAGAACCTGAGATCACCGCCGTCGAATCCATCACCGTGCCATCCCAGTCAAACACAATCAAATCGTAATTCATTAGCCTACCGTTGTACTCAAAAAGATGTCGCGGATATTAACACTTTCTAACGGACGAATTTAAGTAAAAACACCGCACGGGCGAGGGTGCGGTGTTTGGTTGGCCTTACAAATCGTTCAACCCCTAGGGGAGAGGCGATTCTTTTGATCAAGCGTACTCAACGCTCACTTGCACTACGACAGCGGCAAGGTATTGGTCACATCTTTACCAATACCCCGATAGCCCGTATATCGCCCCGTAGCATCGAACATCGGCTCACCACTGACCATCAAATACTGCTGCGAACCATCTGTGTTAATTCGACTATAGACAAAATCCAAGAAGGGTCGCCTCGCAAGCAAATTCGCTTCTAATACTACCCGTTCCGCTTCTATCCATTCCGCACCATGATGATCTCTGGTATGTCCTTGCACAGTGCCGATACGAATCCCCAACATTTCCAGCACAGGACCAGAAATTTTTGTGAAATAGCCGTTCTCATCTTGCTCCCAATACCAATCGCTGGACAACTCCGTCAAGCGACGAAAACGCGCTTCACTGGCACTGAGTTCAGCGGTGCGTTCCTGCACCTTTTGTTCAAGCTGCTTATTATAATTTTCGAGCTGCTGGTACAACAAACGTACTTCCAGCATATTATGAATGCGCGTGCGTACCTCTATAAAATCAAAGGGTTTGGTGACGAAATCCTTCGCGCCAAAGGCCAGCGCGCGATGTTTATGGTCAGGTTGAGCCGTAATGACCAACACAGGCAGGTACCCACGGCTCTCGATACTTTTCAACTCTTCCATGACCGCAAATCCGTCCATCCCTGGCATCTGCAAATCAAGCAGAATCAAATCATAGTGATGCTGGCGATGCAGATTACAGACCGCATAAGGATCCATGGTTGAGGTCGTGGAGGTATAGCCCGCATCGCGTAAGAGTTCTTCCAGTAACAGCACGTTGGCTTCTTGATCGTCAACGATCAGAATGCGGGCATTTAAAATTTCTTGGTTACTAATCATGATGGCTTTTCGGACATATTAGGATGCTTCGTTTTGGATAAGTCCAGTGCTTCTTCCAATGAATTCATAAACTCTTGCAACTTAATGGGTTTGGTGAGATAGCGGAAAAATCCCGCTTCCAATCCTTTTTCAACATCACGCCGCATGGCATTGGCACTCAGCGCAATCACGGGAATGTGCATGGTCGTAGGGCTATTGCGCAATATTTTCAGTGCTTCAAAGCCGTTGATGCCTGGCAAGTTTATGTCCATCAGAATCACATCGGGCAAATGCGCTCGCGCCAACGCGATACCGACTAACGCATCTCGCGCACTCAGCATATGCACATCAGGGAATCCCTCAATGATTTGCTCAACCAACATCAAATTAGCGGGGTTGTCTTCGACATAAAGCAAGGTATGTAGCGTGACAGGCTTACACGGTTGCAGAATTTGTTCTGGTGACTGAGTGCAGCTTGCCTTCTGAGGAGGGGACACATCCCGAATCAAATCCACACAAAACTCACTGCCCTCACCGACGATACTTTTGACGCTGATGCTGCCCCCCATCAACTCAATGAGCTGTTTGGTGACGACCAGCCCGATCCCTGTGCCTTGCTCAGCACCATGCTCCTGCCCCAGACGATTGAAGGGTTGAAACAACTGGCGCAATTTTTCAGGCGGCAGACCCTCGCCTGTATCCTTGATGCTGATTCTGATGTGCTCTGGATGGCTTGCGGTACAAGCCACCACGACCGTGCCCTCCTTGCGATTGTATTTGATGGCATTGGATAGCAAATTAATCAGCACCTGCTTCATGCGCATGCGATCCGCATTGACAAACAAATTCCAGTCAAAAGGGAGGAAATCTACTCGCACACCATGTTCTTGTGCTTGCGTCTCTATCATGGATTGACATTCTCGTATCACCTCTATCACCAATACGGGTTCGCGCGACAAGGTAAATTTACTGGATTCGATCACCGCGAGATCCAGGATTTGGTTAATCAGCTCCAGCAAATACCAGCCCGCTTTGGTGATTTGATGCAACCGAACGGCTTGCGCTTGCGTGGGTGCAGGAGATCCTCCCTCCATCAACTGGGCGAAACCGAGAATCGCATTGAGTGGGCTACGCAATTCATGACTCATACTGGACAGAAAATCTGATTTGGCAAGATTGGCTTTTTCTGCAACCGCTTTGGAAATCAATAGCTCCGTTTTGGTCGACTGAATTTCGTCCATCAACTTTTTGGTTTCCATTGCCGCAATCATCATGTGTTCGTTCACTTGCTGCAACAGGCTCATCCTAGCCTCATGGGCAGCCTGCTTCATCTCCAGCACACAAATGTGCAGTTCACGCGTATCGGCGTTCTCCTCTCTAAAATCCGCGAAGAGATCACGGGCATTTGCCGTCGCATCTCGCGAATCGGCTGTCTCGTCGCGCGTGTTCGCCGTCACATCACGCGTGTTCGCAGTCACATCGCGTGAGTCCGCTGTGACATCGCGCGAATCCGCAGCGACTTCCCGTGCAGTGATCCGTGCCTCTGGGCTGGTATGATTGCTCATTACATGTGCGATGTGTTAGGCGTGGGGTGTCCTGACATAATGCCCGCATAGTCAGACAAGGTTTCTCCCACGATGATGCCGTCGTCAGTGATGTCAAACAAGCAGATGTCCTTACTGTGTTCGCTGCCTCGGACTTTTACCACCGAAAAAGCACGTTTGAATTGCCCCTCAAGCTCAACATAACGCTGCACGATGATGGCATCCGCCAGAAAGGCACTGCCAAAAGGACTAAAGCGCAAATCGGTGTAGCGGTCTTCCAATTCTGAGGTCATCAAAATGGTGACGCCCATATCCGTCAGTTGGGCGATCATTCGATACAGCGATCCACGAAAGTCTTCGCTAAATTCGGGAGCCAGTGCCAGTTCAAAACCCGACAATGAATCAATGACCACGCGCTTGGCCTGCATGCGGGTAATCATTTCGATCAAGTCATGCAAGGTTTCATCAATGGACAAATCCAGCGAGCGCGTGTCGATCACACCAATGTGACCCGCCTTCACCAAGGGTGACAGCTTGTTGTCGAGCAACTGGCTAGGACTCTTTTCAAAGGCGGCAATCACACCAGGTTCGCCACGGCGCACGCCTTCCGCGAGAAATTCGGTTGCCAAGATTGTTTTGCCTGACCCCGTCGGTCCCACCACCAGCAAGGAATAGCCCACAGGCAAACCACCGCCTAACATGTCATCTAAGCGGGGTACGCCCATGGGAATACGTTGCGCACCTGTATGGATTTTCTGGGCAGATTTCACCTCGTCGCTGTGTTTAATCAGTGCGCGTGGAAAGACTTGAATACCGTCATCGCAAATACGGAAGGTATGCAGCCCTGGGGCTTGTGCCTGCCCGCGCATTTTGACCACCTGAATTTTGCGTACCATGGAATTGCGCTGCAAATTTTGCGACATCCACAATATGCCGTCCGCCACGGTAAAGACGGGACTGGACTCTGTTTCAGGTTCTAAATACTCCCCGATCAAAAAGGTGGTCGCTTGCCAACTGGTCATTTGCAAGCCCAGTTGTTGCACAAAGCGTTGCAAATCCGACACACCCAATTCATTCTGCCTTGCCGCTTGCACGACCGAGCGAAACGAGTCCACAAAGACGAGACTGGGAGAATAGGCTTGCACTTCTTCGGAGATACGTGACAAAACACGGTCAAAATCCCCATCTAAGAGTTCGGCAGAGAGATTGACGAAGCGAATCGAGTCATTCACTTTACTAAAATCGAAAAAAGGGAATTGCTGCTGATAGCGTAGCATCTTCAAAGTCGGCTCACCCAATACCGTGAAGAACAAGGCGCGGTTAGTCGGGGTGGTCAGTGAAAACATAATCTGGTGCGCAAGGGTCGTTTTTCCACTCCCTGGGGTGCCCGCAATCAGGTTAAACGAAAATTCGGGCAGCCCGCCACCGAGCAAGTTATCCAGACCTGGAACACCCGTTTTTAAACGGCGGATATTGACCTTATTACTCATGTTTAAACTCCTTCGGGTGTGCAGTCAAATGGTCGATTCCCTCGGTTTGATCCGAAACGGGAATACCCCAAGCCGAACGTAAAATTTGGGTGGTTAATAGCTCACCAATGATCGAAGCTAAAATATCCGTGAAGGTGATTAGCAACAGACAATGCGCCGCACTCACTTGCGCGGGCGTTTGTGACGCAGCGCATCTTCCCAGTGCTGAAAAGCGATCTTCTGACGGCAGCTCCCCTTCCAGCCAAGGAAAACTGGGCTGCACCAGAAAAATGCTTCTGGCGTAAAGTGAATTGAAACCGCCTTCGCCTACGATAGAAATGATTTGAATCGCCATGACCTCCCACAAAGCAACGGCGGCATCCAACCCGTTTTCAGCGGGCTTAGCCATAAGATGATCAATGATCTGGTGTCTCAGCACTTTGCGCTTATCCATGAGAGAAGTATCAATAATGGGGGGGTAGAATGACGGGAATGAAACAGGACGCATACTGCAATTGCGAAACAGTATAGACTCTTTGCTGCGTGAACTTGGACTTATCTCTAGGGTTCATATTCCAGTTCATTTTGAAAACCTTTCAGCGTGATGCGTTTTCCCTGTTTCAGGCAGTAAACGACAGAGTTCTTTTTTGACCACACCGTAGCATTCACAAGCGTGCTTTTCCAATCCGATCCGATTCAGCACAGTAATGTGTCCACGACGATAACTAATCATGCCTGCGCGTTGCAAATTACCTGCCGCATCGGTAATGCCTTCACGACGCACCCCCAACATACTGGCGATCAATTCCTGCGTGAGGGTCAATTCATTGGTCGGCAGCCGATCCAAGGTCAGCAACAACCAACGACACAATTGCTGTTCCACCGAGTGATGTCGATTACACACGGCGGTTTGTGACATTTGGGTAATCAGTGCCTGCGTATAGCGCAACATTAAGCGCATCATATGTTCAGCACGATTAAACTCGTCCATCATCAACCTCTGCTTCAATCGGTAGCCATGCCCCCCTGTGGAAACGGATGCACGGCTAGGGGTGGTATTGCCCCCCATAAACAAGGACACGCCCAACACCCCCTCATTGCCCACCCCCGCAATTTCAGACGATGCACCATTTTCCAAAATGTAATGCAGGGAGATAATCGCAGTGGTCGGAAAGTAAACATGTTGCAACTGCCCACCAGATTCATACAGCACATCGCCCAACGGCATCGCGACGAACTCCAGATGCGGTTCAATACGTTCAAACACCTCCGCAGATAAGGCCGCAAGTAGGTGATTCTGATAGGGGGAATGCCGTAAGAGCAAAATAGCGACCATTTTTCTGTCGCTGGCGCAAACCATAGACAATTGTGAAGAAACGGAACGACCAAATAATGAGAGGGGCGTAATGAACAGTTTATAGCATAGACAGCAGCTACGTTATGTTCGTTAGCACACATTGAGAAAAATAGCTGAAAATGTAGTATCTATTCACCACCACGCATTAAGTTCGTAAACAGGTTCTTAAAGCAATTGCCCCTCTATGTGCGTTATCGAACAGAGTCTTGTCACATAAAACGCGATGATGGTGCAGGTGTTTATTCCTCCCCTTAATAAACATCTGAAGTGCTTAAGCTCAGTGTCGGTAACGCCGTACTGGGCTTTTTTTGGTTTGTTTTAAAGGGGGTAGAGGGAGAAGGGAGAGGTGTTGCATAAAAATAATCGGGTATTGGGTTATTAGTCGTTAGTCGTTAGTTTCCAAAGGAAAGCATTGGGCTATCCATATGAGAATACAAATAAATTACAGCTGCGCGTAGCGCAGCTCCCTAAAAACAATTAACCAAAAACTAGCGACTTATTACTTATCAGGGTGCTCGCGTGAGAAAAGTTGCGTCAGATAAAGCGTGGCTGGTAACAGGCGCAACAAACTCGCCCCATGCAGTTTGAGGTTGGCAAAATTCCGATGGCGTAATGCCAATAGCACCGCCAAACCGCTAGACATTAATGCGGGATGACGGCGGATAAAATGCACGGTAGCAACCCCCGCATCGACCACCGCCAGCGGCTTTTTAAAGTGGTATGCAATCTCCCCCATGGCGACCTTTTGATGCTGAATCTCAATTAACAGCGCGTAGCGACGAGCGAGAATGTCGTTCAGGTGTCGTTTCATGATTCAGCACTGAGTCGCACATGGTCATCTGATAACTCAGAGAGACTGGACATGAATAATTTATGCCTTTTTGATGCTTCATGGCGCAGGGCATACCACATCGTCAATCCAGCGACAAAAAACAGTCCCGTCAGCCCACCCAACACAGATAGCCGATGGCTCTCCCAAAAGAAAACCACGATAAAGACCGTGAGCAACATCAAGCCCAACGCAAAAAACAGAAAAGCGATGCCGCCATAAATCATCATGCGTTCGACATGCAAACGCTCTTCCTGCATCTCGTTGGCAAGCAGCTCAAGCCGCGTTTGCACGATGACAATGAGCGTCGCTGCCGCCCGTTTCAGTGATTCTGCCAGTCCAATCGAGTCGCGCATGACAGTTACTGACGTTTAATCAACATACCGATAATGACCCCTGCGCAAGCAGAGATGCCTATCGACTGCCAAGGATTGGCGTGTACATAGTGATCCGTTGCTTTAGCGGCATCATGGGTACGATCAATCACTGCTGATTCCGCATGATGCAAACGCGCTTTAACAGCTTTCAGGCTTTCTTGAATGCGCGCGCGCGCGATCACTGCCCCCTCCCCCGCTTGGCTAGAGGTGGAGTGCAGCAGCTCCTCAGCGTTATCCACCACCGTCCGCAACTCTTCCAACAGCTTGTCTTTAGGGGCTTTAATGTCGGCTGCGAGAGTGTTTAAGATATTTTTACTCATGATTTTGTTCCTTAATGATATTAGGTTAAGTGTGAGAAATCATGCGGACAAGATGACTGTCCGCAACAAGATTATTTGTGACGGATGTCGTTTTTGACGGAGCGAACACCTGTTACCGTACGTGTCACTTCAGCCGCCTTATTTATCTCAACATTTGAATTAACGAATCCGCTTAACTGTACAGCTCCCTTGAAGGTTTCCACATTGATTTCAGAGGACTTCAAGGTCGGTTCATTCAGGATCGCCGCTTTTACCTTGGTGGTAATCACGGTGTCATCCACATATTCGCCTGTTCCTTCTTGCGTAGGGGTAGAGGCACAACCTGCCGACATCAGCAACGCAAAAACCATAAAAACTGCGGATAGGTACTTGTTTTTGTTCATGATAAATCTCCTTAAATGAAATACAATTTGAATACATACGTACTTGTGGTGAGTGCTAAGACCATGCGCTTACACTCGCCCCATCAACAACAAAATGAGGACAATCAGCAAGATAAAGCCTAGCCCACCGCTAGGACCATAACCCCATGTCCTACTGTGCGGCCAAGTTGGCATCGCGCCCACCAACATCAGCACAACAACAACCAATAGAATCGTTCCTAATGACATTTGCTTACTCCTTGTTGTCAGGATAATGATTGATAATCACCATCCTGTGACTAGCCTAGAACGACTTTTTAGCGTTGAATAATGTTGCCGTTCGCATCCGACAGGATAATTTCCACGCGGCGATTTAACTGACGACTCGCGGCGTTGTCATTGCTGGCAACAGGAAAACCTTCGCCGTAGCCTCGCATGGAGACGCGATCACCACTGATCCCCATCCCTGTCAAAGCCATCTGCACCGAGCTGGCACGACGTTCTGATAAAGCTTGGTTATGTTCGTCACTGCCTGTGCTATCGGTATGGCCTTCGATCAATACCTTTTGCTTAGGATATTGTTTCAAGAAATCGGCCAATTTCTGTACGTTGTGCACACCGCCCGATGACAACTGGGCTTTGTCGGTACTGAACAATACATCCCCCAAGGTAATCACCATGCCACGATCTGTTTTTTTGGCATTTAACGCTTGGAGCTGCGCTTGTTGTTGCGCAATCAATTCCTGATCACGTTGCGCATTGGCATTGGCGGCAGCCAAGTCAGCTTGATCGCGTTGCGCATTGACATTGGCAGCAGCTAATTCTGCTGCCGTTGAATTGGCCATTTCTTGGGCTCTCGCCGCTTGCAGTTTCGCCGCGTCCGCTTCAGCCGTTCTGGCTTCCAGACGTACTTCATTACGTCTAGCACCCGCGTTGCTTACCTCTAACTCTGCGGTCTTACGCTTGGCAGTTGCCTGCGCAATGCCCACTTGCTGACTGGCGATATAAGCGAGATGCTCAACGGTATTAGCACCCTGATGATTGGTGACGGCATTGTCTGCACGTGCCAAGGTATCCCCCGCGTCCTTCAATTCAAGCGCGGCCAATTGGGTAACTTGTGGATCACTTTGCGCGCTATCATAACTACTGTGTGCTGCAGCAAGTGTGGCGTTGGGTTTAACCGCTGTGGTACCGCAACCTGCCAAAACGGCAACTGCGATCAGCGTCAAAGAAAAAAAGCTATTTTTTTGCATGATAAACTCCATTAAAAATAATTGAATATTAAGGTCATTTCCCCGTGTCGCTCACCATGACGCGGTGACAGCAGGCGGGGAAATAACAGAGACCAGATCGCTTAACGAATTCGTTTCCGTAAAGGGAGTACTGACTTGTGCGACTTCTGCCAACATTCTGGCGTGCACATAGTTTTTTTGCCCTGTAGAACGCTCCGCGCTCGCCTTCTTTTCAGTCCAGCTCATCTGGGAATAAGGGCTATGTTGCATATAGCTCCTCACTTCCCTTTAATGAGGATTGCGGTTAATTTCATTACGCAAGACACGATTGCTTTCCACCACCGCATCTGCCGCCTTTTGTGCCTTAGCGGCACGAGATGCAGCGGAAGCCAGTTGGGCATCAACCTGAGCTTCTTCTGCCAGTTGTCTGGCAAGACCATAATTTTTGCCACCCATGGCGCGTTCCGCCGCATCCATTTTGTCCATCGCAGACTTCAGCTGTACAGGTGAAAATTCATTGCTCCCCGTACTAATAGCCGTACTGACCGCCGCACGAGAAACTGCCATCTGTTCGGTTGGAGCTGGAACCGTAGGGGTGCTTGCACAACCAGCCATAAAAAGCGCGACTGCTAGGGTTACGCCAATTTTGTGCATTTGATACGACTTAATACCGTTAATTTTTTTCATTATCTTTCCCATCCGTTGAAATAAACATTGAACACAAACATGACATTGAGTGTTGTGACTCAATATGACGATTTTCAAATCCCCCTGACAGCAGGCGCAATAGCGACTTGTTGTCCCCAGCCTTTAAATGGGTGTGATTCATGCTTCTGAGGTGGGCATCATGGGATAGAAAGCAGGGACGGTCTGTGCGCTGTCGTACATAGATCAGCGAAACCGAGCAGGCTGTACGCAATTGCCACAAGGTATTGCCGTACAAATAATCGAGTATTGAGTCGTTAGTCGTAAGTCGTAAGTTAGGCAAATATAAACACAAACATACCTACATGAATATATTGCAAATAATTGTGTATACGCTGCGCTATTTCGCTACTTACTAAAAGCTAACGACCAACAGCTTAATGACTTATCCACGATAATTTTCAATCAGGTACTTACAATGAAAAACGGTACGCATGGGGATTGCGCACCGTCAATGGGATTATTTCAGTTGGTGTATCGTGGGCTAGGGATGACGATGCTTGCCACCATGCTCATCCTTTTCCTTTTTGCTTTTTTTGTGCTTGGTTACTGGGTGTTCTCGTATGGTTTGATTCGCGTGATTATTTTGTTCGGGATGGCGTTCTCGATAGCGCGGGACAAATTCATCGTTATACCAACTATCCTCTACAAAATAGACTCGCTCACCGCAGGCACGGTAATGACGACAGTGTTTGCTCCAGTTTTTGGCATGACCAGGCGGCACTCGCATATAGACAGGCGGATGTCGTATTGCCACTCGGTTGATAAGACGGGGCTGAGCATAGATCACTTGTGGCGGAGCAGAATCGCCTATGTCGAGTCGCCCATAGAACCCTGGTTGACCAACGCGCACAGAAGCAGATACATCAGCCGCCATCGCGGGTGCAGCAAACATCATGGCGGCGGCAACGATTAAAAATTTTTTCATATTGAAACTCCTCTATCGTCGCGCGCGAAAGCGTGCGACCCGCAGACAAAAAAACCGAAACGCCTGATTTAGTCGCGCGAGACCACATTGTTTTCGACACGAACTCGATCACCCACGCGCAAATCGGAAATGCCTTGTGTAAACGTAGCATAGCCATTGTGATTGAGACGCACTTTGATGCGATAGGTATCTTGTGGTCTGTTGCTTTTTTCAACCTGATGACCAACTACTGCGCCACCGACAACACCTGCAATGGTCGCAATGGTATTACCACTCCCACCGCCAACCTGATTACCGAGTACACCGCCCACCACGCCTCCAACTACGGCTCCCGCACCAATCCCGCTTCCGCCCCCAGGTATGGTTTCGATACTATCAATCACCCCATATTCAACTTGGGCGAGTGTGGGGGCTCGACTGACAGGCACAGCGGGAGGGGGATTGGTTTGCGCACAACCGCTTGCCAAAACGGCTGCGCCCAAAAAAATAATATTCATTAATTTGATGATTTTCATAAATCCTCCTAATGGGCATGGCGGCTTGCCAGCCCTGAAACATAAAATTGATATGGCCCGTTTCCCTCTCCGCTATCCACTCCCACAAGCGAGCGAATCGCTATAAGACGAGCAACGTGCGGCGCGAGCCCAGTGGACTCAACTCGGAATGGAATGTGTGGTTCTTGGAACATGAATGAACCCACTCATCCGCCATTGATAAGTCTAAGCAAGACCATCACAATCGCGATGACCAGTAAAATATGAATAAAGCCCCCCATGGTGTAGGAAGAAACCAAACCCAGCATCCACAAGATGAGCATGACGACAGCAATAGTGTAAAGCATAATAACCCCTTAGTATTCGGACAAACCATTGCACACGGTGCATGATTTGTCTCAATATTTATTTATGAATCGTGTTACCAATGACACCACCAACTGCTGCGCCACCTACCGTACCGACCGCACTACCACCTGTCAAAATAGCCCCGCCCACGGCTCCCGCACCTGCACCGATGGCGGTATTTCTATCCCGATCTGACATGCCCGCACAGCCGCCCAAAGCACAAAGCAGAGTGACTGCCACCACATTTATGGTTACTTTTTGTATCGTTTTCATTTTAACTACCTCCAAATTATCGTTCTGATGTCAGGACCATTCCTGTTCAGTTTTTGACATGCTTAATTGCCATTCAATCACCTGCTGATGCTTACACTTCATGCCACTGTTTCATTCGCGTCACGTTTAAAAACAGCCCTCTAAAAGTAAATTACGCCTTCATGTGAAGTGCCATCAACTTATCAATATCTGTCAAGATGGATGCCGTGGTGATTGCCAGTGTCACGGATGCTGGCTCAGCAACTTTGATCGCCAAACCAACCACTTGGGAGGGTTTAGTACGCACTCTCACCTTTGCTTTAGTCCCCACGTTTAGCCCTCGCGCCACGCCCAAGCTAATCAAATTGGCGTGCTCTGCTAAAGAATCTGGACTACGTTTAACTGGCTGGCACGCCACCTCAACGGGCCTATCCACGACTTTTTCTTTACCTTTGGACACACCCTGCGCCATTAAATCGGAGCCAAAGGCAAGACTCGTAATGGCCAACATCGCCCTAATTTCTTGTTTATTCATACTTATTCTCCAAATATTATCTAAATTGAGATCAGTGACCAGCCTATCAAATCACATTCAACCTGCTGTACCTGCACCCAAATAGTCTGCTTTCTCGCTGTTGAGTTCTGTGCGCTAGAGCACAAAGCCGCAGGATATAAATATCGTATCGTGCGAGAAGCTTTCTACTAGCAGCCCCCAGCCTCTTGCTGACGAATTCTCCTCAGACAAGTTTCACTATTTGCGATTAAGCAAGCCTCCCTTTGAGCACTCGTGATGAAACAACCGTTCTATGTACGGTAACGCACGGAATGTCATGAGTGAAAGGCGGATAAGTACAACGGGCAATTTACCTTGCTCAGGTTTCGGCGATTTCAATTGGCTTTGAGGACATCAGGATCAACACCTCAACGCTTATCAACGAGAGCGTATACGAAATTCACTGGCAGCAATGGTTCGGTCAATGAGGACGACATCATTTTAGGAACATATTTAAAGGGGAAAGAAATGAATAGATTAGCAAGCATTACCAAGCCACTGCTGTGGTTAATGGCATTACTCATGACCACTTTTGTGACAGGTTGTGGAGGAGGGGGAAGCGGTTCACCTATTTTAGGTCTACCCAATATCGCAACGATGGTATCCCTTGCGGTCACGCCTGCCGCAGTTTCAATACCCATCACAGGTACACAACAATACCGAGCCATTGCAAGTTATAGCGACGGCTCCTCCCGCGATGTGACAGCCGCTTCCACTTGGACTTCTGGCACACTGGGTGTTGCCACTATTGCACCGACAACAGGCTTCGCCACAGGTCTATCTGGTGGCACGTCGCTTATTACCGCCACCTATACTGCGGGTGCGGTTGTGAAGAGCGCGTCCACCAATTTAACGGTGAATGTAGCCACTTCGGTATCGTTTAAGTTAACCCCGACCACCGCGACCATCCCCGTTTCAGGCACACAACAGTTTGCGGCAATTGAAACCTTTAGCGATGGTTCAAGCTTCGACAGAACCACCACTTCCATTTGGACGTCAGGCAGTGCCAATGCCACCGTATTGAACACAGGCATCGCAACAGGTGTCACAACGAGCATAGTCCCCGTGGTCATTACCGCCACTTATACCGTCGGTGCGGTGGTTAAGGTCGCAACGGCTGCTTTAACGGTGAACGCGGCTACATCTGTATCATTTAATATAACCCCTACAACAGCTTCCATCCCTGTTACAGGCAACCAGCAATATACAGCGATTGAAACTTTTAGCGATGGCACTCGCTTTGACAGAACAGCCGCAACCGTCTGGTCGTCCAACAATGCGAACGCCACCATTGCACTTGGCACCAGTATCGCAACAGGTATCACTGCCAACGCAGTGCCCGTCGTGATTACCGCGACTTATACTGTCGGAGCCGTGATCAAGACCGCGACCGCCGCACTGACCGTGACCGCCGCAACCTCTAAATCGTTCGTGGTCACTCCTGCTGCAACCACCGTTTCTGTTGCGGGTACACAGCAATATACCGCCATTGAGACCTTTAGTGATGGCACAACCCAGGATCGTACAGCACTGTCACTTTGGACATCAGGGAGTGCCAACGCAACCGTCTTGAATACAGGCGTCGCGACTGGGGTCACGGCGAACGCTGTACCCGTGGTTATTACCGCCACTTATACCGTCGGTGCCGTGGTGAAGACTGCGACTGCCTCCTTAACCGTGACGGCGGCAACCTCGGTATCCTTCAAAGTAACCCCTGCAACAGCATCTATTCCTGTGACGGGCAACCAGCAATATACAGCGATTGAAACCTTTAGCGACGGTACTCAGTTTGACAGAACTGCATCTACGCTTTGGACATCAGGCAGCGCGAATGCCACGATTGCGGCGGGTACCAGTATCGCCACAGGCATTACTGCAACCGTATTACCTGCTGTGATTACCGCCACCTACACCGTCGGTGCCGTGGTGAAGACCGCAACAGCCGCATTAACGGTGACCGCTGCAACTTCTAAGTCATTTGCAATCACACCAGTGCTGGCATCCATTCCTGTGACAGGCATTCAGCACTATACGGCGATTGAAACCTTTAGTGATGGCACCACGCAAGACCGTACCGCCCTGACTGTTTGGACCTCTGGCAGTGCCAACGCAACGGTCCTGGCGGGTAGCAACATCGCGACAGGTATCACAGCCAATGTGCTCCCCGTTGTGATTACAGGCACTTATACCGTTGGTGCCGTGGTGAAGACTGCGACAGCGGCATTAACAGTGACGAGTGCAACCTCCAAATCTTTTGCCGTCACCCCTGCAACGACCACGATATCTGTTTCGGGTACGCAAAAATACACCGCGATTGAAACCTTTAGCGATGGCACCACCCAAGATAGAACGGCACTCTCCGTTTGGACTTCAGGTAGCCCGAACGCCACGATTGCCGCAGGTACTAGCGTCGCCACAGGTGTCACCGTCACAGCCGTACCTGCTGTCATCACCGCCACCTACACGGTTGGTGCAGTCGTTAAAACAGCAACAGGCGCATTAACGGTCACCGCTGCAACCTCCGTATCCTTTGTGGTTGCACCCGCTACTGCGTCCATCCCTGTGACAGGAAACCAGCAATACACGGCAATTGAAACCTTCAGCGACGGAAGCAGTTTTGACAGAACAGCATCCTCCACCTGGACTTCAGGCAGCGTGAATGCCACCATTGCGGCAGGTACCAGCGTCGCAACGGGCATCACGACAACACTGGTTCCCGTTGTCATTACCGCCACTTACACTGTCGGTGCAGTCGTTAAAACTGCGACGGCCAATCTAACCGTGAATGCAGCAACTTCCAAGTCGTTTGCAGTCACACCCGCACTGGCTTCCATACCTGTCACAGGTAATCAATACTACACAGCGATTGAAACCTTTAGCGATGGCACGACCCAAGATCGTACCGCCCTAACGGTTTGGACTTCAGGCAGTGCCAATGCGACCGTTTTAGCAGGTAGTAATGTTGCGACGGGCATCACGGCGAGTGTGATCCCTGTTGTAATTACGGGTACTTACACCGTCGGTGCGGTGGTCAAAACGGCGACGGCTAACTTAAACGTGACCGCAGCAACCTCCAAGTCCTTTGCTGTCGCACCCGCACTGGCTTCAATACCTGTTGGTGGCTCGCTGCAATACACGGCGATTGAAACCTTTACCGATGGCTCCACGCAAGACCGAACTGCGCTTTCTGTTTGGACTTCGGGGAGTGTAAACGCCACGATTGCCGCAGGTACCAGCGTCGCCACGGGCGTCACCGTGACCGCTGCCCCTGTGGTCATTACGGCAACTTACACCGTCGGTGCGGTCGTTAAAACAGCAACTTCCGCCTTAACCGTGACCGCTGCGCCGTCTAGATCCTTTGTCGTGACACCTATAGCCGCCTCCATCACCGTGGGTGCCACGCAACAATTCACGGCGATTGAGACTTTCACTGATGGATCTACCATAGACCGAACCGCTGCCTCCATCTGGACTTCAGCTAACGGCAATGCAACGGTCTTGAATACGGGTGTTGCAACTGGGGTAACCGCTACGGTGCTACCTGTGGTTATTACCGCCACCTACACGGTCGGTGCGGTAGTCAAAACGGCCACTGCCAATTTGACGGTCACCGCTGTTCCCCCCGCTGGTTGCATCGGATCGTGTCCAGCACCTGTATTGGGAACGATCGCACCGTTCGGCTTCTATAGCGGAGCTTCATTAACCAATCAAGGAGACCTATCCGTCATTTTTGGAGATGTTGGGATTGTCGGTGCAGCTGCCTCCATCACGGGACTTCACGACGCATTAGGCCGCAGCTATACAGAAACCTGCCCATCCTTCCCTGGCGCAGTGGGCTGCGGATTGGTAACGGGAACGATCTTTGCGAATAATGCCCCTGTAGGCGGTCCTTTCTTAGGACCACTGGTTGCCAGCGATGCGTTAACGGCCTTCAATGATATGGGCGCACGTGCTGGCGGCTTGGCTGTTGAAGTTGCCGCAAATAATCTGGTGATTGCAGGAGCACCGACAGCAGGGGAATTAGGTGGTCGCACCCTTGCACCAGGTACCTACAAATCCACACCAGGGACTTATGCCATCACCGCAGGGAATCTGACACTGGATGCGGGAGGGAATCCAAATGCAGTCTGGGTATTCCAAACAGCTGCGGGAACAGGCACGCTCACCGTGAGTACCCCTGCTGGACCACTGGCCACCAGTGCCAACAAGGTATTACTCATCAATGGTGCACTGGCCAAAAATGTATTCTGGTACGTACCTGCTGGTGCGGTCATTAACACGGGATCAAATATGGTCGGAACCATGATTGGCAATGCCGCCATCACGTTCGGAACGGCCACAGGTGCAAACCCCGTCATTGTAACCGTGCTGAATGGTAGAGCGATTTCACTTGTGGCAGGCGCGACCATGGTCAACACCATGATCACGGTACCCGCACCGTAAGTCATCGAAATAAAGGTCAGCATCCCCTGATGACTGACCTTTATCACGCAAGCCAAACAAAAAAATTCAACACCATTTGGAGAAAATCATGAAATTAACACTCACATCAAGCAAGCTCAGCTTGGCCGTGCTTGTTGCTATTGCGAGTCCGCTTGCTATGGCAGATGAAGCAGGCTGGACAGACGATTCAGGCTGGTTTATGGGCGCAAACATAGGTCAATCAAGAACCACCATTGATGACCCGCGCATCACCGCCAATTTACTGGCACAAGGACTCACGACCACAGCCATCGCTGATAACAACCGTGACACAGGTTACAAACTATTTGGTGGCTACCAGTTCAACAAATACTTTGGACTTGAAGGCGGATATTTCAATCTAGGACAGTTTGGGTTTCTCTCCACCACACTACCCGCTGGATCACTCGCAGGCAACATCAAACTTCAAGGCCTTAGTTTTGGTACCGTCGGCACCCTTCCCATCACCGAAAGATTTTCAGCATTTGGTCGATTGGGTCTCAATTATGCACAAAGCAGAACCTCTTTTAGTGGAACAGGGGCAGGGCTTGGTGTCGTGCCGCTCAACCCCAACCCCAACAAGAACCAGATCAATTACAAATTGGGTTTGGGTGTTCAGTATGACGTGACACCGTCTTTAGGGATGCGCGCCGAAGTAGAGCGTTATCGAGTCAACGATGCCATCGGCAACAAGGGCGATGTTGACTTGTATACAATCGGGCTGATCTATCGTTTTGGTGTGGAAGAACCCACGCCGCCAGTCATCATTGTGCAACGAGAAGAGCCACCTGCACCCATTGTTGTAGAGCCTGAACCCGTCATCGAAACACCGAAACCCATACCCGTGCCGGTTCCCGTTCCTCGCCCTGTACGCAAAAAGACCATTTTCAATGCCGACACATCAGCGGATTCCTTGTTTGACTTTGGCAAAGCGGTCGTCAAACCAGGGGGAAGAGCTGCGCTTGATCAATTCTCAGCAGAGCTCATTGGTGCACAGTTTGAAGTCATTACGGTCACAGGACACACTGACCGCATTGGCTCACAGGCTTACAACGAAAAACTCTCGGCACGTCGTGCTGAAGTGGTCAAAGACTATCTGGTGGTCTCCGCTGGCATTCCTGCTAACAAAATCTCAGCACGCGGTGTCGCAGGAGCTGAACCGATTACAAAACCTGACGAATGCAAAGGGAAGAAAGCGACCCGTGCATTGATCGCCTGCTTGGCACCTGATCGCCGTGTGGAAGTAGATGTTGACGCGACACGTACTGAAAAATAAGCGGTTGAGCTTGCACGAGGTATTCAAGGCGTGAAGTCCGTCAAGGATGACATGGGCGTACGATAGACAAATCATCCATCCCCTGAAAACGCAATGCGTGGGATGGATGCTCTGTAATGGAGAGTCAATCAACGGTGCATCGTTTCTGATAATACGTAAAATTTTTATAGGAATGCAAAATGATCACATTAGCAAAATTTAAATTGATCGGTATGTCTCTACTGATCGTAGGTGGCTTAACCGCCTGTGACAAACCAGGACCTGCCGAAACCGCAGGTAAACAACTCGATCAAACGGTCAATAAGGCGGGTGACAAAATCGCAGATACCGCTGACAAAGTAGGTTAAAGTGGACCCCTCGGTCAAGACAATAATGTGTCTAGTTTAAGAGGGTCGCCTATTTCATGCAGCTGGTCGGCGCTGCCCCGTGTTTTTGTTTCTATTTCTAAACGCGTTTTTGCTGTCGCAC
>JAQTYN010000024.1 GCA_028688275.1 Gallionella sp. | reverse complement strand
CCTTGCTCTCCCACGGGCTTGATGTCCCAGAGGGGTATCGAACTGCCGTACCGAACCAGATAAGATTAACTAACAAAAAACTAACCTTGTCTAGCAAACTAAGCATACAAGGGGCTGGGGGAGAGGGTAGTGTCACACAAGCCCTCTCCCTAACCCTCTCCCGCCTGCGGGCGAGGGAATTTGTGCAAATGAACGCAAAGGGTCCAAGGTAATGCCCCGCGTCTTATACACCCTCTTTCTCTGGATTTTGCTGCCCTATATTTTTATTCGGCTGTGGAAGCGTGGGCGCAAGCAACCTGACTATTTGCGGCATTGGGGTGAGCGGTTTGGGTTTTATCCTGCTCGAACCGACGAAAAACCCGTGATTTGGCTACACGCCGTTTCCGTCGGTGAAACTCGCGCCACGGTCAGTTTGGTTGCGCAGTTGCGCGCCGCCTATCCGCAGCATCAAATTCTGTTCACCCACACCACCCCGACAGGGCGCGACACCAGCGTGCAACTGTATGGCGACACAGTGCAACGGGTGTATTTTCCTTATGATTACCCGTTTGCAGTGCGGCGGTTTTTTCGCCATTTTCGCCCACAATTGGGGATTTTGATGGAAACCGAAATCTGGGTGAATTTGAATCATGCCGCGCAACAGGAACAAGTTCCGCTGCTGTTATTGAATGCGCGCATGTCAGCAAAGTCGGCTCGCGGCTATGCAAAATTTGCCGCGCTGACCCGCCCCGCCTTGCAAGGCTTTACCGCTATTGCGGCACAAACAGCTGATGATGCAGATCGCTTGACGCAACTCGGCGCGACGCGGGTCTCCATCATGGGGAATTTGAAATTTGACATTTTGCCACCGCAAGCCATGTTGGAATTGGGCAAAGCTTTACGAACACAATTTGGCTCTGATCGCTCTGTTTTGCTCTTGGCCAGCACCCGAGAAGGCGAAGAAACTTTGTTGCTTGCCGCCTACGCCGCGCTGCCCGAACCACGCCCCTTGTTGCTCATTGTCCCGCGTCATCCGCAACGCTTTGCCGAAGTCGAAACGCTGAACCTACAACACGGATTGCGCTGCCAACGCCGCAGCCTGAACCAACCCGTGCCAGCCGAAGTAGATGTGGTGTTAGGCGACAGTATGGGAGAATTATTTGCCTATTACGCCGCCGCAGATATTGCGTTTATCGGCGGCAGTTTGTTACCCTTTGGCGGGCAAAATTTGATCGAAGCCTGTGTGGTCGGCACGCCCGTGCTGATTGGGCAACACACCCACAACTTCGCCGATGCTTCGCGTCTCGCGGTGGAAGCGGGCGCGGCGCAGCGCATCCACGATGCCACTGATTTATGCCATGCCGCACTGACTTTACTGCACGATCCTGCCCGCCTCAAAATGATGTCACGACATGCGCAAAGCTTTGTAGAAGCGCATCAAGGAGCGAGTACCAAAGCGATGCACGTCATCACCTCCGTGTTGCCCACTAGCCATTAACCACAGGAATCGTCTTAAACGCCTCATGCGGCTGTGCGGCAGGGCGCAGCGCATCCGCCAGAGTGTATTGATTTAAGGTCTGCAGAAAGTCATTCCGCGCCCCAAAAAACATGGATTTCAAGCGACAATCTTGGGTAATCACACACGCATCCGTCTCGCGGTTAAAGCATTCAAATAAATCAAAATCGGGCTCCATGGTGCGCACCACCTCGCCAATCACAATCTCCTCAGGCAGGCGCGCCAACTTCATGCCACCATTTTTACCTCGTATCGTCAGGATATAGCCTTTGATGCCAAGTTGATGTACTACTTTAACCAAATGATTGCGCGAAACTTTATAAAAATCGGCCAGCTCTGTAATGGTCACTAATTGTTCGGGTTTATTCGCGAGATATAACAATACTCGTAGCGAAAAATCAGTATAGAGTGTTAAGCGCATTTCTTTCCTTTTAATGTACTCACGAATCTATATTCTTAAAAGAATGTAGGGGTTCATCATAAATATCCTGAATCACTCAGGGTGAGTGTTTTGTTTGAGAGTATCTTGTCGATAGTCTGCTCAGTATTATTGCATTCCAAGGTTATTGCATCCAACTTTGGATCTACACAATTACGCTTTACTCACTCCTCGATATTGAACAAAAAAACGACCCGAAGGTCGCTTTTTTGTTCAACTATAGTTAACCACCGCTTATTTTACAATCGCTTTCAATTCGCCTTTTGCATAGCGAGCTGCCATGGCATCCAGAGAAACGACTTTGATTTTGCCTGCCTGACCTGCTGCACCAAACGCCTCGTAGCGCGCGATACAGATGTCTCTCATGGCTTTCGTGGTAGCTTCCAAGAATTTACGTGGATCGAAATTCGATGGATTTTGTGCCAAGTAGCGACGAGTCGCCCCTGTAGATGCCATACGCAAGTCAGTATCGATATTCACTTTACGCACGCCGTATTTGATACCTTCAACGATTTCTTCCACTGGCACACCGTAAGTTTGCTTCATTTCACCACCGAATTCGTTGATGATTTTCAGCCATTCTTGAGGCACGGAAGAAGAACCGTGCATGACCAAGTGGGTGTTAGGAATACGTGCGTTGATTTCTTTGATGCGGCTGATCGCCAACGTGTCGCCTGTGGGCGGTTTGGTGAACTTGTACGCGCCGTGTGAAGTGCCGATTGCGATTGCCAGTGCATCTACACCTGTTGCTTTCACAAATTCAGCCGCTTCAGTTGGGTCTGTCAACAGTTGGTCGTGGCTCAATACGCCTTCTGCACCGTGACCGTCTTCTTTTTCGCCGTGACCAGATTCCAAAGAACCTAAGCAACCCAATTCGCCTTCAACAGAAACGCCCACTGCGTGAGACATTTCTACCACTTGGCGAGTTACATTGACGTTGTATTCAAAGCTGGAAGGTGTTTTGCCGTCTGCCAACAAAGAACCGTCCATCATCACGCTGGAGAAGCCAGAGCGAATCGCTTGGATACAAACTGCTGGGGATGCGCCGTGATCTTGGTGCATGACGACAGGAATATGCGGATACATTTCCACCGCCGCTTCGATCAGGTGACGCAAGAATGCTTCGCCTGCGTACTTACGTGCACCAGCAGAACCTTGCATAATCACTGGGCTGTTAGTCGCATCAGCTGCTTCCATGATGGCTTTGACTTGTTCCAGATTGTTTACGTTAAATGCAGGCAGACCGTAGCTATGTTCTGCTGCATGATCGAGAAGTTGACGCAAAGATACTAAAGCCATATTTTTCTCCTAATTATAATGTGAGTAAGTTGTTGCTTTTGATTACTTAAACTGTGTATGAGGTTAGCCCGCATCATCGTGAAGCATGCTCCTATGAAGGAACACGCTCACTGTTTGCATTAGTCACCAATACGCACGATTTTCATCGTATTCGTTTGTCCAGATTTACCGACTGTCTCACCAATCGTCATGACCACGAGGTCACCTTGCTTAACCAAACCCAAGCGAACCAACTCATCTTCCGCCGCGCCCAGCACCACAGAAGGATAAGTTGAGTTATTCTCAAACGCGATGGGATGAACGCCACCAAACAAAGTCACTTTGCTTAAGGTCGATTTCATTGGGGTCATGGCAAAAATAGGCACCAGCCCATTGCTGCGCGACATCCACAAGGCGGTCGAACCTGATTGCGTCAATGCCACAATCGCCTTCACCTTGAGATGAGAAGCAGCATACAGCGCGGACATGGCAATCGACTGATCGACACGGGTAAAGACCACTTGCGGCTGATCGCAACCGTGCGCAACCGTATCCAGCTCTTTTTCCGCACTCAAACAAATACGTGCCATGGCTTCGATGGTTTCAACGGGATAATCCCCTACCGCCGTTTCAGCCGACAGCATCACCGCATCAGTGCCGTCCAATACGGCATTCGCCACATCGGATACTTCGGCACGGGTGGGGATAGGCGCGGTAATCATGGATTCCATCATCTGCGTGGCAGTAATGACCAAACGATTTTTGGCGCGTGCCATTTTGATCATTTTCTTTTGCAAGCCAGGCACCGCAGCATCGCCGACTTCCACGCTCAAATCACCGCGTGCCACCATAATGGCATCCGAAGCTTCGATAATGTCGTCCAACACAGGAATCGCTTCCGCACGTTCAATCTTCGCCATCAACAAGCTGGTTCCGCCCGCTGCCTGCATCAGACTGCGTGCCAAGCGCATATCGTCCCCTGTGCGCGGGAAAGAGACCGCCAAATAATCCGCTTGAATCAGCGCGGCGGTTTTGATGTCTTCCTTGTCTTTTTCGGTCAAAGCAGGTGCGGTTAAGCCCCCGCCCTTACGATTGATCCCCTTGTTGTTGGACAGTATCCCGCCGCGAACAACCGTGCAGATGACTTCGGTGCCTTTCACTTCCAGCACATGGAATTCCAACATGCCGTCGTTGAGCAACAATATCGAACCTGGCTCTACGTCATTGGGCAGGTCTTTGTAATCCAGACCAACACGCTCTTGATTACCCAGTCCATCCAGCGACGCGTCTAGAATGAATGTATCACCTTTGTTCAGCGTGATTTTATCCTTCTCGAACTTGCGCACCCGAATTTTTGGGCCTTGCAAATCAGCCAAAATACCCACAGTGCGCCCGCAAGCTCGCGCCGCTGCTCGCACTGTTTCTGCACTATTGACGTGATCTTGTGCCGTGCCGTGGGAGAAATTCATCCGTACCAGATCAACTCCAGCACGAATCATTTGCTCAAGAACTGCCTGACTACGTGTAGCAGGGCCGAGGGTTGCAACTATTTTGGTTCTACGCAGCATGTGTTTCCTAGTGTGTTATTGAGCAGCTCTTTGTTCCAGAATCTCGACTGCTGGCAATTTTTTGCCTTCGAGGAATTCCAAGAACGCACCACCCGCAGTGGAAATATAGGACACTTTGTCATAAATATCGTACTTTTGAATCGCAGCAATGGTGTCGCCGCCGCCAGCCAAAGTAAAGGCATTGGTGTTGGCAATTGCCATCGCAATCGCTTTAGTGCCTTCACCAAATTGGTCGAACTCAAATACGCCCACAGGACCGTTCCAAACCACCGTGCCTGCTTTCATAATGATGTCGGCGATTTCCTGTGCGGAATTCGGGCCAATATCAAAAATCATTTCGTCATCGGCAACGTCTTTGGCATCTTTCAAAGTCGCAGGCGTGTTTTCTTTACCTGGCAAGAATGGTGCTTCTGTACCGACGACTACATCTGTTGCAATCGGGATAATCGCGCCGCGACCAGCCATTTTTGCAATCAGAGCCTGAGCCGTAGGAACCAAGTCGTTTTCGCACAAAGACTTACCTACTGGATGTCCTGTCGCTTTCAAGAATGTATTAGCAATGCCGCCGCCAACCACCATTTGATCCACTTTTTCAGACAAGCTTTCCAGAACGGTCAACTTGGTTGAAACTTTAGAACCACCAACAATCGCCACCATCGGACGTGCTGGGCTCAACAGTGCTTTCGTCAGTGCTTCCAATTCTTGGGTCAGCAAAATACCTGCTGCGGCTACGGGTGCAAACTTTGCGACACCATGCGTTGATGCTTCAGCGCGGTGAGCGGTACCAAATGCGTCCATGACGAACACATCGCACAAAGCTGCGTATTTTTGGGAAGTTTCGTCGGTACTTTTCTTTTCGCCTTTGTTAAAACGGCAATTTTCCAGCAAAACCAATTCACCTTCCGCAACGTCAAAACCGCCATCTACCCAGTCACGAATCAGGCGCACTGGCTTATTCAGCTTTTCTGCAATAACATCGGCAACAGGTTGGAGTGAGTTTTCTTGGGAGTATTCGCCTTCAACAGGACGACCCAAGTGAGAGGTCACCATCACGCGTGCGCCAGCATTCAGCGCGAAATTGATAGTTGCCATAGATGCGGTAATACGCGCATCAGAGGTGACTTTACCGTCTTTGACGGGGACATTTAAATCTGAACGGATGAAGACACGTTTGCCTTTTAAATCCAGATCGGTCATTTTAATTACTGACATATCGTTCCTTTTGAATTTCAAGGTTAATGAAGACGGAAAAAGGATGAAGGTTTTGTACGCTTCATCCTTTCTCTGTCATAGCCGACTTAGTTGGCGATATGACGTACCATGCGCATCAAGTTGCAAGTGTAGCCATATTCATTGTCATACCAAGCTACCACTTTAACGAAAGTTGGATCCAATGCGATCCCAGCTTCTGCATCAAATACGGAAGGAGTCGTTTGACCACGGAAGTCTGTGGAAACCACTTTTTCTTCTGTGTAACCCAAAACGCCTGCCAAAGGACCTGATTCTGAAGCTGCTTTCATCGCAGCACAAATTTGTGCGTAGGAAGCTTCAGTATTCAGTTCTACAGTCAAATCTACAACAGAAACGTCAGAAGTCGGTACGCGGAATGCCATACCAGTCAACTTACCTTTCAACGCTGGCAATACTACTCCAACCGCTTTAGCAGCACCTGTGGAAGATGGAATGATATTTTCCAAAATACCACGACCACCGCGCCAGTCTTTCATGGAAGGACCGTCAACTGTTTTTTGCGTTGCTGTTGCAGCATGAACCGTCGTCATCAGACCACGCTTGATGCCAAAGTTGTCGTTCAATACTTTAGCAACTGGAGCCAAAGCATTGGTGGTGCAAGATGCTGCGGAGACAATCACTTCACCTTTGTAGGTTTCATGGTTTACGCCGTAAACAAACATCGGGGTTGCGTCTTTAGAAGGAGCAGACATCACGACCTTCTTCGCGCCTGCTGCCAAGTGTTTTTGGCAAGTAGCATCGTCCAAGAAGAAGCCTGTACATTCGATCACGATGTCAACGCCAGCTTCATTCCATTTCAAATTTGCGGGATCGCGTTCTGCGGTCAAGCGGATGCTTTTGCCATTGACGACCAAATTACCACCGTCAACAGAAACATCACCGTTAAAACGACCATGCACAGAGTCATATTTCAGCATATAAGCCAGATAGTCAGGCTCTAACAAGTCATTGATTGCGACGACTTCGATTTCTGGGAAATCTTTAGTTGCAGCACGGAACACCATACGACCAATACGACCAAAACCATTGATACCAACACGAATTGCCATTTTTCTCTCCCGTTTAGTAATTAAAAATTATCAGCCATGTCTGTTAGGCCATATTGATTTTGAAATATGACCTAACGCCCAGCATTTTTTTACAACACACCTTTCACTGCTTTAACTACATTTTCAGTAGTAAAGCCGAAGTGCTTAAACAACTCTGGTGCTGGTGCAGATTCACCGAAGCTATCAATACCGACCACTGCGCCTTCCAAGCCTACATATTTGTGCCAGAAACCTGTCACACCCGCTTCGATTGCAACACGGTTAACACCCTTAGGCAATACGCTTGCTTTGTAAGCGGCATCTTGTTTGTCAAACACATTGGTACATGGCATGGAAACCACGCGCACGTTGATACCTTCTGCGGCTAATGCTTTTTGTGCATCCATCGTCAGTCCGATTTCGGAGCCTGTTGCGATCAAAATTGCGTTCAATGTACCTGCTGCTTCTGACAGTACATAACCACCCTTACGGATGTTAGCGATTTGTTCTGCAGTACGAGTTTGGAACGCCAAGTTTTGACGGCTGAAGATCAAGCATGTTGGACCATCTAGGCGTTCAACACCCGCAACCCAAGCAGCTGCAGATTCAACTGTGTCACAAGGACGCCATACTTCCATGTTAGGAATGTAACGCAGTGTCGTGGTTTGTTCTACAGGTTGATGCGTAGGACCATCTTCGCCCAAACCGATTGAGTCATGGGTAAACACATAAATCACACGTTGTTTCATCAGCGCGGACATACGCAGCGCGTTGCGCGCATATTCAGAGAACATCAAAAATGTGCCACCGAAAGGCAACAAACCACCGTGCAATGCCATACCGTTCATGATATGGGACATACCAAACTCACGGACACCGTAGCTGATGTAGTTGCCTGGCTTTTTGCCAGATACGTGATGTGCACCTGTCCAGTTAGTCAGGTTAGAACCTGTCAAGTCAGCTGAACCACCCAAGAATTCTGGCAATGCAGGTTGCAATGCATTGATCGCATTTTGTGACGCTTTACGGGTCGCAATGGTTTCGCCTTTAGCATTGGTTTTTGCGATCACATCAGCCGCATGAGCAGCCCAGTTTGCGGGCAATTCATTGTTGATACGACGCAAAAATTCAGCAGCTTCAGCTGGGAATGCAGCTTGGTACTCAGCGAATTTGTTGTTCCACAACTTTTCCATGCCCTCGCCTTTGGTGCGAGCATCCCATGCTTCGTAAACGTGAGCTGGAATTTCAAATGGAGGATAGTTCCAACCGATATGTGCGCGAGTTGCCGACACTTCAGCATCACCCAAAGCCGCACCGTGTACATCGTGTGTGCCTTCTTTGTTAGGTGAACCTGCACCAATGACTGTTTTGCAGCAAATCAGGGTAGGTTTGTCTGTGACGGCCTTCGCTGCTTTGATCGCCGCATCAATTTCTGCGCTGTCATGACCTTGCACATCAGCAATCACGTGCCAGCCGTAAGCTTCAAAACGCTTAGGTGTGTCATCTGTGTACCAACCGTCGATATGACCGTCGATAGAAATGTTGTTGTCATCCCAGAATGCAGTCAGTTTACCCAGACCCCATGTGCCAGCCAAAGCACATGCTTCATGAGAGATACCTTCCATCATGCAACCGTCGCCTAAGAACACGTAAGTGCGGTGGTCAACGATTTCGTGACCTGGCTTATTGAATTCTGCCGCCAGTAATTTTTCGGCCATGGCCATACCAACTGCGTTGGTAATACCTTGACCCAGTGGGCCGCCTGTTGTTTCAACGCCAGGTGTATAGCCATATTCTGGGTGACCAGGCGTTTTGGAATGCATTTGACGGAAACGCTTGAGCTCTTCGATAGGTAAGTCGTAACCAGACAAGTGCAACAGTGCATAAATCAGCATCGAGCCATGACCATTTGACAAGATAAAGCGGTCACGATCAGGCCATTTTGGATTCGCTGGATTGTGACGTAAGTGGTGATTCCACAGCACATCAGCGATTTCTGCCATGCCCATCGGTGCGCCAGGGTGGCCAGAATTGGCTTTCTGCACCGCATCTACCGCCAGCATCCGAATCGCGCCAGTAATGTCGTTGTATTTTGGGGGGGTGATATTGCGTGCTGCTGTCATTTCCTGCCTCCTAAACATCCTTGTCGGATGGGTTCATGGGTTATTAAATTCGTTTGGGCGTTAATTATGCCGCAGCCCCTTGATTAGGGCAACCACTGGACAAACATAATGGGGGTAGGAACAAATACTTGGTAAGCATTCAGAACCCTGCCGACTTGCCAACACCATGCCAAAAATATCTCAACTATTTGATTGAAAATAGAAGATCTATCACCAGCATAACAAGTGAACGAGCAGAAACACCACAAACGATCTATTTATTAATGCTTTTTATCTACGCAACAGCAACCGCCAATGCGCTGTGCATTTTACTCATCGCTTTTTGCTCAATTTGACGAATACGTTCAGCCGAAACATTGAACTCCGCCGCTAACTCATGCAAAGTCGCAGCATGCTCCTCGTTCAACCAACGCGCTTCCACAATTCGACGACTGCGTGCATCCAAACTTGCTAATGCATCCACCAGCCCTGTCGATTGCGCATACTCTCGTTGCGAGTTTTCCAAAATACGCGAAGGCTCGTGGGCTTCGCTATCAGCAAGATAATGAATTGGGGAATAGTTATCCTCTTCATCTCCACCACTCGACTCTAAAGCGATTTCATGCCCCGAAAAACGCGCATCCATGTCAAGCACATCCCGCTCACTCACCTTCAATTGCTCGGCGATTTCGGTGACCTGCTTGGGGTTCAGCGGCTGCAAACCTTGCTTCATGCTGCGTAAATTAAAAAACAACTTACGTTGCGACTTAGTGGTCGCAATTTTGACCAGCCGCCAGTTACGCACCACAAATTCGTGGATTTCAGCGCGTATCCAATGTAATGCGAACGACACCAAACGCACGCCACGATCAGGGTCATAGCGTTTAACCGCTTTCATCAGCCCGATATTGCCTTCTTGTATCAAGTCTGCTTGCGGCAAGCCATACCCCGCATAGCCACGCGCCACACTCACCACCACCCGCAGATGCGACACCACTAGCTGACGCGCAGCTGCTAGATCATTTTCGGTTTTGAAACGCGTCGCCAAAGAAAACTCCTCCTCCTGCGACAGGATAGGAAAACTATTCACCGACTGGATATAAGCCTCCAGATTGCCAACATTCGACGGCAGCTGTAAATTCATTGCAGTATTCATCGCATTTCCTCCTTTCTTTCATTTTAACACTCGACACATATGAGTGCCAATTTTATAAAAAGGTTGCCGATACACCAAAAATACTGCCCATGCCACCCAATAAGTCTCCACTATAAAGACACCACCTTTAAACACATTGACAATGCATTCGCCCCATCAATGGTTTATCTACCACGCGATTCTAAATGCGCCGACAGCAATTTTGCAGGACTTCTGGTCGTCGCATTCATCCAAATCAGCTTTTGAAATTATTGAATCGAGACACTTCAGCGTACAAATATAAACAAAAAACTTATAAATTCATAATACGCACTTGCTCGTATTCATCTCGTTTCACCATCATCGAAAGCACCACTTCCGCTTGCTTAATTAGGTCATCAGACTGACTCTCTCGATTCGGCGTACAAACAATACCGCCAATGCTAATTGTCACCACACCAAAAGGAGAGTCCGAATGTGGGATGCCCAAGGTGCGGACTTTAGCGCATAACTTCTCAGCATGTCGACGCACTTCTTCTGCATTTCCACCCAAAGAAATCACCATAAACCGCTCTTCTGCATAGCGACTCGCACAATCCGAATGGCGGGTATAAGCCATTGCAATCGCCTCACCCACCATACGCAAGCATTCGTCGCCTGCCTGAACACCATAGCGCTCGTTAAATGGTTTGAAGTGACTAATCTCAATAATCAATACGGCCAAGTCGCTGTGGGTTCGCAAAGAGCCATGCAGTAGCGTAGCGAACATTTCGTTAAAATGTCGGAAGGTGCTCAATCCAACCAGAGGGTCAATATGCTCTTTCTTCACCATTTGTTGGTTAAGCAGGCGCAAATCCAAGTTAGATTGATGCAAATAACGCTCTAACAAAACTCTTGCAGTCGCATCTTTTTGAATGGCAATGTAATGCGTTAACTTACCTTCTGCATCACGCACAGGTGAGACACTCAGCTCGTTCCAGAACATGGAGCCATCTTTACGATAATTTCGCAGGGTAACGACGCAGGTTTCGCCATTGATGATCGCATTGCGCAGTGTTGTCAGCTCTGGCTGCTCAGTATCATCGCCTTGCAAAATACGGTAGCCATGTTCGAGCATCTCCGCCGAACTATAACCTGTCAATGTTTGAAAACCTTGATTAACATAAACAACCTGAAAGTGATTGTTCGCATCTGAAATCGTAATGCCATCATGCGATTGCTCAACAGCTTCTACAAACAATGTGGGCGACAGCGCGGGGAAATCGTTCATATTACTTTTCAACCACTGCGTTTAGTTTTTCTTCGAGATCATCCGAGGACAAATATCCAGGTATCTGTACACCATTACCAAAAATCAGATTCGGCGTGCCATTAACATGCATTTTTTTGCCTAATGCAACCACTTTATCTGTTGACACTTTACAGCTGGCATTCGCAGGCGCGACTCCATTCAGCATCAAATCATCCCATGCTTTAACTGGATTTTTAGCACAATGAATATTGCGCACGATTTCGTCTGACCCTTGAAAAATAGGGTATAAATACACATACAACGTCACATCGGTCACTTTGCTGAGTTCTTTTTCCAGCTTTTTGCAAAAACCACAATTCGGGTCAGTGAAATACGCCATTTTGCGCTTCCCATTGCCCTTGACCTTTTTAACCGCCCACTCCAATGGCAACTTGTCAAAATCAATGGCGAACAAAACCTGGCTTCGCTTTTCCGTTAGATTGGTGCGCGTTTTGACATCCATAATATTGCCATCGAACAAATACAAACCTTGCTCATCGGTGTACAACAATTGGTCGCCAATGACGACTTCATACAAACCAGAATAGGACGTTTTGACAATGTGTTCGATTTTGCCAATATTCGGAAATTTACTTTGCAATGACTGGCGTATTTCAGCCTCCGCCGCCTGAGCAGTATTCAATAAACAAAGTAAAAGTAAAGGGAGTAATTTTTTCATGATAATTTAGGTCGAGTTTTAATGCCTAATGAGAGGTGGCGTTCGAGCGAGGAAGAAGCCCCAATAAAAAAAGCCTGGGCAAATCACCCAGACCTTTTGTACTTAAATCCCCGTAATGTAAGTATTCGTCGTCCCACCATTCGCTTGCGTGACGACACAGGTATTTGGCCCTGCGACAATCGCCGAAGCCGACAAGGTATAGTCTTGTGGCAACCCACCGTTTAACACGGATGATGCGGCTGACGAACAAGTTAACCCTATCGTTGCAACCCCAGACAAAGGATTGAGGCTGCGAGTTGCGTAGTTAATCTCGCTCGCAGAAGCAATTGCACCTGCCACCCCCGCCAATGTAGCAATCTGTGCATCTGTTTTAAAACTGACGAATTTTGGCATCGCAACCGCCGCCAGAATCCCCAATATTACAATCACCATGACCAATTCAATCAACGTAAAACCTAACTCTTTCTTCATTTGAACCTCTCCCAAGCATGGAACCTCAGTCCCGTTAAAATAATCACCACCGCCCCTTAAAAATAGCCTACCACAATAGTCATGCTTTAAAGGTCTTGGGATTATAAACGAAGGCGTATCAATACGTCATGGCAAACAAGTTAAGTATAGGCAATTGTATTAAGAATCTGACCAAACGACACACCTACTCAGCTTGCTTTACCCCATGGTAGGACTAACGACTGAGGGATACTTAAATGATCGAGCATCCGCGCCACTACAAAATCCACTAGGTCCGACACACTGTTGGGATGGGTATAGAAAGCAGGATTAGGTGGCATGATGACGGCACCTGCTCGCGCCAAGGTAAGCATGTTTTCAAGGTGAATAACGGAAAAAGGCATCTCGCGTGGCGCGAGTATCAGCAAGCGTTTTTCTTTAAGCATCACGTCCGCCGCACGAGCAATGAGGTCGTCACTCAATCCCATCGCGACCGCAGCGAGTGTACCCATGGTACAAGGGCAAATCACCATCGCATCGCCTGGATTTGAACCCGAAGCCATGGGAGCGAACCAGTCATCACGGCCATATACCTTCAACTCCCCGCTGAAGTCACCCAGCCGTTGCTTTAACAAAAGCTCAGCATCTTGTGGCCGATTCGGCAAGATAAAACCTAACTCTTGCTTGGCCACAATCTGTGCCGCTTGGGTGTAAACCAGTTGCACGCGTTGCCCACTACGCAATAAACATTCCAGCAAGCGCATACCATAAGGCAGACCAGAGGCACCCGTAAAAGCGAGGGTAATGGTTTTCATGGAGAAGTTGCTTCAATATAACGGGCGGCGATTAAGCCGTTAACCGTGCCAAATACCAATGCAGCGGTGGCAAAAATCGGGACAAGGTACAAAATCCCGTTATGGGGAATGAGCCATAAATAGACGACGATCATTTGTCCCGCGATGTGAGCAAAGGCGGCATACACGCTGTGGCTGACTGCACCAAACCAGCGGGCGGGCAAGCGTTGCGCACAGGCTAGTACCAGCAAACTGCACAGCGCGCCCGACAAACTGAGGAAAAATCCAGGGGTTAAGAAATTACCAAACAATAAACTGCCCGCCACGACGCGCAACAATGACACCCATGCCGCCACCCGCCAACCATAGCGCGCCAATACAATGAGTGTGACAATATTGGACAGTCCTGGCTTCACCCCTGGCAGAGGGGAAGGAATGGCGTTTTCCAACACAGTTAAGCCCAACGCCACAGCCGCCATGCGGGCGATGCGGTGGTCATCAGGCGTAGTGTGCAGCGTCAATGGGCTAGTAGCTGAGGCTGTCATATTGCTTTTTACTGCCGACTAATTCGACGCTGATTTGATTAGGTAAACACAAGGCGACTTCTCCCGCTTGTTGCAACCACCCTTGGCGCACACAGTATTGACGCGGGCTGGGGTCAGAGGCAATACGGACTTTGCGTTTTTGAATAACGATGATGCTAATCCCCAAGGGGCCTGTGACCGCAATTTCTTGATCCTGAGACAAAGAGACTTCGCGGAAAATTTTGCCACCGCTGCGTATCACCACTTTATCTGCTAAAGCTCCGTTCCAGAAGGTTAACGTCAACACCACCACCCCCGCACTGGCGAATACCAAAGTCAACACGTCGCCCAGCTTGATGTAACGCAGTAAGGACATAGACTATTGCGCGAGTTCGCGGTGGCGAATCAACACTTGTTGCTGATCGGCAAAGTGACGGGCGAGTTTTTCGCTGAGAAAAACAGAACGATGCTGCCCCCCTGTACACCCAATACCTACGGTCAGATAACTGCGATTATCGGCGATGTAATGCGGCAACCAACGTTCGACAAAATGCGTAATATCCACAAACATCTCTTGCACGAGTGGTGCATGGTCTAGGAATTCAATCACTGACGTATCTCGCCCCGATAACGGGCGCAATAGCGGCTCATAATGCGGATTGGGCAAACAACGCACGTCAAAAACCAAATCCGCATCCAGCGGGATGCCATGTTTAAAACCAAAAGATTGAAATAACAGCGTTAATCTGGCTCGGTCAATTTGAATAAGCTGCTTAATCCACGCGCGCAGCGCATTGGCATTCGTTTCTGTTGTATCAATATGATGCCCGATATCACTGATTTCGGATAACAATTCCCGTTCGTATTCCACACACTCAGGCAAGGTTCGAGCCACATGACCTTGCTCTAAAAACATCGGGTCACTCAAAGGATGCAAACGACGCGTTTCTGAAAAACGTTTCACCAGCGTGGCATTTTGCGCATCTAAAAATAAAATACGCACGTCAACGCCTTGCTGCTGAATTTCCTTTAACAAAGGCGGTAAATGCCGCACACTATTAGCACTACGCACATCCACGCTCACCGCGATATGTGTATAACCTGCCATTTGCAAATGCTTAACCAAGCTGACCAATAAATCAGCAGGTAAATTATCGACACAGTAATAACCGCTGTCTTCCAGCACTTTAAGCGCGACACTTTTGCCTGAACCAGACAAACCGCTGATGAGAAAGAGTTGCATGATTTGACTTTCTAAATCGTCGTAGCCATTGAGGAAGGGTATCAATCGCCTAGCATCAATTGTTCGTGGCGCGAAACAAATTCTTCCGTGGTATTGATACCGCGCTGTTGTAAAACAAAATTGCGCGCTGCAGCCTCCACCAGCACCGCAAGGTTGCGCCCAGCAATCACAGGAATATTAACGGTATTGACATTCACCCCCAAAATTTCCCGATGCGTTGCTTTCAGCGGTAAACGTTCCATTTTTGAGACATCGCCACAAGGAGGGCGGTGCAGATGGACGATCAGTTTGAGGCTTTTTTTGCGGCGTACCGCCGTTTCGCCAAACATAGTGCGGATATTCAACATACCCAAGCCTCGCACTTCCAAAAAATCACGTAGAAGTTCTGGGCAACGTCCCTCAAGCGTGTCAGGGGCGATGCGATGGAGCTCAACAATGTCGTCCGCCACCAAGCCGTTGCCTCGCGTAATCAGTTCAAGACCTAACTCACTTTTCCCCACGGCACTTTCACCTGTAATCATCACCCCCACGCCCAATACGTCTAAAAATACGCCATGACGGGTCGTGGAATCCGCTAATTCCTTCGCCAGATAGTGACGAATCAACCACATCAAATGCACGCTAGGCTTGGGTGAAGAAAACAACGGAATATGGGAACGATTGGCAAAGTCGATCAGTTCAGCAGGAATATCTGTCGCGCCTGCGACGATGAGACAGGCCGTACCATTCTCTTCTAGCTTGGCAAAAGCCTGTTCACGTTCAGACTCCGAGATGGTTCGCAAATAGTCTAGCTCGATATTACTCAACACCTGCACCCAATTCGAGTGAATAAAGTTGAGATGCCCCACTAAGCCTTGGTTGGACACCAGCACCTCTTCGCTGTCGATGATGTGATTAAACCCATCCATACCTGCTACACGACTCAGCTCCAATCGTGCTTGCTTATCCTCAAAGAGCTGTCGAATATTGACTTGCGCCATTTAACTTGCCTGCCAATCATGGAATAGCTTGTGTAAAACAACAGGGTCATTGCTAGCAATCAGTTGGCTGCGAAAGTGCTCATCGCAGAACATTTGTGCCAATTCCCCTAAAATTTGGAGATGTAAATCCGTGGCGCGCTCGGGCACCAGCAGCACAAACATCAAGTGAACAGGCTTGCCATCGGGGGCATCGAAAGGGATGGGGTGACTACTCTTAATGAAAGCGGCAGTGGCATCACGTAGCTTGGCAATGCGACCATGCGGTATCGCTACCCCTTTGCCTAACCCCGTTGATCCCAGCTTTTCTCGCCGCATGAGACTATCAAATACAACACTTCTGGCAATACCTTGATTGTTCTCAAACAACAATCCCACACGTTCAAAAATGCATTTTTTGCTATGGGATTCGTGATCCAAAAAAATGTTATTTGGAAGCAAAATTTTGCTGATTAAATTCATCGTCATCACTCAAAAAAACAAAGGCGGCATAAAGCCGCCTGAGAGGGAGTATTAATCCACGTCGACCGCAAATTTACCTGTCTCGTCATGACGACGTGCAGATAATTTCTCTTTATGTTTAATCACTTGACGATCTAATTTATCCACCAACATATCAATCGCAACGTACAAATTTTCATCGTCGCATTCGACAAATACATCTTTACCGCTAATATGGATGGTGGCTTCCGCCTTTTGTTTGAGCTTTTCCACAGACAAAATAATTTTCACATCAATGACATTGTCGAAATGACGTTTGATTTTGTCAAATTTGCTCGTTACATGCTCACGGATGGCAGGGGTAACTTCCAAATGGTGCCCAGTGATATGCAGATTCATGGTTTGCTCCTTGTTAGAGTGATTTACGGAGATTCGCCGGCAAGATATGCAACCCTTCCCGGTACTTTGCTATGGTACGCCGAGCAACTACTATGCCCTGCTGTGCCAAGATTTCTGACATGCGGCTATCGGTAAGTGGCTTACGACTGTCTTCTTCGCTGACCAATTGTTTAATCAGTTCGCGTATTGCCGTAGAAGAACAACTGCCGCCATCTTCCGTGGTTAAACCGCTGCCAAAGAAATGCTTAAATTCATAAATACCACGTGGGGTGAGCATAAATTTCTGTGTGGTACTGCGCGACACCGTCGATTCGTGCATCTCCAGTGTTTCCGCAATCTCACGCAACACGAGTGGTCGCATGGCAATATCACCATGTTCCAGAAATTTTTCCTGTCGCTCCACAATGGCTTGCGCCACGCGTAAAATCGTTTCAAAACGCTGCTGTAAATTTTTAATCAGCCACTTGGCTTCTTGCAATTGACTGCTGAGTTGCGAGCCATTTTTCTCATCGCGCTGCTGCAAAATATGCGCATACACTTGATTCACCCGCAACTTAGGCATCGCCTCGACATTTAAACGGGCGCGCCATTTGCCTTTATGCTTTTCCACGACCACATCAGGCACGACATAATCGGCAACGCTTGGGTTAAAGTCCGCACCAGGCTTGGGATTTAACTCCGCAATCAAATATTGCGCCTCACGTAATTCATCATCACTGCAACGTAATAGTTTTTTTATTTTAGCAAAATCGTGTGCACCCACGAGCCCCAAATAATCTCTGACTAAGCGTATTGCCAACTCCCGTTGGGGTGTCTCTTTAGGTAAGGCCTTGAGTTGCAATTCCAAACACTCGCTCAAATTACGCGCGCCCAAACCTGGCTGGTCAAGATGTTGCAATTGCACCAATGCGGTTTCCAAATCATCTAAACTGATATTTAATTCAGCAGGCAACAAAGTGACGAGCTCTTCCAAATCTTGCTCTAAATAGCCATTCTCGTCCAATGCTTCAATCAGCATGCCAATGACATGACGATCCTTATCATCCAATTGACTCAAGCATAGTTCATCGTGCAGATGTTCACGCAAACTGGCTTGCAATGCAGCCTGTTCAGGAAAACTATCATCCTCATCATCACTACTGTAGGGCGCACTGGCGGTATTCCAATCACTGGCCTCACTGGAAAAATCCCTATCTTCACGATCATCACGTGAGTCACTAACCTCTTTTTGTTGGGGCGTAGCGATCATTGTATCGGCAGTAAAAGGCATAGACGAAGTATCGTCTGCCATTTCCAGCATGGGATTTTCATCCAACATTCTCGACACTTCTTCTTGCATATCTTGCGTGGACAATTGCAATAAGCGCAAGGCTTGCTGCAATTGAGGGGTCAATGCAAGTTGCTGAGATAAACGAAGTTGTAACGAAGCTTTCATGTATTAGGCGTAATAATTAGGAGAGATCACCAGCGGTGTTCGTTCTGTGATGTCAATAAAACACATCATTACAATTTAAAATTTTCACCGAGGTAAACTTTTCTGACGCTTTCATTATAGATGATTTCATCTGGCTTGCCTTCTGCCATCACTGCCCCCGCATTGATAATGTAAGCGCGATCACATATTCCCAAAGTTTCGCGCACGTTGTGATCGGTAATCAGCACCCCAATATCACGCTCTTTGAGAAAGCGAATAATTTTTTGAATATCGAGTACCGCGATAGGATCAACGCCCGCAAAGGGTTCATCCAATAAAATAAAACGCGGATTAGTTGCCAACGCACGGGCAATTTCGACCCGTCGCCGCTCCCCCCCTGACAAACTCACCGCAGGATTGTCGCGGATATGCGCGATGTGCAAATCGTCCAATAGCTCCTCAAGACGATTTTCAAGCAACTCATCCTCTAAGCCTTGCAGTTCCAGCACAGCTTGAATGTTCTGCGAAACGGTTAACCGTCTGAATATGGACGCTTCTTGCGGCAAATATCCCAAGCCTAATTGCGCGCGACGATGAATCGGAAAGTGCGTGATGTCTTTATCGTCAATGAATATTTTCCCGCCATCGGCCGCCACCAAACCAACGATCATATAAAACGAGGTAGTTTTTCCAGCACCATTTGGCCCCAACAAACCGACTACTTCACCGCTGTGCACCGACAAAGAGGCGTTGTGCACGACAGTGCGTGAACCATACTTTTTTTGCAACCCTGCTGCGCGTAATTCACTCATAGCTACTCGACTGGCGTTAAAACAGAACTGGGTTGTATGGGCAAGACACTGGGGGTGGGGCGTTTTTCCGTGTCCTTTTTAGGCTGAAACACCGCTCTGATCCGTTTATTTGGCGAAGCAGCATTGGCTCCGCTATTGACCTGAAAAATTTCAGTTTTGGTGTTGTAAGTAATATGTTCACCGCGCAAGTCATCCTGCGCTCGCTTCAACTGAGCTTGCCCATAAAAATCAATGGTTTCGGCATAGGTGTCATACTCAATGCGCTGGGCATAGCTTTCCACATACTCATCCACCCCTTCGCGTTTTTGGCGAAAGCTTGCAGGGTGTCCCGTCGTCGTAGCATGTTTGTTACCCGCTTTATCTTGGGTAATAACGATCTTATCACCCCGTATCAGCATCGTACCCTGAATAAGCTGCACGCCCCCCGTGAAGGTGCTAATTTGTTGAACATCATCCATGACCACCTGATCTGCTTCTAAGTGCATCGGCTTCTCCCGATCCGCTTTTTCGGCAAAACAAGGTAGCGCGAAAAGCCCTAAAATCAAGGCAAGTAGCAGTTTATTATTGAGGTTGTACATAATCGCTTTTCACTTGTGCACGCAATTTTATGAGCCGTGTTTGATTGTCCATTTCCATACCAACGGCAGTCAGTATGTTTTGGCCTTCCACGATACGCACAGGTCTATCCGTTTCGCACCAATCTTTATCAGGAATCACTCGAAGAGACTCGGTATCCATGGTCAGTGCAACGCGTTGCGCGTTGGCAACCCGCAACACCCGCACCGCGCGATCAAAAAAGATTTCATCCCCTTTACTGGAAATAGACGCATGCTGAGCCGTGATATGTACAGGCGGATGATCGACAGATAAACTCGTCACATGCGGCGCAATCACCTCAGTGCTATCGTCATCGGAGTAATGCAATAACTTTTGACCCGCCATAATGCCGCGCGGTTTACCCCGCTCATCAAGCGCAATGGCTGAAAAACTTTCCATAATCGCATCGGGAAAATGTTCAGCATGACGGTCAGACAGGATTTTTTCAGGTTGAACCTGCTCATTTAACCAGTAGGTTACCGCCAACAATCCCAACAATGGCAGCAAAGGCAACCAATGACGTATGCGTGAGGCATGGATCATCGCACGAACCGAGCAAATTGCGCATCCAGCAAGCCTTGCGTAGAGAGGAAAAACTCACAGACTTCGCGCACCGCGCCATGCCCACCGCGACGTTGCGTCACATAATTTGCGTGTTCTCGCACGAACTGAGGTGCGTCAGGCACGCTAATGGCAAACCCCATATTCTGCATCACGCGCAAATCCACCACATCGTCGCCCATATACGCGGCAGCATCACGGGGCAATTTGACTTGATCCAGAAAATCAATCATGGCGGCGAGCTTGTCTTCTACACCTTGATAAACATGGGTGATCCCCAAGTTTTTGGCTCGCAGAGCCACGCAATTGGATGTACGACCCGTGATAATCGCCACCTCAAATCCACTATCACGTAACATTTTGATACCTTGCCCATCCAGCGAATTAAAGCGTTTAAACTCCTCACCACTGTCCGATAAATACAGGCCCCCATCCGTCATCACACCATCCACATCAAAAGCGACCGCACGAATCAATTTGGCACGACTGAGCAACATGTTTTTCTCCAGAAAGGGTAAGGGTTAAATGACTTTGGCGTGTAATAAGTCGTGCATATTCAACGCACCAACCAACTTATTATCTGTATCCACCACCAGTATTTGGCTGATATTGTACTGCTCCATGGTTTGCACCGCATCCACCGCCAGTGCATCTGGACTGATACAACGTGGATGGCTGGACATCACACTGCGCACCGAGGTGCTGTTGAAATCCAGATTTTTCGCCAAAGTTCGGCGCAAATCACCATCCGTATAAATTCCTAACACGTGTTGTTCGGCATCGACCACGGCGGTCATACCCACGCCTTTGTGTGAAATTTCCAGCAACGCGTGGCTTAACATCGCCGCTTCATCCACCGCAGGAATACGATCTCCCACCCGCATAATATCTCGGACATGGGTCAACAAGCGTCGCCCCAAGCTCCCGCCAGGATGGGATCTGGCAAAATCTTGCGCGCTAAATCCTTTGGCATCCAACAACGCCACCGCCAGCGCGTCGCCCAACGCCAATGCCGCCGTGGTACTAGCAGTGGGTGCAAGCCCCATCGGACAAGCCTCTTTATCCACCGCCGCGTTCAAATGCACATCCGCTGCCAATGCCAAGCTCGACGACGGCTTGCCCGTCAAACTAATCAACTTCGCCCCTTGACGCTTAATCACGGGCACGATAGTCATTAATTCTTGGCTTTCGCCTGAATAGGATAACGCGATAATCACATCGTTAGGGGTAATCATACCCAAGTCACCATGACTGGCTTCCCCAGGATGCACGAAATAAGCAGGCGTGCCCGTGCTTGACAAGGTCGCCGCAATTTTGCGCGCAATATGCCCTGATTTGCCCATACCACTGACAATCACCCGACCTGAACAATTGAGTATCACATTTAGCGCAGCTAAGAACGAGGCATCAAGTCGTTGTGACAAAGCTAAAACAGCATCGGCTTCGATACGCAATACTTCGCGTCCTAGCTCCAGCGCGTGTTCGGAAATAAGGAGAGAATTTTTCATGGTGTGCATTATAAGCGGCATTGCAGCGAAAACGAAAAGTGCGTGCAGTGAATTTACGCCTTATTCCTATTTATTCGTCTCTACATTGCACGACTTGATGACACTGGCGGATGTATCTTTCGTTGGCAATTTGTAACACTCACCGCTATAGTGAACAGGTGATTTGTGACGACTCCATAATTATGATCAAAATCATTTCCAAAAATATGCTCGCCCTCAATAAACCTGCACACACAAGATTTCTCACTGGTTTATGGCTAAGTCTTGGTATCGCCTTTTTCCTACTGTTTTTTTCAAGCAATGGTACAGGTGCGGAATCATCTACCCATCAGTCACCTCCCCTGACGCAGCCACACTTTCAAACTCAAAAAGCAATCCTCGTTGTAGGCAGTGAACAAGACTACCCGCCTTTCGCCACGGGCATGACCGATGCCACTGCAGGCGGTTTCACGGTTGATTTGTGGAAAGCCGTCGCTAAAGAAGCCAATCTCAACTTCACCCTTCACGTCGCGCCGTTCCATGAGATTTTGCAAGATTTTAAAGATGGCAAAATTGACGTACTGATCAACCTCGCTCATTCAGCAGAACGCCATAGATTTGCGGACTTTACCGTGCCGCATGTCATCATTCATGGCGCAATTTTTGTGCACAAAGATAATGCAGTTATCCACTCAGAAAATGAACTTGCAAATAAATCGATCATCGTAATCAAAGCGGATCTAGCACACGACTATGCCCTCTCAAAAGGCTGGGAAAAGCAACTGGTTTTGGTCGGGACCGCAGCCGAAGGCTTAAATCTACTCGCATCGGGCAAGCACGACGCAATGTTGCTAGGCAAGCTGACGGGGATAAAAACACTGCGCGAACTGGAACTCAATACTATTGAAGCACGAGCACAAGCGGGCTTTGCCCAGAAATTTGCCTTTGCAGTGCGAGAAGGGCAGTCAGAGTTATTAGGTAAACTCAACGAAGGGCTAGCGATTACCAAAACCGATGGCACATATGATGCGCTCTATGAAAAATGGTTTGGACTCTACCAAGATCAAACAGTCGGATGGCGAATTCTAACGCCTATTATGCTGTTTTTTTTGGTTATTTCAAGCTATTTACTCTACAAACACAGGGCTGAGAAACTTGCGTTTGAACTCAAGCTGCATACACTTTACGCCGCGATTGAGCAAAGCCCCATTTCTATCGTCATTACCGATGCGGATGCCAACATTGAATACGTCAATCCGAGCTTTACCGAAGTATCGGGATACCCCTTGAGAGAAACCATTGGACAAAATCCGCGTATTTTAAAATCGGGGTTGACTCCCAATGAAACTTATTTGGCACTTTGGCGTGCGCTGACCAGTGGTCAAGTCTGGCAAGGCGAGTTGATTAACAAACGCCAAAATGGTGAAATTTATTGGGAAGAGGCGCACATTTCGCCTGTGAAAAATAAGGCAGGCATCCTAACTCATTACGTAGCTGCAAAAGTGGATATTACTCAACGCAAGCAGAGTGAGGAAGCGATACGTCAAAGTGAAGAGCGTTTCCGTTTTATGCTGGAAAATAGCCCAATTGCCGTTCGCATTACCCAGTGCGCGACGTGTCAGGTGGTATTCGCCAATCAACGTTATGCCGAATTAGTCGCGCTGACACCTGACGAAGTCATTGGCATCAACCCTAAACAGTATTACGCCAACCCCCAAGAGTATGAGGATGTGCTCGCACAAATCCGTGAAGCAGGTAACGTGACGAATAAGCTAGTGGAGCTACACATCCCCAGCGGACACTTAACCACAAAATGGGTATTAGCATCGTACTTACAGTTAGATTATCGTGGCGATCCTTCTGTACTGGGTTGGTTTTATGACATTTCTGATCGAAAAGCGATGGAAGAGCAAATACAACATCTCGCCCATTATGATCCGCTGACCAACTTGCCCAATCGAACGCTGTTTGAAGCCCGCTTACAACAAGCCCTGACGGCTGCAAAACGCACCCATTTGCATCTGGCGTTGATGTTTCTCGACTTAGACAAGTTCAAACCCATCAATGACACGCTAGGGCACGGCGTGGGTGATTTGGTTCTAATAGAAGTCGCGCGACGTATCCAAGCATGTCTACGTGAATCTGACACCGTGGCACGTATTGGAGGAGATGAATTTGTGGTGCTATTGCCCATCGTTGAAACTGAGCAAGATGCAATAGGTGTCGCCGAGAAAATTCGCCAAGTACTCAACCTGCCTATGGCACTGGCTGGTCACGATCTACAGATTTCTTCGAGCACGGGGATCGCACTGTACCCTGAACATGGGACTGAGGAAAATCAGCTGATCAAAAATGCTGATACCGCCATGTACTACGCTAAAACTATCGGCCGTGACGCTGTCAAACTTTATCAAGAAAATATGCAGCGCATGGACATGTAGCACGAACAAGCGGTTGCACTTCAAACTTGAAGCACGGGAAGACTTTTGCTTGGCGATGGGTGCAAGTGTAATGATTAGTCAAGTTTTGTTCCCCGCTCATTAGATCACGTAGGTTTTGCAATCCACGCGCCGCATCTTGAATACGTCGCAGCTTAAAGTTGAGAATAATGTCTTGAGCAGCTTCAGTGGCAGACTTGATGACGATTTTAAAAAAAATGGGGCGTGAATCGCTGAGGTGCACAACATACCACGCGGGTGAGCAACAACAAAAAACCCCGCTTGCGCGGGGTTTTAAGGGTAAAACTAAACGATTACATCATGCCGTCCATACCACCCATGCCGCCGCCCATACCGCCAGCTGCTGGTTTGTCTTCAGGAATTTCTGCAACCATGCAAGCTGTCGTCAGCATCAAGCCAGCGATAGACGCTGCGTTTTGCAAAGCAGTACGGGTTACTTTGGTTGGGTCAACTACGCCCATCGCCAACATGTCGCCGTATTCGCTGCTTGCCGCGTTGTAGCCGTAGCTGCCAGAGCCTTCCAGCACTTTGTTCACGACTACAGAAGGTTCGTCACCTGCGTTTTGCACAATCGCGCGCAAAGGTGCTTCCATCGCACGCAACACAATGGTGATGCCTGCGTCTTGGTCGTGGTTGTCGCCTTTGAGTTTGGCAACGGCCACTTTAGCGCGCAACAATGCCACGCCGCCGCCAGGAACAATGCCTTCTT
This sequence comes from Gallionella sp., assembly GCA_028688275.1. Lineage (GTDB taxonomy): Bacteria > Pseudomonadota > Gammaproteobacteria > Burkholderiales > Gallionellaceae > Gallionella. The sequence goes on along the minus strand of JAQTYN010000024.1, from coordinate 18,649 downwards.
CAACCGCTGCACGCGTCGCATGCAATGCATCTTCCACGCGCGCTTTTTTCTCTTTCATTTCAACTTCAGTCGCAGCACCGACTTTGATCACTGCAACACCACCCGCCAATTTAGCTTTGCGTTCTTGCAATTTTTCTTTGTCGTAGTCGCTGGAAGATTCTTCCATTTGCTTGTTGATTTGAACGATGCGACCTTTGATAGCGTCTTCTGCGCCTGCACCGTCGATAATGATGGTGGTGTCTTTACCCACTTCGATGCGTTTCGCTTGACCCAACATGGACAATTCGGTTTTTTCCAATGTCAGACCGACTTCTTCTGCAATCACGGTGCCGCCTGTCAAAATCGCGATGTCTTCCAACATGGCTTTACGACGATCGCCGAAACCAGGTGCTTTAACCGCAACGGTTTTCAGGATGCCGCGAATGTTGTTGACCACCAAGGTTGCCAAGGCTTCGCCATCCACGTCTTCTGCGATAATCAGTAAGGAACGACCTGTTTTAGCCACTTGTTCCAGTACGGGCAGCAAGTCACGGATGTTGGAAATTTTCTTGTCGTGCAACAACACGAAAGGATTTTCCATCGCTGCGATTTGGCGATCTTGGTTGTTGATGAAGTATGGTGACAAGTAGCCGCGATCAAACTGCATCCCTTCTACAACGTCCAATTCGTCTTGCAAACCAGAACCGTCTTCGATGGTGATCACGCCTTCTTTGCCCACTTTGTCCATCGCTTCAGCGATTTTTTCGCCCACTGCGGTGTCAGAGTTTGCAGAAATGCTACCCACTTGGGCGATTTCTTTGCTAGTGGTGCAAGGTTTGGAAATGGATTTCAATTCTGCAACCGCTGCGATCACTGCTTTATCGATCCCGCGTTTCAAGTCCATTGGGTTCATGCCAGCGGCAACAAACTTCATGCCTTCCATGACGATGGATTGTGCCAACACGGTTGCGGTTGTTGTACCGTCGCCTGCCACGTCAGAAGTCTTGGAAGCCACTTCCTTAACCATTTGCGCGCCCATGTTTTCAAACTTGTCTTTCAGTTCGATTTCTTTTGCTACAGATACGCCATCTTTAGTGATGGTTGGGGAGCCGTAGGAACGATCCAAAACAACGTTACGACCTTTAGGACCCAAAGTTACTTTTACTGCATCTGCCAGAATATTTACACCGATGACCATTTTCGCACGTGCTGCGTCATGGAATTTTACGTCTTTAGCTGCCATTGTATTTCTCCTGAATTCAATAAGTTATAAGTTCGCTGCGGCGAAGGGCTGGCAAATTTGCCGACACCTTTCATCCACGATTTGCACTTAAGATTAGGCTTCTACCACGCCAATGATGTCATCTTCGCGCATGGTCAACAGCTCTTGTCCGTCCATTTTGAAGGTTTGACCAGCATATTTACCGAACAAAATACGGTCGCCGACTTTAACGTCCATGGGGCGTACTTTACCGTCATCGCCCACTTTGCCATTGCCCACCGCAACGATTTCACCTTGATCTGGCTTTTCAGCAGCCGCATCAGGAATAAAAATACCTGATGCAGTTCTACGCTCTTCTTCCATACGTTTAACGATCACACGATCATGCAAAGGACGAATTTTCATATTTGAGGTTTCCTAAAAATAGATTGATAGAAGGTGGCAAAGATTAGCACTCTTCGCCAACAGGTGACAAGATTAGGGCGAATAGATAGATTTCAAGTGCGGCAGCATCATTTTCTTGCAAAAAATACATTGACATAAGGAGCCCATTGATGAGCACTATGTCATGAGCGAGCTTAAAGCAAGAAGGCGAGAAACGCATGAGTACGTTTCTCGCCTTCTCTAAAGCGAACCTTTTGCAAGGTTCGCAGATACGTCATCGAATTACAGGCTGTAATACATCTCGAATTCGATTGGGTGAGTGGTCATACGGAAACGATTGACTTCGTCCATCTTCAATGCGATGTAAGCATCGATAAAGTCGTTCGAGAATACACCGCCACGAGTCAAGAATTCACGGTCTGTATTCAGGTTGTCCAATGCTTGTTCCAACGAAGTACATACGGTTGGGATTTTTGCATCTTCTTCTGGTGGCAAGTCGTACAAGTTCTTGTCAGCTGGATCGCCAGGGTGAATCTTGTTTTGGATACCGTCCAAGCCCGCCATCATCAATGCCGCGAAGCACAAGTATGGGTTCGCAGAAGGATCAGGGAAACGTGTTTCAATGCGACGACCTTTGTCATTGGCAACATGAGGAATACGGATCGAAGCAGAACGATTTTTCGCAGAATACGCCAACTTAGTGGGTGCTTCATAATGAGGCACGAGACGTTTGTAGGAGTTAGTCCCTGGATTGGTAATCGCGTTCAATGCCTTAGCGTGCTTGATGATCCCGCCGATGTAGTACAGCGCGGTTTCGGACAAGCCAGCGTAGCCATTGCCTGCAAAGGTGTTTTTGCCATCTTTCCAGATGGATTGATGCACGTGCATACCAGAACCATTGTCACCTACGATGGGCTTAGGCATGAAAGTCGCTGTTTTGCCGTATTGATGCGCAACATTGAATACCACGTATTTCAAAGTTTGGGTTTGATCTGCACGACGTACCAAGGTGTTGAACTTGGTACCGATTTCGCATTGACCCGCTGTCGCCACTTCGTGGTGATGCACTTCAACTTCAATACCCAAGTCTTCCAGTGCCAAGCACATTGCAGCACGAATGTCGTTCAGGCTGTCAACGGGTGGGACTGGGAAGTAGCCGCCTTTAACGGTAGGACGATGACCTGTGTTGCCGCCATCAAAGCTGTCGCCTGAAGACCAAGCAGCTTCTTCAGAATTGATCTTGCTGGAGCAACCAGACATGTCAATTTTCCATTGTACGGAATCAAAAATGAAGAATTCTGGTTCTGGACCGAAGTAAGCGGTGTCACCAATGCCTGTTGATTTCAAATAGGCTTCAGCACGTTTCGCGATGGAACGTGGGTCGCGGTCATAGCCTTTACCATCGGAAGGTTCAACCACGTCACACGTCATGACCAAGGTCACTTCGTCCATGAATGGGTCGATGTAGGCGGTTTCTGGTTGTGGCATCAGCAACATGTCTGAAGCTTGAATGCCTTTCCAGCCAGCAATGGAAGAACCATCGAATGCGTGACCATCTTCAAATTTATCCAAACCCACGTATTTAGCGGGTACGCCAACGTGTTGTTCTTTACCGCGTGTATCGGTAAAACGCAGATCCACGAACTTAACGTCACGGTCTTTAATTAACTGTAATACATCATTTGCTGTCATAGCCATCACTTACTCTCCAAAAAATAAACCGCAAAAATCGAATCACCCAAACTACCGTACAAAAAGGTTGAAACAAATCTAAATTATTTCATGCCACAGTCGCGCATTTTGCCATATTCGCGCCTGACAGCGCAGAAAAAATTTGCACCCTAATGGCGCGCACACCCATGAATCGTGCACTAATCTAGTGCGCAGTGACTCAACACCTGAATGCTTCGGAAGATAGGCGTACTTTTACACAATGTGTCACAGCGTTGCTGCAAAATCTGTGCCGCGTTTTGATCGTCACACAAATGGATCTCTACTTCTACCTGACCATTGAGGTAATGAAACAGGATGGACTGTTGCATGAGGATCGGCATTTCCAGTTCTCGGGATAATTTTTCTAGTAGTACCAATCGGTTAGGTAGGTTCACGTTGGGTTTGCATTTGATGTCGTCTTCTGGGTCGATATGCACCATGACATCCATCACATGATGTTGCATTAATACCGCTTGGCGTGCAGATTCAGCAATGTAGTGACCTTCAGATACGCTGATTTTAGGGTCAACTATGATATGGGCATCGACCAACGCGTTGTCGGCCATTTTACGCGTGCGAAGTTCATGCAGGCTGCGGACACCTGGTGTATTGAGTAGCGTCTGCCGTATTGCGTCCACTTCGCTTTCATCCAGCCCTGTGTCGATCAGTTCGGCTAAGGCCTCAATAGCCAATTTCCAGCCCATGTATCCAATCATGACCCCCACTACGGCCGCAGCGACTAAATCCAGAAAGGTAAAACCCATCAAATTACCGATGATGCCGACTACGACGACTAGTGATGAGGCGGCATCTGAACGCGCGTGCCAAGCATTGGCGATGAGCATTTGTGATCGTACCCGTTTTGCCACCGCCATCATGTAGCGGAACATGCCCTCTTTTGCCAACAAGGCGATCACCGCCACCGCTAACGCAATCGGATTAACGGTTTGTAAGGCTTGTGGATGTTGCAAACGCAGTGCCGCTGTCACTAACAACCCAATCCCCAATGCCGCAAGGAAACCACCTAAAATCAATGTGGCGGCAGTTTCAATACGTGCATGTCCGTAAGGATGCTTGGCATCGGCATGACGATTGCCATGACGATTAGCAAATAGCACGAGAATGTCAGACAATAAATCGGATAAAGAATGTAGCCCGTCCGCCATAAGTGCCTGTGAATGGGCAAATACCCCGCCCAACACTTGCAAAAAAGTGAGTACAAGATTGATCCAAATGCTCACCCAAGTGCTTTTTTGTGCGGCAGCAAAGCGTTCTGGATGGGCTGGTTCAAACGTTTGTGGTGAATGCGTGGGTACGTGGCGATGATTTTTCATAGTGATTGCGCTAGTATTCGGGCAGGCGGCGCAGCATAGCATCCGTTGATGCCTTTTTGATGATGTAAATTGATTTAAAGTGAGAACATAATGGGAAGAATTACGGCTATTTTAGAAACTGCACACCAACGCGCACAAGAAAAAGGCTTGGCGTATCGTGGCGCACTTACCTCCGTTGAGGCTTACGAATTATTGCAACTAGCACCTCATGCTAAGCTGGTGGATGTGCGTACCCGTGCCGAGTTAGATTGGGTCGGGCGCGTCGGTGATGAGATTGATTGCACAGAAATTGAATGGTTGACTTATCCAGGCATGAAACCTAACCCTAACTTCGTAGCGCATTTGGATCAGCAAGTGGACAAAGAATCATTGGTACTCTTCATATGCCGCAGCGGCGTACGTTCCCATGCTGCCGCCATCACAGCCACCCAAGCGGGTTTCTCTGCTTGCTATGGCGTTTTAGACGGCTTTGAAGGCGAGTTGGATGGCGAACAACATCGCAATACGCTCAGCGGCTGGCGCGCGGAAGGATTGCCTTGGACTCAAGGTTAATCACATTTACCCGTCACATTCGAACCACCTGCTCATTGATAATTTGTGCGTCACGATTTCAATGATTTTCGCATAAGTTACGCAATCGATTAGAACACTTGCTCACGATTTGCAATAGCGATCTAGTTCTTTGCTTTCACTGGATTCCGCTTTGTGCAGGCTAGACAAAGTCCGAATAAGTCAGCAGATACTTAACTTTTGAAGTGAATTTAATCATGTCTATCTCTCCCTACCTCAACACTTTCCCCGTGCTCGGTGAGCGCGTCTACCTCCATCCTTCCAGTCTAGTAATTGGAGATGTCACAATTGGAGAGGATAGTTCGGTCTGGTGCAACACGGTGTTGCGCGGCGACGTGAACCGCATCGCAATTGGACGCGGCACGAATGTGCAAGATTTGACCATGGGTCATGTGTCGCACAAAACGGCAGACAAACCCAATGGCTCGCCACTGATCATTGGCAACTATGTGACGGTGGGGCATAGCGTGATTTTGCATGGTTGCACCATCGGCAATGAATGCTTAATTGGCATGGGCTCGATAGTGATGGATGACGTGGTGATTCCTGATCGCGTGATGGTCGGGGCGGGCAGTTTGATTTCACCAGGCAAAACACTGGAAAGCGGCATGTTGTACACAGGGCGACCTGCCAAGGCGGTACGCCCATTGATCGAGGCGGAAATTAGCTATTTGCGCTATTCCGCCGAGCACTATATTCGTACTAAAAATAATTATCTGATGGATGCAAACAAGGAATTGAAATGAGTACTGAAAACGGCGAGGCTGTCGTCCGCGCAAAAATTAACTTAGAAACCTCGCTGATCGCGTGGACAGAGCTGCAACGCTATTTCGCCACAGGCGCGGTATTGGTGGTGGCACCTGATGTCGATTTAGTGGAGGTGGGCTTTCAAATGTCAGAAGACAATACCGCCAAAATCAAACACTGGCTGGACAATGGGCAATTGGCACATGTCTCAGATGACCTCGCACGATCATGGTTAGCCGACGACGTGTCGGTGTGGGCAGTGGTGGTCAACCCTTGGTTACTCGTGCAACATCGGCCAGTGGATTGAACATCAAATGGCAACTTACGCAATCGGCGATATACAAGGCTGTTATCTCGAACTGCAAAGTTTGCTGAAAACCATCGCATTTGATCCAGCGCATGACCAGTTGTGGTTTGTCGGCGACTTGGTGAATCGCGGGCCACAGTCGCTGGAGGTGTTACGATTGGTCAAGTCACTGGGGAATGCCGCCATCACGGTGCTGGGCAATCACGATTTACACCTGTTAGCCGTGGCGACGGGCGTGGCAAAAATTCACCATGGCGACACGCTAGACGAAGTTTTAAGCGCGCCTGATTGCGATGAACTGCTCACTTGGTTGCGCCATCGCCCACTACTGCATGTCGCAGGTCAATTTGTCATGGTGCACGCGGGGCTACTGCCTGATTGGACGATCAAGCAAGCATCGAAACTCGCGCGAGAAGTGGAAGCCACGTTGCGTAGCGATGACTATGTGACATTTTTTCAGCAAATGTATGGCAACCAGCCCAACGCGTGGAATGCAAAACTGCGAGGGAACAAACGTCGCCGACTGATTATCAACGCCATGACACGGATGCGGATCTGCAACGAACTTGGTGAAATGGAGTTCAAATTCAAGGGTGAAGTCGAGCACATCCCAGCAGGTTATCAACCTTGGTTTACCCTACCTCAGCGCGCGAGTCGAGATGAAACCATCATTTTTGGACACTGGTCTGCATTAGGGTTGCTGATGCAAAATAACGTCATCGCGTTGGACACAGGCTGTTTGTGGGGCGGCACGCTCACTGCCATTCGCTTAGAAGATCAAGAAATCTTCCAAGTAGCCTGTGCCAGCGGGGATAAAATAGACTTCTTTTAAGCTGCACCATCGAGTGCAGATTTAATCTTTAGACTTAGCACTCAATCAAAGGCGATATGTTGTCGAATATCCGCAGATACAGGTATGATTGCCATAAGAAGAAAAATATTTAATGAACAAAGACATGTTTCAAACCATCAAACTCGTTGACCATAATGCTTTTTTAATTTACCGTCACGACCGATGATAAAATTATCTAGTCTTTTTCCTCTTTTATTCCGAAGCAAACCACGTGACGCGGGTTGGCTCGCGGTTCGTATCGCCGCGCATGGCGTGTATTTGGCGCGAGTAGAATTGTCCAGTATGCCATGTGTGTTACGCTGTGAGTACCATGAAATGCGCGATATCACATCAGCCTCATTAGAAAAAATGAAGCGTGAGACCAAGTTGGGTGATCCTCTTTTTTCCACGATACTCGCGGTGGGAGACTATCAGCTTTTGATGGTGGATGCGCCAAACGTGCCTGCTGAGGAACTGAAAACAGCCGTTCGTTGGAAGATCAAGGATAGCTTAAATTGCCTCGTAAATGATGCGACGATTGACGTGTTGCAAATCCCGACCAACCAACGAAGCTTAGAATATGGTCAATCCATTTATGCTGTAGCAGCAAGCAACGTGACCATACAAAAGTACATTTCATTATTTGAACAAGCTAAATTCAAATTAAATGTCATTGATATTCCTGAGACGGCTCAGAGAAATATATCCGTGTTGTTTGAGCAAGAAGATCGCGCTTTGGGATTGCTTGCATTTGATGATGACGGTGGATTGCTCACGATTACGGCGAAGGGTGAGCTGTATTTTGCAAGACGCGTTGATATTACGCTGGGACAATTACAAGATGCCAATGAAATATTGCGTCAACAACACCGTGACAGGGTTAGGCTAGAACTACGTCGCTCCTTAGATTATTTTGATCGGCAATATCACGAATTGCCCATCAGTCGAGTAATTGTCAGTGTAGCTGAGCAGACCGAATTGGTACCATTTTTGCAAGGTAATATGGATGTTTCGATTGAGCAGCTAGATTTAGCGCAAGTGATGGACATTCATGCTATCCCAGAATTAAACAACAGTGAGTTTGTGGCTCATGCATTGACCACCTTGGGTGCCGCGTTGCGTGAAGAAAGGCGCGTGCTATGAGTCAGCAAATCAATCTATTCAACCCCATTTTTTTGCGGCAGCAAAAGATGTTCTCTTTGCTGACCATGGTGCAGGCATTGGGGTTAATTATATTGGGATCGGGATTTTTTTATGGCTATGCTCAATATCAGGTCACTCAGTTAACACGACAGTCCGAGGAAAGTGACCAACGCTTTAAGGTGGGGCAGGTCAGTTTGACCCGTTATACGTCAGAGTTCTCACCTCAACAAGCCAATAAGTTATTACAAGACGAAGTACAGAATTTAGAACAACAAAATACTGAGCAAGCAAAAGTCGTGAGTACCCTGAAATCAGGCGAGGTGGGGAATACCACGGGCTATTCAGCCTATATGCAAGCTTTCTCTCGTCAAGTGATTGAGGGTTTATGGTTAACGGGCTTTAGCGTGTTGGGCGATGGCGCGCACATGATGTTGACAGGGGGGGTATTGAGAGCTGAATTATTGCCTGCTTATATTCAGCGGTTAAATAACGAAGTGGTGATACAAGGAAAAACCTTTTCTAAGCTCCAAATGCAGCAGCCCGTGGTAGATGACGCAAAAGTGGCGGAGCAAATGCGGGCACGGATCGCGGCTCAAGTGGCAGCCGTTGAAAATAATTGGCGTATTCGACAATCCACTAAAAAACCTATTACACCAGAGGAATTTAATGCGTATCAACAAGCCATGATTATCGCTAAAACGCCTAGCAAGCAACCCATCCATGCGGGATATATTGAGTTTTCGCTTCAGTCTGAAGAGGATGACAAGCAAAAAACATCAAGAAAATAAGGTTTTTGGCAACGACGATGAAAGAGTTTAACAAACAACTTAGCAAATACTGGAATACCGCACATGCCACAATTGATGCCATGTCGCTGCGTGAGCGCGCCATGGTATTTTTAGCGACTGCTTTTGTATTAATTTCCCTATTAAATGCCCTATTACTTGATCCTTTGTTGGCAAAGCAAAAAGCACTATCGCAAAAAGTTGTGCAGCAACAAGATCAAATGCGGGAGCAACAAGCGACGATTCAGACCTTGTTAAACGCTAAGCGTGATGACCAAAACTCGCCCTTGCGCCTCCGTGCAGCGCAACTACGAGCGCAATTGCAAGAACAGAATCTCTATTTGAGTAGCCGTAGCGAACATTTAGTACCGCCTGAACAAATTGCGAACTTGTTAGAGCAAGTTTTACTGCAACAGGGTAAGTTGCAGCTATTAACACTAGAAACCTTGCCCCTTGCTCCACTTATTGAAAAACCACCTGTTGAAAAAATCAATGGTACTGAGCAGCTATCCCCCGCCAAAGATAGCAAAAAAGAGATTTTTAAACACGGGGTTCGTATTACTATGCGTGGCAACTACCTAGATGTATTGCGCTACCTAACCGCACTGGAAAATATGCCCACAAAAATGTTTTGGGGTGAAATGACGTTTAAAGTCGAGTCATATCCCGATGCCGTGGTGAGTTTGACTTTGTTTACATTGAGTTTGGATAAAACATGGCTAGCCGTTTAGTACCAATTACAGGCTTGATGTGTATGCTGCTCAATATCGCAGCACGTGCTGAAACGCTGATTGACCCCACTCGTCCTCCAGCACAAATAAACTCAATTGCAACACCAATAGCAAGTCAGGTTGTGGGTCCCCCACCTAGTGGCTTACAATCCATACTGATTTCAAAAACACGACGCGCCGCTATTATTGATGGCAAAACCATCGCACTAGGACAGTTGTATGGTGAATCTCGATTAGTTGAGGTAAGTGAAAGTAGTGTGGTACTCATGGATTCGCACGGGCGACATGTACTCAGACTTTTTCCTGAAGTAAATTTGGTTAAAAAAGTCGAGATATCCCCGTCCACGTTGCCAGCCCATGGTGTGCAGACTGATCAAAATAACAACCCACCAGTCAAGCACAAGGAGAAAAAATGAGAATCTTATTGTTGCTCAGTATATTGTCGCTGGTCGGGTGTGCGACACCTAATCATCGTGAGCACACTGCGAAGTCAATTGAGCAAGAAATGGATCTTGCCGTGCAAAGCACGCCTACAGGTAACACAAACGCTGTGAATGATGCGCTCTTGCCCCCCCTGTCCCTGAATTTACCCGCTATCAACACGACACCCGCAGAATCTCGTTTTGATTTGGCCGTGAATAACACGCCTGCCACACAAGTTTTTATGGCCATCGTGTCTGGGACTCGCTACAGCGTATTGCTCCATCCAGATGTAAGCGGCACCGTGTCGATCAATTTAAAGGATGTGACCGTTTTTGAGGCTCTCGAGTCCATTCGAGAATTGTATGGCTATGATTACAAAGTGGATGGCACGCGCATTTATATTCAATCCATTGCCTTGCAAACCCGTATTTTTCAAGTTAATTATTTAACTGGTTTACGTTCTGGCGTATCAAATTTGCGTGTGACAGGTGGTTCAGTAGCTGACTCGGTCAGCACTAGCGGGGGTATATCAGCCAACTCGTCAGCTACCACAGGTATGACAGGTACGACAGGTACATCGAATACGGCAAGTACCATTCGGGGACCACAAGAGAGTAGCAAGGTTACTACCACCAGTAGTGCCGATTTTTGGACCGAACTCAGCGCATCGCTCAAGGCCATTGTGGGTCAAGCAGAAGGGCGCAGTGTGGTGATTAGTCCTATGTCAGGCGTGATTGTGGTGCGTGCTATGCCTGACGAATTACGTAATGTTGCGGCCTATCTCAAAGCGTCACAAATTTCGATTGAACGTCAGGTGATACTGGAAGCAAAAATTATCGAAGTGCAGTTAAACGACAGCTATCAAACTGGCGTGAACTGGGGCGGGTTTGGGAGTTTACAAAACAGACCAACCAATCGAGCTGCGTTTGGCGTGTTATCGCCAGGTTCAATCTTAGTTCCTAATGCGGCAGGCGCAGCTCAAACCCTCACCAATGGGGTGATGAGTGCCCAAGCTGGCACAGGGATTGCGGTCAATGCAGCCAATGCAGTGACGGGAGCAACCATTCCTGGCGCAATGTTTGGATTGGCATTCCAAACCAACAACTTTGCTGCTTTGTTAAACTTCCTTGAAACCCAAGGGGATGTGCATGTTTTATCCAGCCCACGGATTGCCACATTAAACAATCAGAAAGCTGTTCTTAAAGTCGGGACAGATGAGTTCTTTGTGACTGAAATATCAGGCGGGACTTCAGGTACATTGAACGTCGCAGGGACGGCACCCAGCGTCAAAGTACAACCCTTCTTTTCGGGTATTGCTTTAGATGTGACCCCTCGCATTGATGAAAACAACGAAATTATTCTGCATGTTCATCCCTCAGTAAGCGTGGTGAGCACCATCAATAAATCAGTGAACTTAGGCACTGGCACGGGGGTATATAACTTACCTTTGGCTTCCAGCTCAATCTCTGAAACAGACAGTATTGTGCGCGCAAGAGATGGGCAAATCGTCGCCATAGGTGGTTTGATGCGGCAAGCCAATACGGATGACCGCTCTGGGCTGCCAGGTTTATCTAAAAATTTGTTTGGTCAAACAAGCCAGGTTAGTCAGAAGCGTGAGTTGATTATTTTGCTGAAACCCACCGTAGTCGATAGCGACCAAGATTGGGCGGATGATATTGCACGAAGTCGAGATCGGTTGAACCGTCTCTCCAGCGAACGTGGCAAATGATAAGTGGACTTCCATTTAGCTCGTCTTTACACGGCAACCCACTCTATTCCATGATTTATTTATGTATTTAGCCCATTTTGGTTTTCGTGAACCCCCGTTTGGATTAACTCCCGACACCAGTTTTTTTTTCGCGTGTACGGGTTATCAAGAAGCCTTAAATACGCTATTGATCGCTGCGCGCAATGGTGAGGGTTTTATTAAAATCACGGGTGAAGTCGGATACGGCAAAACGTTGTTATGCCGTAAGTTTCTAACGCTGTTGAATCAAGGTCAAAAACCAACCACCTTGATTGGCACCCAAAACTTAACCGCAGAAGAACTGGCCACCCCAGCAAAACCCCGCTTTGTAACTGCCTATATTCCAAATCCATACCTAGAGCCGCGTAGTTTGTTGTTGGCACTGGCGGAGGAGTTTCGTGTGCCGTTGGAAAAGGACACTGATCAACATATGTTGCTCAAGGGGCTGACATTGGCGTTGCTCAAATTTGCAGGCAATGGTCAACGCGCCTTACTTTGCTTGGATGAGGCGCAAGCCATGCCATTAGAAAGTCTAGAAGTACTGCGGCTACTAACCAATTTGGAGACAGAAAAACGTAAACTATTGCAAGTGGTATTGTTTGGGCAACCAGAATTGGATGAGCGTTTGCGTCATCATTCCATTCGTCAATTACGCCAACGTATCAGTTTTCAGTACGAACTCAAAGGGTTGGAGCGTGACGAATTAGATCGCTATTTACGGCATCGTGTGGCGATTGCAGGGTTTAAGGGAGAAACCTTGTTCACGAAAAAAGCGGTTGCTAAATTACATCGCATTACCGCAGGCACACCGCGCTTGATTAATATTGTTGCCCACAAAGCCTTAATGGTGGCTTTCGGCGAAGGACAAACAGAAGTCTCTGCCGCGCATATCGCAATTGCCGCAGCTGACACACCAGAAGTTCGGCGCGACTGGTTGCCGTGGCTCATGGTATCTACAAGTGCGGCTGTGCTGATCGCGTTAAGTTTGGTCGTCTGGAGCATGCTACGATGAGTGTCATTAACCAAGTGTTAAGCCAATTGGAACAGCGCGGCATTCATGACGAATCAGGACAGATTCGCCCTATCTCGGTGGTCAAAAAGGATCGCAAAAACCAGTTATGGATCGTATTCGCAGTGATTGTGAGTATTTTGCTGGGTATTATACTAGGCAGTTGGCTATCGCATCGCACCACAAAAACACCTGTTGTAACGACTGTTACACCCGTAGCGACTTCACCTATACTCATCGCTTCGGGGATAACGGCCAACACTCCTGCTATCACGACGCCTGTATCAAGCGTGGTCTCGGCCGTGATTGTTCCTGCCATGCCAGAACCCTCTGCCATACTAACTGCCCCCCCCCTCCCACCGCAGCTTGCTCATGTTGTAATAGATACAAAACCCGTTAATCCAGCCAAACCTCTCCATGCTGCACATCCTGACAAACCTCTTCCTCAGCAGATAGCTGCGTTGCCCGATCAATCCCCTTCTCTTCCTGTGGTTGCTCCCGTCTTATTGCCTGAAAAGAAAATCAGTATGACTCAACAAGCGGAGGCTGAATTTCATCAAGCAACCGTTGCTATGCAACAGGGGCACCTCGCCGAAGCATTGGCGGGGCTTGAAGCCGTATTAAATTTAGAACCGAAACACGAAGCAGCCCGCCAAACCTTAGTGGCATTATTGCTTGAAAACAAGCGTAGTGAAGACGCAGAACGCGTGTTACATGTCGGGCTTCAGCAAAACCCGCAACAACTTACTTTCATCATGCTGCTGGCTCGTTTGCAAGTGGATCGGGGCGCATTATCGGAAGGATTGCAGACGCTAGAAGTCGGATTGCCTTATGCAAAAGAGCAGGCAGAATACCTAGCCTTCTTCGCTGCGTTGTTGCAACGTCAGGCTAGGCATGCTGAAGCCGTCACTTATTATCAAAATGCTTTACAACAACACCCTAACCACGGGATCTGGCTGATGGGAATGGGTATTTCCCTGCAAGCACTTCAACGTAATATTGAGGCTAAAGAGGTCTTTCAACGTGCTTTAAATAGCCATACATTGACACCCTCCTTACAAAAATTTGTACAGCAAAGAATAAAGGAACTGTAACGATTTCTCACTGTTGGCTTAACAGAAATAATTGAGCCTACCCCCAAAAATACATTTAGCCGCTATACTTCGCGCTCCACCAATTAGCCGCAAAATGATATGTCTTTCTCAATTGACAAATTGACCATGACAAAGTACTGCCTTGTCGTACTTTCGTTGCTTGCCACGAGCATTTCCATTGCTAAAGCGGATGAAATTGCAACAACTACTGTTGTCGCAGCCAACACAGTAGATGTAATTGAGGAGACGAGCGAAGAACAGCCCTCCATCTTTAAATTAAGCGGTTTCGGAACGTTCGTTTTATCCCATTCTAGCCAAGGATTGGGGGATTATGTACTGGATAGCACGGTCCCTAAAGGCACAGGACGTAGCCAAAACTGGGCAATGAGCAACGACAGCCGCCTCGGCTTGCAAGTGTCTGCAAACTTCAGCCCTAAGATTTCATCTGTCCTTCAAGTCGTTTCGGAGTTTCAAGCGGACGGCACTTATCGTCCCGCAGTCGAATGGGGCAACATCAAATATGCCTTTACACCTAATAGCTACATCCGCGTTGGACGCATATCGCTCCCGACCTTCCTTTATTCTGATACGCGAAAAGTAGGATATAGTTATCCTTGGATACGGCCTCCTGCTGAACTTTATCGCCAACTAACGCTCACGAGTAGTGATGGGATTGACGCAGGCTATCGTTTTGAAATGGGTGAAGCAGGCAATACTATCAAACTACTTTATGGTAGCAATGTCATAGATCGCCCAACTAGCATCTCTACTTCCAGGGATTTATGGGGAATTTTCGATAAATTAGAGTACGGTTCAACCACTTTCAGCCTCGGTTATCAGAAGCGCATCGCGTCATCTCAAAGCCTCATCACTGGCATTCAAGGTGCTTGGATTCCGAATTACGATTTATCTGCTGGGGTAAGTTATGACCCTGGAAATTGGTTTGCAGTAGCCGAATGGATACAGCGCCAATCAACCACCAAGACCGGTGCAATGTATGTGAGTACTGGGGTTCGATTTGACACACTAACCCCTTATATTACTTATAGTCAAAACAGCCGCAGCTCGTTTATACCTAGTTTCCCAGCGCCTACTGCGGCTTCAATACAGAATTCCAAACGTTCACAAAGTACGGTTAGCTTAGGGCTGCGCTGGGACTTCACCAGAAACATGGATTTAGAACTGCAATACGATCAAGTTAAGCTGGGCGACAACTCTAACGGCTATCTTATGAATGTACCTGCTGGCGTGACACTATATGGATCAACTTTTCATGTCATTTCAGTTGGTGTTAACTTCGTGTTCTAACAAAGGGTGGCAATGTGAAATCGTCTAATACACCCCTTCATTGCTTGACGTTTACACTGTTGTTGGCTGCGACCATCGCATCTGCAGACGCATCTGCAGATGTAGTCATTGTTGTTTCAGTCAAAAACCCCATCAGCAGCATAACCGCTGAACAAGCAAGCAAAATATTTCTCGGCAAAGTCACAACCTTCCCTAATGGTGATAATGCTATTCCCGTCGACCAAGTTGAGAATACTATCAAAGATGAGTTTTACGCCAAGGTAGCACATAAAAATCCCGCTCAGCTCACCGCGTATTGGGCAAAAATTATTTTTACGGGCGATGGACAACCGCCACAGCGGCTTGAAAACAACATCGCCGTTAAGAAAGCCATTGTCAATAACCCAAAAACGATCGGATATATCGACAGCAATGCGGTGGACAGCAGCGTCAAGATTGTCTTGACCCCTTAATGTGGAACAGTGTACATGAAAAAAAAATTCTCTAACCTCTCGCTGACTTGGAAACTGCTACTGGTTCCCATTGTCGCCACATTCAGCTTTAGTGCATGGCTCATTTATTCATCGTTAGTATTATCCGACGGCAATTATCTCCTCAAAGAAATTCGTGATAGCGATTTTCCTATGCTTGACTTGGCAGGAAAAAATCTCAGCAGTCAAGATGACGTTGTGGAGGCATTAAATACGGCTGCCGCAACGGGTGAGATTGGCTATCTCGATATTGCACAAACCAAGGCAATCGAATTGCGAAACCGTTATAAAAAGCTAGAGCAAATTGATACGGTACACAGGAATAGGATAGAAAAACTTACTTCCGAATTCAATAACTATTTTTCCATAGCACTTGTTGTTGCACGAAAAATGGCAACGAAGACGGAAACGCCTAGTTTTGAGCAAATTTCGCAAATGCGAACATTACGCGATATCTATTCGTCTGATGCCATAGCATACAAAGATATTGCAGAAAATGAGTTCCATGAAGCGATCAAAACCGCGATAAAACGATCCGAACGCGCGCAGAAAACTGGAGCCTTCATTGGTGTGCTGATGTTATTGGTCATCGCAGGACTCACGTTTCTGGTAACGCGCGGCATCATCTTATTAGAAAAAGGGGTCGAAGAGCGCAATGAAAAATTGGCAAAAATGAATGATGATCTCGAATCTGAAATTCAAAAGCTGAAAGTAGCAGAAGCCGCAAAACATCATGCAGAAGCGGCAAGCCAAATCAAGGATGAGTTTCTCGCCAATATGAGCCATGAACTGCGCACGCCCATGAATGCCGTCATAGGTTTAAGTCATCTCTGTTTGCAGACCGATTTGTCTGTCAAGCAGCGTGATTATTTACATAAAATTCATGGTTCAGCCAAATCACTCTTGGGCATATTGAATGACATCCTAGATATTTCCAAAATTGAAGCGGGCAAAATGGAAGTGGATAGCACCCCCTTTGATTTAGAAGAAGTCATAGGCAATCTAGCAACCATCGTCGGAAATAGAGCCCAAGAAAAAAATCTCGAATTTGTATTGGAGACTGCTTTAAATGTACCGTCCGCACTGATCGGCGATCCGCTACGGCTAGGTCAAGTACTCATCAATTTAGCAGGAAACGCTGTCAAATTCACTGAAAAAGGTGAAGTGGTGGTGCGTGTCGAACTAGAAAGAGAAGATCAAAATCAGGTTGATTTGCGCTTCACCGTAAAAGACTCTGGCATTGGGATGTCACCGCAGGAAATTAACAAACTGTTTCAACCCTTTACTCAAGCAGACACCAGCATTACTCGCAAGTTTGGCGGTACAGGACTCGGACTCACGATCAGCAAACGTTTAGTTGAAATGATGGGCGGCAAAATCTGGGTGGAAAGTTTATCAGGGGTGGGGTCGAAATTTATTTTTACGGCACGATTTCAAAAAAGTGGAAAACAAACCAATTATCGTCAATCCGTGCCCAATGATTTACGCGGTTTGCGTGTATTGGCAGTGGATGACAACGAAAGTAGCTTAGAGATTATTAAAAGCTACCTTGAATCGTTCACCTTTGATGTCACGGTTGTCAATAATGGTCGCGATGCCCTGAATGCGGTACGCGGAGCGCATCAAGCAGGCAATCCATTTGCATTAGTGATACTCGACTGGAAGATGCCAGAGATGAATGGCATTGAATTAGCTAAAAAACTACGAGAAATGAAGGATCTGCCCGTTCAGCCTAAAGTATTGCTGATTTCCGCCTATGGTCAAAATGAAATGTCCTTGCATGTTGACGATAGGTTGGTAGATGGCATACTGGCAAAACCATTCCAACAAAGTAAGTTATTTGATGCTGTTGCCAACATTTCTAACCGAGATCAAACGGCGACAGGTAAATTCAAAATCAGTGCGCAGTTTGATTCAAAACTGATAGATCAAATCCGTGGAGCCCGTTTACTTTTGGTAGAAGATAACGAAATCAATCGACAAGTGGCGCAAGAGTTGCTCGAAGGATTTGGCGTTATCGTCTCCTCTGCGGAGAACGGTGAAGAAGCCATTGCCATGCTCAATGAAGCGCAATTCGATGGCGTACTCATGGATATGCAAATGCCTGTGATGGATGGTATTACCGCGACCCGTGAGATACGGAAAAACCCACAATTTGCCCATTTACCGATTATCGCCTTGACAGCTAATGTCATGGTCAGTGAGCAAAATGAATTTTTGGGTGCGGGCATGAATGACCACATTGGCAAGCCTATTGATCCTGATAAACTGGTCGCTACGCTTGTGAAATGGGTGCATCCGACACGGATGTTCATCAGACCTAAAGCAGCACAACCACTGGCTTCTCAGGCTATTCCAGACATCCCAGGGGTAAATGCGGCCGAAAGCATACGCCGTATAGGCGGCAAGGTTAGCTTCTACTACACACTGCTCGATAAATTCCGCATGAAGGAACGAGATGTTGTTGTCAGAATTCGGCAGGCACTTGTTGAAAGCGATTCAAAAACAGCCGAGAGATTAGCGCATACACTACGTGGCAATGCAGGTACACTCGGCATGGAAACTTTGCATCAACAAGCAGAATTGCTGGAAAGTGGCATCAAGCACGGGGCATTGACAGAAATAGAACCGCAGCTTATCCAAGTCGAACAAGAACTTGTTACGCTTATTGCCAATGTAGATCAGGCATTAGAAGCGCGCCAGAGTTGCCTCCTTATCAATTAGCCCCCTAACGACGCTGTAGAAAAACCCGATTCTGAAGACCTGTTTCAGCGTTGGGTGGATTTTTTTCAAACCAGATCGTTATTTTCATTTTCGGCTTCTTGTTTTTATAACATATTTTCATTGCAAA
>JAQTYN010000076.1 GCA_028688275.1 Gallionella sp. | reverse complement strand
GGTTTGCAATGAAAATATGTTATAAAAACAAGAAGCCGAAAATGAAAATAACGATCTGGTTTGAAAAAAATCCACCCAACGCTGAAACAGGTCTTCAGAATCGGGTTTTTCTACAGCGTCGTTAGGTGCCTGCCATGTACAAGCATATGGATAATCTGTTACTCCTTGTTTTTGCGGCAATGTTGGCACTCAATGGATTTGCGATCTACGTACTTCTGAGGCAAATACAAGTTGAGTCCCATCTCGCCCTTTCGACACTGAGTAGGCGAGACTTGTACCTTCTAATACCCTCATTTTTAATCGGCATCGCTGCTTTGCGTACCTTATGCGTAAGTCAAAATCCTAGAGCCTTGGATAGCGTTGGGGGAGGACTCATGTGCCTAGCCCTAATCATGCTTGCCTTTTCTCTATCGTCGTCATTTTTTATTGGGCTGACCGCTACGTTTTTGCTTGCTGCTAGTGTGGCGGTAAGGAGAGCTTCGCGTTTTTCGTCGAATAGACTATCAAGTGACGAGGATGATAGAAGATGACGGCATCACCCCAACGATTCAGGTCGTGAAACGAGTCACGACCTGAGCGGTTTGTCGGACGAGTTTGGTCGTAATCAATTGCTCAGACTTGATTGATTCTGATATTTAATTGTTTCAAAAGCATAAATAACCTCGCGAAAGCGGTTTCGTCCAACACTGCGCTCGTGCGGAATAGTGCAAAACGCGCACCCATCAATGGTTTACAAAAGTTTAAATGCTGTTGTCGCTACTTTCTCTTGATCTCAAAACATGAAATCAGCCCTTGCCCTTGTGACAGCCCTAAACATTACACAGCTTGCTGCGGGTTATATATTGATGGTCAAGCGGTTGCATCCACTGCCGAGGTATTGATGCGTTCGCGTTATACCACTTATACATTGATGAATGAGGCTATTTACTGTCAACTATGGCATAGCAGCACCCATCCAGCGGCATCGAATTGGGCTTTGTGCAACAACTCACCATCGTGTTGATGGCGTTGGTGACATCCATCGGTGTGGCGGCGATCCCTTCGGCGAGCTTGGGTCGCCATCGCCATTATTTTGGCATCCATCGGTCTGCCAGTGGAGGCGATAGGCTTGATTTTGGCGGTGGATCGCATCTTGGATATGTGCCGCACTGCCGTCAACGTCTTTAGTGACGCGTGTGGCGCGGTGATAATTGCTCGCTTATCGGGTGAAAAGGACGTGCTGGGCGAGCCACCTTTGCGCTGATTCATTCAGGATCGTCGAACACTTCTTGTAACTGATAAGGATCCATCGTCACCGACTCGACTTGTTCACCCAGCATCACGACTTTTCCCTCAATCCGAGAATTACCTGTTTCGGTGAATTCAAACCGATACACGCGGCGCAACACCCGATGCCCATAGCCATTGCGCGCAATACCCAGTTCGATGCTCGCCACCGTATCGTCCAAGAATTGCACGCCCTCTTTGGCACAAGCAGCACGCCCCGCCGCGCGCGCCAGCTCCAGCACGCGAATACTGTTGAGCCAGTACCATCCCACCGCCACCAGCAGCAATAAGTAAATGATGTTTATGCTGTACATAATTCCTCAAAAATGAATGAAATGACACGCAAACGATTGCAGCCTAGTCATAAGTACCCACTCAAAATCACCCATGGCATTAATGCTGCCCTGTTCTCCAAGATTATATCTTCACATCAAACAGAAATTTACTGGCTTCAATGGCATTAAGCCATGTTCCTCACCCAGCGCGCCGCGTAGATTGATTTCTATCCCACGACAAATTGCATCCAATGCCAAGTCGTTAGGTAAATTGCCGAAGGGTTCTTCGATCTCATCCCCTAGCGCATCTAGCCCGAAAAAGGTGTAGGCAACGATGCCGACCACAAACGGGGTCATAAAACCAATCACATCGACTAGACCGAATGGCAGCAAGAAGCAATACAGATAAGCCGTTCGGTGCAACATCAGCGTGTACGAGAACGGGATGGGCGTGCCTTTGATCCGTTCGCAAGCTGCCGCCGCCGCTGTGATGGCGGACATGGTCTCGTCGATGTTGGCCGCCAGACAGCCCTCAAGCCGCTTTTCATCCAAGCATAAACGCAAGTCATTGCCCATCTGGTGCATCAAGTAATCAGGAATGTTGCTTGTTTTGCTGCTTTGCTGCCACTCGTCGGGTGTCAGCAGCGGTTTAATCTCGGCCATGGCATCCGTGCCACGCAGCAGATGGCGCAATGCGTGAGAAAAAGCGATGGTGCGGTAAATCATCCGTACACGCACATCATTTAATTCAACTTTGGGATTTAGCGGGTCCGAATGTTCAATCAGCGTCAGGCACTGGCGCGCAAAATTCCGACTTTGCAACACGATTTCACCCCACAGCTTACGCCCTTCGCAATAACGGTCATAAGCCGCATTGTTACGAAAACCGAGGAAGATGGCTAACGGCAGCCCGATCAAGGTAAAGGGAATGGCGGTGAGCGTGATTTTGTGGCTAAACAGATCGCCGTGCGCCATCGTCACCAACGTGGCAAGCACCACGTTCACCAACAATACGACCCATATCTGGTGCAAGACTGAACCGCGAAAAATAAAAAACAGTTTTAATCCAGTTGGCCTGTCGCGAACAATCATGATTTACCTTTTGTTGGGGTGATGGCACCGTTATAGCGGATACGCCTACATTTAATGTTACCGCTATTTGCGCATTGTGACACATCACCAACGACGACCATGCTGCTGCCGAAAATTATATTGATTTGAGGTAAGCGACATTTAGTGGTGATAAATTTTTCTGTCGTTAAGCCATCTATTGAAGTATTTTGGGAAGATCATCCATGCGGAACCAAATGATGAATCAGTCCATTACAAAAGTCACCGAAAATTGAAGTTATTTATAGGACTTTTATTCAGCGCGGCGTGATTCAGGCACATGGCGAAGCTGGCATAATGTCGGGCAAGGATTAAAAAACAAGAAACTTGTGGGTAGGTTTTTCAGAGAGGGATGATAATGAAATACATTAGGTTATTTGCATTGTTGTTGGCTTTGCTGGCGCAGCCTGCTTTTGCCGAGGATATTCAGGTCGTCAAACCAGAAGAGGTCGGTTTATCATCTGCCCGACTACAGCGAATTTCTGATTTCATGGGTGGCTATATCGAGCAAAAAAAGATGGCTGGGGCAGTCGTGTTGGTCGCCCGCCATGGCAAGATCGCCTACTTTGAAACCTTCGGTGAGGCAGATGTCGGCAAGCCGATGCAGAAGGACACGATGTTCCGCATTTGCTCGATGACCAAGCCCGTCGTGACATTGGCGATTCTTCAGTTATACGAGGATGGCAAGTTGCTACTGTCCGACCCCGTCGCCAAATACATTCCTGAATTTGCACATCCCAAAGTGATCGAGATGCTGCCGCCAGGTTCCAATCCCCCCTTCAAACTGGTTCCCGCCAAGCGCGACATTACCATCAAAGACTTGCTCACCCACACTGCGGGCATGCCGTATTCGTTTGCAGCGGAGTGGTATCCCAATGACCGCCTGCTGCGCCAGATGAATATCTTGTATGAAGAGGCGGGCATCAGCAGTGGCATGTACGAAACGACAGGCACGATAGGCGACATGGTCAAACGACTGGCTCGTCTGCCAATTGCCAGCCAGCCTGGAGAGGCGTTCATCTACGGCATGGCGGCAGATGTTTCGGGCTACCTAGTCGAAGTCGTCTCGGGTCAGAAGCTAGACGACTACATCACCGAACATATATTCAAGCCGCTGAAAATGAACGACAGTTACTTCTTCGTCCCTGAGAACAAACAAGCAAGAATGTCTGCGGTGTGGAAATGCGACTGGCACGGCAAGCTGGAAAAAGTGTTGCCAGGCCCACATCAAGAAGGTGACTACCGATATTCGCCAACCTTTCAAACTCATGGACCCAAAACCTTCCTGTCGGGTGGTGTCGGCATGGTCAGCACGCCCTACGACTATTTCCGCTTCGCCCAGATGTTGCTGAACAAAGGCCAACTGGATGGCGTGCGTCTGGTCAGCCGCAAGACGGTCGAACTGATGACGACCAACCAGATTGGCAAGCTCTCGGAGAGCACGCTGCATGACGACGGCTGGAAGTTCGGATTGGGCTTGGGGCTGCAAGCAGACCGCGAACACAATGTGGATGCGGGCGATGTCGGCACCTTTGAATGGGCGGGTCTTTACTCCACCCGCTTCAGTGTTGACCCGAAAGAAGAAAAGATCACCATCTTCCTGTCGCAGACACATCCCTTTAATCATCACTTCGAGCTGTGGGACAAGCTGTTGATGATGTCCACATCCAGCATCGCCGATTGAGAAATGAGAGGTCAATCATGAAAACCCCAAATCGTACAGACGCGTTTCGTTTCACATTAGGCAGCCTGGCACACCTGCTCGCATTCAGCCTGATGTTGTTCACATGGAGTGCGGAAGCGACAGCTCCCCGCATCGCCGCCAAGATGCTTGGCGAAGAACGGCATGTCGATGTCGTCGGCTATTACTCATCCAGTCAAAATACGCCTGCCGCCGAGATCGAAGGCAAGCTAACCGCCGACCTGCTGAGCGCAGCCTTTCAAGCGGGCGGCATGCAACCCGAAATCGATGTCCTTCCCTCGAAACAGCTCGCTAAGTATGAGTTCGTCGTCAACCAAGTTCCCGTGCTGATCTGCGCCGAAGGCGACTTGACCGCCAAGGAAATGAAACGCTATCGTTTGGTCACCTACTTTTTAAGTGATGTTGCCAACGGAAATAATCCCATCTCGCTTGCCTTCGATCTGAAGAACCCGCGCGGCGATAAGCTGTACAAGGCATTCGACAAGGGACTGCAAAAGATCATCAGTAACGGAAAATATCGTGAGCTGATGCAAAAACATCTCGGCAAAGATGCCGTGTCTGCGAACTACTTCAGTCGCCTACAACGCCAGAATCCCCGTTGAAAATGAACTTCAACATAAAACGGGTACGATGGAAAAGAGGGACGGTCGTCCGAACCCTGATGATATTGTTTGTGCTGATGATGCCAATTGCTCAGGAATCACACGCCGAGGTCGGCACCATCGTTTTCCAATCTACCGAAACGCCCCCTATCTGGTCAGAAACGATGACTAACGGCGGCATGGGCTGCGAGATATTGCATCTACTGTCAGAGATCGCGGGTGTGAAATATGCCATCCACTACCTGCCCGTAAAACGCTTCAATGCCAGCACCGCCCCTTACCTAGTGGGCAATCCCAACCTCCTGACCACCGAAAAAAACCGCGCTATCTTGCCCATCGGGGTCTTCCATTTGGCGTATTTCTATTACCGCCCCCATCATGATGTCATTAAGATCCGCAGCATAGAGGATCTCAGTGGTCACACAATAGGTGTGCTGAGAGGCACCATTGAGGACATGAACCCATTTGCCCGCCTCAAGATCAAGGTGCAAGAAAGCGACTCGAACGAGACTTTATTGAGAATGCTGCAAAAGGGCAGGATCGATGTGGCTATTATGGTCGACCTTACTGGGCGACACTTGATACAAACCGAATTTGCAGATGAACAACACAATTTTATGCGCATCATCGTGCCAGATTCCGTGCGCCCTATTGCCATCATGATGGAGATGGACACACCAAACGGACAAGATATTGCACAGCGGTACCATCAAGCGTTGCGGAAAGCAATGCATAGCCCGCAGTACCATGAGATTATGCAGAAATACTACGGCAAAGGTACGGCAGCGAACGAAGCGCATCTGGAATTAACGCGGCTACTGGATTATTACGAAAGCACGTGGGAAGATGACGGAACAGAAATAAATACGCCATGAACGCACAAACAACAAAGCCAAAATCACTTTATCGTGAACTCACGATGACACTGGTGGTACTGATCTCGCTGGTGTCACTGGTTGTTGGTCTGCTGGACTATCTCTACGCCTCACGCGCACAAACTGCGCAGTTCGAAAACAACGCAACCCGCTACGTATCCGACCTCCATCAATTACTGGAATTGCCCCTGTGGAATGTCGATGATGCGTTGGTAAAGAAAATCGGCAATGCCATCGTCACGAATGATGAGATCGCCGCCTTGACAATTCGCGACGAACAGCGGCGCATCATTTTTCATCACAGCAAACTTAACGGCGACATCATCAAGCGCGAGGCGGTCATCCATCATGATGGTCAAATCATTGGCAGCGCAGAAATCAGCTTGTCACTCGCACCTTATCAGGCAGCGAACCAACGCATAATGCTGACGGGTATCAGCATCGCTTTCCTACTAATCGTCCTGTTGTTCGGCGTGATGCGCTGGACGCTCAACAAACTGTTGAAAAAACCCGTGGAAGCTTTGATCGGTTCCATTAATGAGGTCGTCGCAGGCAAATATCAGCAGTTCACCTCATCAGAAACTTATGTGGAGTTCTCGCCTATCGTGGCTAATTTCAACGCAATGGCACAAGTCGTCGCTAATCGAGAAGCCAGCTTGCGTCAGACTAACTCCAAGTTGCAATTGGAAATCAGTGAGCGGCAAAAGGCAGAGGGTGCAAAACGCATCAGCGAAGAACGTCTGCGAACATTTTACGAATTCGATATGGTTGGTTTGACGATCACTTCGCCCGAAAAAGGCTGGCTGAGTGTCAACAACTATCTGTGCAAGCTACTGGAATATTCAGAGCAGGAAATGTTCAGCATGACCTGGGCGCAGCTGACGCACCCAGATGACTTGGCTGCCGATGTCACACAATTCAATCTGCTACTGGCGCACAAGATTGAGGGCTATAGCTTGGAAAAACGCTTTATCAGCCGCACAGGAAAAGTCATTCACTCACTGCTGGTGGTGCGCTGCGTACGTAAAGAAAATGGCGAGGTTGATTATGTGGTAGCCATGGTAGAGGACATCACCGAGCGCAAACAGGCTGCGGAGGCTTTTCGGCGCGAGCGGGATTTTGCCGACAATCTAATCGAGACCGCACAGGTTATTATTCTGGTGCTGGATGTACAGGGTTGCATCATGCGCTACAACTCTTATTTGGAAAATCTAAGCGGTTATCCCTTGTCCGAAATGCGCGGCAAGAATTGGCTGGAAAACTTCCTGCCAGAACACGAGCGCCGCCGCATACGCACGTTATTCAAGAGCGCAGCTTCTGGCAACACGACACGAGGAAATATCAATGCCATTCTGACCCGCAACGGCGGGGAGCGTCAGATCGAATGGTTCGATAAAACGCTGGTAGACACAGCTGGAAATATAGTGGGGCTGCTGGCTGTAGGGCAGGATGTTACCCAACGCATTGCAACTGAAAATGAATTAATGCGCTACAAAGACCATCTGGAAGAGGAAGTACAGACCCGCACCACCGATCTAGTACTAGCGCGCGAGGCCGCCGAGGCCGCCAACAAAGCCAAGAGCGTATTCCTCGCCAACATGAGCCATGAGTTGCGCACGCCGCTGAATGCCATCCTAGGATTCTCCAGCCTCATGCGCCAAGATTCACTGCTGGACGAACACCAGCAAAAAAACTTGGATATTATCAACCGCAGCGGGGCGCATTTACTGACGCTGATCAACGATGTGCTGGAAATGTCCAAAATCGAGGCGGGACGCTTGCAACTGGAAAATGCGCCGTTCGATCTCGGCATGATGGTGCGCGATGTCGTCGATATGATGGAGTTGCGTGCGCATGAGAAAGGGCTGACGCTGCTGCTCGACCAATCATCGTATTTTCCACGTCACATCAACGGCGACGAAGCGCGCCTGCGTCAGATACTGGTCAACTTGCTCGGCAATGCCATCAAGTTTACCGCGCAAGGCGGTGTCACCCTACGCCTCGGCACCAAACAAAACAAAATTTCGCATCTGTTGATTGAAGTCGAGGATTCTGGCTTGGGCATCTCGTCCGAAGACCAGCAGCAACTGTTCCAGCCCTTCGTGCAATTGGGCAAACAGATCAATCAGAATAAGGGCACGGGGTTGGGACTGGCGATTACGCGGCAGTTCGTGCAACTGATGGGGGGCAGCATTTCGCTGGAAAGCACCTTAGGGAAAGGCTCGCTATTTCGCGTCGATTTGCCCTTGAGCGAGGTCGCGAAAAACGACATCACCCCACCAAAAGAAGAAAAAGGTGAGGTGACGGGATGCGTGTCTGGGCAGCCGCAATACCGCATCCTGATCGTCGAGGATCAACTTGAGAATCAGTTGCTGCTGTCGCAACTGATGCGGCGCATCGGGCTGGAGTCCAGGCTAGCCGACGACGGCGCGCAGGGTGTAGCACTTTTCCAGAGCTGGCAGCCGCACCTGATCTGGATGGACAGGCGCATGCCCGTGATGGATGGACTAGAGGCAACCAAGACGATACGTAAATTACCCTACGGCAAGGAGGTGAAAATCGTCGCTGTCACCGCTTCTGCCTTTGCTGAACAACGCGCAGAAATGTTGGCAGCGGGCATGGATGACTTTGTGCGTAAGCCTTACCGTTTCAACGAAATCTATGATTGCCTGAGCAGGCAACTGGACGTGCGCTACACGTATGCCGAGCAATCAGCACGCTCACAAGATTCACCCGCCACAACACTCACTGCCGAGATGCTAACCGTGTTGCCGCCGCCACTGCGCGATGAATTACACGATGCGCTGGAGAGTCTGAACGACGAGCGCATTGCCACTGTGCTTGAAAAAGTTGCAGACTACGATGCGACACTGCATCCCGTGCTGTCGCGACTGGTGGACAATTTCGACTACCCGACCATATTGAAAATATTGAACACAACTTCTTGAGGAACCAAGGGTCAGTTCACCCCTTTCAACCCACCAACCGTGACAACGCGTGACCTTAACTTACATTCATTTGTGCGCCGTCATCAAAAAGATAGAAAACTCACGCATCCCTTGCCCCTCAATTTCTTTGCTGATGATGGTCGCGGTGGTATCCCGAATCGTGTGAAAACCAGCTTCTTGCAAAAGCAGGCTTAGATTCTGCCTGTCGAATCCCAGATGGAACACACCCGTATTGTCGCCGTGGAATGCGCCGTCTTCTGTGTCTAGGTCGGCAAAGCTGACTTGCCCGCTTGGCAACAGCAGTCGAAGCCATTCCTTGAACAAGGCAAGGGTATCTGGCACATGGTGCACGACCATGCTGCTCACGATGAGGTTGTAGCCGCCCTCGACGTGTTCACCCTTCTCAAAATCCACAAATTCCGTGTGAACATTGGTCAGTCCTTGCGTCTTGATTTTATCCTTCAGTGCGCCCAGCATACCGTGCGAGCTATCCGCACCCGTAATGGATTGAACGAGCGGTTGCAGTTTGAGGGTAAGCAGCCCCGTGCCACATCCGAAATCAAGCACCTTCATCTCGGCGGAAAGCTGGATTTCGCGGATCATGGCGACCGCCACTTGGCTTGCCAGCATCGTCCTAAAGGGACTTGCATCCCATTGAGCCGCTTCCTTGTCAAAATCTTTTCGGACTTCTTGTTCCATTATATTTTTCCTGTCTGTAGAAAGTTAATTTGCTAAGACCGTAATCTGTTTTGCTTACTGCGATGCCTGCTCCTGAAAGTGGAGCGTACGCCCCGCCGTACACGCCAGCTCCAACACACGAATACTGTTGAGCTAGCACCACCCAACCGCTACCAGCAGCAATAGGTAAATATGCTGTACATAGTTCCTCAAAATTCAATAAAATGGCACGGCGCAACGGTAAGTCTTATTTTGACAAAGTGGCGCATAATGCAGCAATTCTCAATTCAAAAATGCTTGATATGCAAACGGGCCCCAAAGGGGTACAAAGTGGTTGTGGCATAAATTAAGGAGAATATCTTGACCTCCCCGACCGTTACGAATTTCAAATTTAGCAG
>JAQTYN010000023.1 GCA_028688275.1 Gallionella sp. | reverse complement strand
AAGCAGCCGCGACCGATCACATGCAGAAATTGGAACAAACTCCCGAACGAGTCAAAAGCTACTTTCAGGATATTCACGTAAAATATGCCGCATAAAAACTTCAAACTTCACCTGGCCGAATCAATAAGGAGGCACAGATTTCATGAAATCAGAGAATTAATCCGCTCACCCTTCGACAGGCTCAGGGCGAACGGATTTAATCAGCGGCTCCCTAAATTTACCTTAATTCCTGCGTAATGGTACGAATGAATTCGTACCCACAGTCAAATGAGAATTGCTGGGCTAAGGGCAATTCCTCCGCGTATTGCTTCGCTGCTATGGCATAATCCGCCCATGAACTCTACTCTCCTAGCCAACCTCAATCCCCCTCAACTCCAAGCGGTTACGTTGCCGCACCAGTCCGCGCTGATTTTGGCGGGGGCGGGGAGTGGGAAGACGCGGGTGTTGACCACGCGCATTGCTTATTTGGTGAGCCATGATGGCGTGCCTGCGAACCGCATTTTGGCGGTGACCTTTACCAATAAAGCCGCGAAGGAGATGTTGACGCGCCTGACTTCGATGTTGCCGATTCATCCGCAGGGTTTGTGGATCGGGACGTTTCACGGCCTGTGTAATCGGCTGTTGCGCACGCATTATTACGAGGCGAATCTGCCTAAAACTTTTCAGATTTTGGATAGCAGCGATCAGTTGTCGGCGATTAAGCGTTTGATGAAATTGATGAATGTGGATGATGAAAAATATCCGCCGCGTGATGTGGCGAATTTTATCAATCGGCATAAAGAGCAAGGACAGCGCGCGGCTGAGGCGGATACTTTTAGTGTGCATGACAAGCAAAAGGCGGCGATTTTTGCGGAATATGATCTGCAATGTCAGCGCGAAGGCGTGGTGGACTTTGCCGAATTGATGTTGCGCTGTTATGAGTTGTTGTCGCGCAATGCCGAGCTGCGTGAGCATTATCAAGCGCGCTTCCAGCATATTTTGGTGGATGAATTTCAGGATACCAATAAGCTGCAATATCAATGGCTTAAATTGTTGGCGGGAACGAAAAATGCGCTGTTCGCGGTGGGCGATGATGACCAATCTATCTACGCGTTTCGCGGAGCGGATGTGGGGAATATGCGCGAATTGACCCGCGATTTTCACGTGGAAACGGTGATTAAGCTGGAGCAAAACTATCGTTCGCACGGCAATATTCTCGACGCGGCGAACGCGCTGATTCAAAACAATCGCAATCGCATGGGCAAAAATCTATGGACGGCGGCGGATGGCGGTGAGCCGATTCGGGTGTATGAAGCCCCGAACGACGTGGAAGAAGCTGGTTATATCGTGGGTGAAATTCAGCAATTGCACCGCGAAGGCATGGATTTGAAAGACATCGCCTTGTTGTATCGCTCCAATGCGCAATCGCGGGTGCTGGAACACGCGCTGGTGTCGGCGGGCTTGGCGTATCGCGTGCATGGTGGGCTGCGCTTTTTTGATCGGCTGGAAATCAAACACACGCTGGCGTATTTGCGCTTGATGGAAAACACCGATGACGATAACGCATTGTTACGCATCATCAATTTCCCCACTCGCGGCATCGGCGCACGCAGCATTGAGCAATTGCAAGAAGTCGCCATACAACAAGGTACGACCTTGTGGGACGCAGCGGCGCGGGCGGGCGGTAAGGTGACGGCGTTTGTCGCGCTGATCGAATCCATGCGCAATGCGGCGCGCAGCTTGTCCTTGCCCGAAACCATCGCACATGTGTTGCAACACAGCGGTTTGCGCGCTTTGTACGAAAACGAAACAGGTGCGAAACGTGCGGAAGCGCAAGAACGCCTCGCCAACTTGGAAGAATTGGGCAACGCAGCGGTGTTGTTTGTGCATGAAAACGAAGACGACAGCTTGACTTCATTCTTGACCCACGCCTCGCTGGAAAGCGGCGAACACCAAGCGGGCGACCAAGACGATGCGCTACATTTGATGACTGTCCACGCGGCAAAAGGGCTGGAATTCCACGCGGTGTTTATCAGCGGGCTGGAAGAAGGCTTGTTTCCGCACCAAAACAGCCAACGCGAAGCCAGTGGCGTGGATGAAGAACGCCGCTTGATGTACGTCGCCATCACCCGCGCCCGCCAGCGTTTGTACCTCAGCTTTGCGCAAAGTCGGATGTTGCACGGCAAAGTCAATTACGGCGTGGCTTCGTGCTTTTTGGAAGAATTGCCCGAAGAATTGTTGCACTGGATTACGCCCAAACGCACCGCCTTCGCACCTACGTTTACCCCGCAAAACAATCCGTTTGCCGCCTATGTTTCCCCAGTTTCACGCCCCGTGCCGACTCCCCCGCGCAATCAACGCGCGATGGCATCCAGTACCCAACGCACGGTCAGCGGCACGGAATGGCGCATTGGGCAAAGTGTGACGCACGCTAAGTTTGGCGATGGCGTGATCGTCAACCTAGAAAGCAGCGGAGCCGATGCCCGTGTCCAAGTCAAATTCCGCACCGCAGGCGTGAAATGGCTGGCGTTGGAATATGCTAAGTTGACGGCGGTGTAGCCAGTTTAAGCAAATGAAAGTGTTTAACGCCTCTTCTTCGCGGGGAGAGGAATTTCCTATAGGCGCATTTTGCGTTGATGGTTGACGGTACTCTCTCCAAAAATCCCCCTTGAAAAATCCGAAAACGGCTTCACCTAGGCTTCCACTGTTTAACCACTATTGAAGGGACACGTATGACGACGAATCAAGAAACGATGGGTTTTCAAACCGAAGTGAAGCAACTGTTGCAGTTGATGATTCATTCTTTGTATTCCAATCGTGAGATTTTCTTGCGCGAGCTGGTTTCCAATGCTTCAGATGCTTGCGACAAATTGCGCTTTGAAGCCTTGCACAATGATGCTTTATTTGAAAACGAGTCGGATTTGCAGATTCGCATCGGCTACGACAAAACCGCACGCACCTTGACCATCGCCGATAACGGCATCGGCATGACCCGTGACGAAGTGATTACTAACTTGGGCACCATCGCTAAATCAGGCACGCGTGAATTCTTCTCTAAACTGAGCGGCGATCAACAAAAAGATGCCAATCTGATTGGTCAATTTGGTGTGGGCTTTTACTCTGCGTTTATCGTTGCCGATAAAGTGACCGTCGTTACCCGTCGTGCAGGTGAAAAAATCGATCAAGGCGTGTGCTGGGAATCCGATGGCGGTGGTGAATTTACCTTGTCCATGCTGGAAAAAGCCACGCGTGGTACGGAAATCACCTTGCATCTGCGCGCTGACCAAGATGATTTGTTGAGCGGCTACAAACTGCGCTCCATCATCCAAAAATACTCTGACCACATCGTGCAACCGATTGTGATGAAAAAAGAGGAATGGAAAGAAGACGGGCAAGTAACCACGGATGAAGACGAAACGGTCAACCAAGCCTCCGCATTGTGGGCGCGTTCCAAAAGCGACATCACCGAAGACGAATACAAAGCTTTCTACAAACACGTCGGACACGATTATCAAGATCCACTGGCATGGACACATGCCCGCGTGGAAGGTCGTCAGGAATACACCCAACTGTTGTATATCCCTGCTAAAGCTCCGTTTGACATGTGGGATCGCAATGCCCGCCACGGCGTGAAATTGTATGTGCGCCGCGTATTTATCATGGACGATGCCGAACAATTGTTGCCAACCTATATGCGTTTTGTGCGCGGGGTGGTCGATTCCAACGACTTGCCGCTGAACGTGTCGCGCGAAATTTTGCAAGAATCCAAAGACATTGAATCCATGCGCAAAGGCTGTACCAATAAGGTATTGAGCTTGCTGGAAGACTTGGCGAAGAATGACGCGGATAAATACGCTCAATTCTGGACGGAATTCGGCGCAGTGCTGAAAGAAGGCACGGGCGAAGATCACGCCAACCAAGAAAAAATCGCAGGTTTATTGCGCTTTGCCACCAGCCGTGCAGATACCGCAGAAGAAAGCGTGTCCTTGGTAGACTACATCGCCCGCATGAAAGAAGGTCAAGACAGCATTTACTACATCACTGCGGACAGCTTCAACGCCGCAAAAAACAGCCCGCACTTGGAAGTATTCCGCAAGAAAGGCATCGAAGTCTTGCTGTTGTCCGCTCGTGTGGATGAATGGGTGGTCGGCTCATTGACCGAATTCTCAGGCAAAAAACTGGTGTCCGTGGCAAAAGGTGGCTTGGATTTAGGCACGTTGGAAGACGAAGCCGAAAAGCAAACCCAAGCGCAACAAGCGGATGATTACAAAGACTTGATTGAAAAAATCAAATCCAGCTTGGATAGCCGCGTCAAAGACGTGCGCATCACTCACCGCTTGACCGATTCGCCCGCTTGCTTGGTGGCAGACGAACACGACATCGGTGGCAACATGGCGCGCCTGCTCAAAGCAGCTGGTCAAAAAGCCCCTGCCAGTGTGCCGATTCTGGAAATCAACCCTGATCACCCTGTGGTCACACGCTTGAAAGCAGAAGTGACTCACTTCGACGACTGGGTCGCGGTGCTATTCGACCAAGCCTTGTTGGCGGAAGGCGGACAATTGGACGATCCAGCAGGTTTTGTGAAACGCGTGAATCATCTGATGTTGGAAATGCGTGGGTAGTTGTTGTAGAAAATGAATGAACAAAAGGGCGACATTGATCGCCCTTTTGTTTGTCCGTAGAGGCTGTTAGCGCACGCATTCAATCCTGCACTTCAAACACTGATGTGGCAACTTCACACGCTAATAAATTCACCCCATCTTACTCACGGTGACGCCCAATCATCGTGGGCTAACGTTTTGTGGCGACAGTGTCTAGTTGCGCCCTGTCTCGGGTAGGGTGATGTTTAACTCTAATACATCAAACTCATCGTATTCATCGCGCTTACCAAGATGAACCTTCATTGCGCTGCGATCAACGGGAATATATTTGGCGATCACCGCAAGCAACTCTTCTTGTAAGGCGGGCAGATAGTCGGGTGGGGCGACATCGCGGCGATCTCGTTTATGTACCAACACAAACTGCAAGCGTTCTTTGGCTTTGGCGGCGGATTTTTTTTCATCGCCACGTAAGTACTCTAAAAGACCATCAATCAGGGACATAATTAGCGATCTCCGAATAAGCGTTTGAGAAAGCCAACTTTCCCTGACACGAAGCGCATAGGCACCGCCTCACCAATGAAACGCGATACCACGTCCTTATACGCTTCTGCGACATCGCTTTTTTGATGGATGGCTGGAATGCCAGAATTGGAGGCAAATAGCACGGACTCTGATTCTGGAATCACCCCAATTAAAGGGATGCGCAGCATGTCTTCAATGTCCTCCACCTTGAGCATTTCTTCGGCTTCTGCGCGTTTGGGATTGTAGCGGGTAATCAACAAATGCTCTTCAATGGGCGCGCGTCCCTCTACGGCACGTTTGGATTTCGCGGCCATGATGCCGAGGATGCGATCCGAGTCGCGTACTGAAGAGACCTCTGGATTGGTGACAACCAGTGCATGATCGGCAAAATACATCGCCATAAACGCACCCGACTCAATGCCCGCAGGGGAGTCGCAGATGATGTAATCGAAACTTTCGCGCAATTCGTTCAGAATGCGTTCCACACCTTCCAAATTCAAGGCATCTTTGTCGCGTGTTTGAGAAGCCGCCAAAATGTAAAGATGCTCACAATTTTTGTCTTTGATGAGGGCTTGATGAAGCGTGGCTTCACCGTTAATGACATCAATAATGTCATATACCACACGTCGTTCGCAGCCCATGATGAGGTCAAGATTGCGCAGCCCCACGTCGAAATCAATAACGACTGTTTTTTGACCGCGTAGCGCGAGGCCGCTGGAAAAATTTGCACTGGTGGTGGTTTTGCCCACGCCGCCTTTTCCTGATGTGACAACGATGATTTTAGACACGTGATGTATTCCTGAAAGCTAAATTAGGGTGCATTTTACGCTGAAGTGCTGCATTGTTTGCATCTGTTTCAAAGATGGTGCTTGGGAGTTAGTAGCTTTGTATGACGAGGCGAGCCTCATCTAAATACACCTGAACAGGATGATTGCGAACGTCTTGGGGAATACCTTCTTCAAACATTTGAAAGCATCCTGCAATGGAGAGTAGTTCCGCCTCTAAGCTCTGCACAAATATGCGCGCACTTTGATTGCCTTGTGCGCCCGCCATGGCTCGGCCTCGTAGGGGGGCATAAACATGAATATCCCCATCCGCAATCAGTTCTGCACCCGCATTCACAATCGCTAACACTACCAAATCGGTATTTTCAGCATAAATTTTTTGCCCTGCGCGCACAGGTTTGTCTATGACTAATGGTGGGAGGGGTTGGGCGGGCGTGGGATCTGGAAAAACAGGGGAGTTGCGCAAAGGGGCATCTGGAAACAAGCTTAAACCAGCTTGCGTCGCTGCGGCTTGGTGCTCAGTTGACCCTCCTTGTACGCCGATGAGTCGCATACCATGTTCCCACATCAAGGTGGTTAAGGCGGTGAAATCAAATTTTGTTTGGCTATTCGCTACTGCCGAAAGTCCCAATACCACGGGGGTGTGCGAGAAAAAGTCAGGTGTTTGACTCAGGCGCGATGCGAGCTGGCGTTTGATTTGAGCCATGTTGTTGTTATGTACGTGGATCACCCATAAAGGGAGATTGGCAATTTTAATTTTGAACGCGGGTTCTGCGAGTGTCATGGTTGTCATCTAGTGCGCCGAGCATGAATACACGATGTTAAGTCGCATTAAGGTCAGTAAGGCGAGGAATTGTAACGAGTGCATGCTCGGTTTACAATGCTTTGTTGATAACGTAAGTTTTTAATTGACTAAGTTGTTCACTAGCACGGTGTTGGTCGCACTTGCGTCTAAGCTGTAGTAGTTGCTTGAACCCCAATTCTTGCTGGCAATCACGTTGCCAATAATCGCCAGCCAATTACTTTTTCTTGAAACTAAAAATTTGCCATCATTCGTTCCAGTATCTCCAAGGACATTGCCAGAAATGTTTGCATAAGTTACGCCGTTTAATCCTATAGTTTCAATGCTAACGCCAGAAGCCGCAGACGAGTTTCCACCTAAAGTATTATCTGTGATAGATACGTGGGACGATGAAGAAATGGCTGCAAATTGATTGAAGTGTTGTGTGCTATTTCCCGAAATGGCGATGCGCTCTGAGTCCGCAATGGATAGTAGTGGATAGTTTTTCATCTGGCTAAAACTATTCCCAACGATAGTCACCTGCGCCGCATCATGAATGTCGATGAATGCCGATAGCGTGCCATTGCCATAATAAGGATCAAATTGGTTGCCAGTGATTGAAACACCACTCATTTTGTTTGCTGCTGTCCCCGCGCTAGACATATAAATACCCGTTCCTAAGGAGTAATAATTGTTTGCGCCAATTAAAGTTTGGTGTGAGATATGATTGCCTGTGATTGTTAATCCCTTTTGGACGGATTCATCTAGGTTGCTATTACCCCTTACATGAATGCCTACAAAGTCATTTCTGTAGCCTTTTGTGGCGGCAGTTAAACCTTGGGTGTAAATCATATTTCCCGTGACGGTAACGCCTGCGGCGTGTTCCAGATAAATCCCCGCGCTCTTATATAGCCCTGATCCATAGCTTTTAGCACCCACTGCGCGTCCATATTTAGGATCATCATCAAACTGTGTCATGCCTTTTTCCACGTTAATTATATTGTTAGCGATTACTACACCATAACTGCGCCCAGGCGATTCACCTAATCGCACGGATACGCCCACTTTGCAGGATATGACGGTGTTACCTATTACTTTTGTACCGTCAGAATCATTTTTTACATCAATCCCGTAAAAGTGACCATGTACATGATTCCCTGTTAGTGTTGCAAAACGCTGTCCACTATCGGCTCCCATGCCTTGTGCTATACCAAATATCAATGTTCTAGTTGGATCATCTTTGGCGTAATTAAAAGCTTTACTATTTTTGATCGTATTCTTATCCCCTGATCCATATAGGAAAATGTCCCCATCGCCACAAGATACGTAAGAAACACAGGAATCAATGGTGTTTTCTGTGCCTGAATAGATCGCAAAATGAGATCCTGATACTTTGAAGTTCACTAAATCTAGCTCTGAAAGATTATTTAGCATCACGCTATTGCGGCAATTGTAAAAGTGTACGCCAGCACGCATAGAAATCGTATGGATGCGCTCTACGAGCGAATCCGAACTGTTGTTAAACGCAACACCCGCTCCAGTAAACAAATGTTTTGCGGTTCGTGCTGCGTTTGTGCCAAGGATAGTCATGTCACTAATATGTACACTATTAGCACCATTGACTAGAAATGCAGTTGCATAAGATGTATCTCCCTCATCAATTTCAAACTTAGCCCCATTGCCGTGAATAATGATGGAGGATGTGATGATTACTGCGTAAAAGTTTTGGTTTACACGGTCATATGAGGTGATGCTTCCTTGTCTTGATAAAAGATATGCGCCAGATCCTCGCTCGAACTCAAGGGGCAGACCCTTTTTTTGTGCAAAGTTCACGGCGGCTTGAATTGCGGTTGTGTCGTCTATGTTGTCCCCAGACGTAGCCCCAAAGTCGGCAACGTTGACAGAATGCATATTGCCAATAGTGGGGTTGGCGGTATCAATCGCAGCAAAGGGAGCGGTTGAATATAAAATCAGTAGAAAGATATATTGCGAAAGCTGTTTCATGGTGAGTCCAATTCTAAATGTTGTCACGTAGTGAACGGAGAAATGATTATTGAGTGTTGAATCAAATGAATGTATTAGCCGCAATAAATTAAAAATAGTTATCCTTCCAATCTCCTCCGTCAAGGATTCAGAGAATAACAAAATTTAATAGGGAGGAGAGAATATTCTTCAGTATGCATTTTGCTTTAGATGATGACCTTGGGTGGTGGTGGTGGTACAATTAAACGCATATCTATATGTCGGCTCTGGTTGTCTCTAAGTGGTCGGAGTGGTGTCTCTTTCAGGGGCAGGAGTGATGGTTCAAAGTTTAAGGAGTGTTGGAGTGAGTTTTTTACGAGGCGGTAAGATTAAGTTGAGTTTTTGTCTGCAAAAGTTGCGTATTGTTGCTCTATATTTGATGCTGATATCGGTATCGACAGTGGTGAGTGCTGAGTCGGCTAAAACGCCTGATCAAGACATGCAGCGTAAAGTAGCTAAAACTGGAGATCAATCATCTGCGCCAGTAAGCGTTGCTCCACTGCCCTTTACTCCTGATCAAGTGCAAACTTTAAGCCAGATCGCAGGTGCAAAGAATGGTGCTTCAGCTGAAACGCCAACCGCTGTTGTGGTGGAAGCTCCTACTGTTGTCAAGGCTCGACAAGTAGAAAGTGGGCGTTTGGAAGCTGCACCAGCAAGCCCTGATTCGCAAAAAGCTGTAGTTGAAGTGGAGAGGTCTCCTGCGGTAGATGTTCCTCTTGCGGTTACTGCATCGCAAAAAATCGCAGACAGTCAGGCGGTGCATCGTTCTTTTGAAGATTTCTTGCGTGAAGCAAAGCCAATGGCTGTAAGTGCGGAAGGGTTGCAGCAGTTTGGCTATGATTTATTTGCGACTGAGCCGAGTAGTTTTGCTCCTGTTACAAATGTGCCTGTTCCGCCAGAGTATGTGTTAGGTCCAGGCGATGAAGTCAAAGTGCAGTTGTTTGGTAAAGATAATAAAGACTTGGTGCTGGTTATTGATAGAGAGGGTTCTGTCGCATTTCCGCAAGTCGGTCCGATTACTTTGGCTGGGTTGAGTTTTGGACAAGCAAAAACGATGCTGTCCGAAATGATTGCCCAGAAGATGATAGGCAACACTGCAAGTATTACTATGGGGCAGTTGCGCTCCATTAGGGTTTTTGCGCTGGGAGATGTGTTTCGTCCTGGATCCTATACTGTGAGCGGATTGGCTACTTTGTCTCACGCCTTGTTCTCATCAGGTGGGGTCAAAAAAATGGGCTCACTGCGTAATATTCAACTTAAACGCAGTGGGAAGCCTGTTGTTACACTTGATTTGTATGATTTCTTGTTGCGTGGTGACACCAGTAAAGATAGTCGGTTATTGCCAGGCGATGTTGTGTTTGTCCCACCTCTCGGCTCCACTGTTTCAATAGCGGGTCAAGTTGCTCGCCCTGCTATTTATGAAATTAAGAATGAAAGAACGGTAAAGGATATTCTACTTGTTGCAGGTGGCTTGATGCCTAATGCGTACCTAGATCGCGCCCTGATTGAACGTTTGGATGGGAAAGGTGCGAAGAAAATCGTTAACATTAGCCTCACTGGCGTGGGTTTACTTGCACCAGTGCAAAATGGTGATGTGATTAAGGTTTTTTCTGGAACTGAGTTTGAAACGAATCAAGTGTTGTTGATTGGTAATGTAAAACGTCCTGGTACTCATGCATGGGAAAAGGATATGCGCGTTTCTTCTGTGGTTCGCTCCATGGATGATTTGCTGCCTGAGACTTTTGTTGATTATGGCATCATTGAAAGAGAAGCCCCTGGAAATAGAGAACCTATGTTGGTGCGCTTTCGCCTTGGTGAGATCTTGTCTGAAGGTGGAAAAAATAGCGCGGCTGATTTGGCTCTGCAACCACGTGATAAAGTTTATATTTTCAAGCGTGCTAATTTCCGTCAACAGCCGACAGTGAGCATCTCTGGTAGTGTGCAAGCTTCAGGTAGCTACGAATTTAAACGTAATATGCATTTGGCTGACTTGATTTTAGCCGCAGGTGGTGTGCTGCGGGACACGGATATGGGAATGGTTGAAATATATAGAACCGATCCAGAAAGTAAAAAAATAAATTTGCTCAAGGTGAATCTGGAGCGAGCGATGGCTGCAGATCCAGCTGCTGATGTTGTTTTGCAAGACCTAGATCGTGTTGTTGTTCATTCTGTTTATGAGACTAAGTTGCGTGACACCGTTTCAATTGCTGGGCAAGTGCATAAGCCGACAACGGTTGAGCTTACTCAAGGTATGCGAGTGTCAGATTTGGTTTTTGCGGGTGGTAGTGTGACTGAATTTGCCTTTCTTAAAAAGGCTACATTGACCAGGTATGCAATGGAAAATGGTGAAAAGCGCATATCCAAGCATGTGAGTGTTGATTTGTCCGCTGCATTGAAGGGAGATGAGTCGGCCAATTTGCTATTGGAGCCTTATGATTCACTATTTATAACACGAGTTAATGATGAACCTAATACACGCACAGTAGCGATTGCAGGGGAGGTGATAAAGCCAGTACCCTCTATGGTTTTAGTTGATGGTATGCGGGTAACTGATCTTGTCTTTGCTGGGGGGGGGCTGACGGAATTTGCTTTCCTTAAAACGGCTAGATTAACGCGCTATTCATATGAGAATGGCGAAAAGCGCTCACCTCTGTATATCAATATTGATCTTTCGGCAGCTTTGAAAGGTGATGAGTCAGCAAATGTTGTGCTTCAACCTTATGATTCATTGTATATAAATCGTATTAACGATGAACCCAATACACGAGATGTGGTATCAATTGGTGGTGAAGTGTATCGTCCATCATCCGTACCTCTTGTGCCAAATATGCGTATATCAGATTTGATTTTTGCAGGGGGGGGCATAACGGACTCTGCATATTTAAGTAAATCTGAGATAACTCGCTATTCGGTTGAGAATGGTGAACGTCGTGCTGCAAAGCACTTTGAAGTAAATCTTGCTGCTGCACTTCGCGGTGATCTAGATGCCAATTTGATGCTGCAACCCTATGACGTACTCACAGTCCGACGCTTGGCAAATTGGCGGAACATGGAGGATGTGACTATTGAAGGGGAAGTGAGACACC
Source organism: Gallionella sp. (assembly GCA_028688275.1). GTDB lineage: Bacteria > Pseudomonadota > Gammaproteobacteria > Burkholderiales > Gallionellaceae > Gallionella. The sequence continues at coordinate 33,014 of JAQTYN010000023.1, read as the reverse complement.
CTGGGAAATACCCAATTGAGGAGGGTGAGTTGCTGTCGTCATTGCTGGCTCGTGTAGGGGGTACCACTTCACAAGCGTACTTGCCCGCTTTAGTCTTTACGCGTGAATCTATTCGGGTTGCGCAAGAGAAACAAATTAACGATTTGGTTCAACATATGCAATCTCAATTAGCGGATATTGAAAATACTACTTCGCAGACTGATGATCCCTCGTTAAAAACACAGCGTGAACATGGTGTTGAAGCAGCAAAGCGGGTGTTGGGTCAGTTAAAAGGAACGAAAGCGACGGGGCGTTTGGTCGTTCGTATTGATGACATCAACAACATTAAGGGAACGGAAATGGACTTGCACCTACGTGCTGGTGACAGGTTAGTTTTTCCACAAAAGCCTGATGATGTCGTCATCGTTGGTGAGGTGTATAGCCAAAATGCCATATTGTTCGATTCTAGTTTGAGTCGTGACGATTATGTGGCTCAAGCGGGCTTGACTCGCATGTCAGATAAAGACGAAATATATGTGGTGCATGTTAATGGTGAAGTTGATCAAGGTAGCGGTGGGTTCTTTTTTGGCGGGGGAGTTGGGCCAGGAGACACCATCGTCGTTCCGCCTGATCTACAGCATATTGATTGGATAGATATTGCTTTGGATTGGTCACGTGCCATGATGCAAATTGGAACCACCATTGCAGCGGGTAAAGCGATTGGGATTTACAAATGAGTCAGCATAAAATTCATCCTGTTCAACAGGATATTGATTCTGGTAAGGAAGTTGACTTGGTTGAAGTTTGGCTTGTGGTGGTAAAGAACAAAAAAATGATAGTTAAGTCATTTTTAGGAGCTATCATCCTTACTTCGATCATAAGTTTAATATTGCCCAATATTTATCATGCAGAGGTGCTTTTGGCTCCCGTAAATGCTGATGGTGAGAAATCTGGTTTGAGTTCGGCTCTCGGTGCTGCTGGTGGACTAGCTTCTATGGCTGGATTGTCGACGGGGGGCGGGAACACAGAAGAAAATCTAGCGGTCTTGCAGGCGCGAGAATTTCTGTGGCAGTTTGCAAGAACGATGAATTACATGCCTATTTTCTTTGAAAGTAAGTGGGATGCTAAAAATAAGCGTTGGGAAGATGATGACCCTAAAAAACAGCCTGGACAGTGGGATGTTTATCGTTTTTTGATTAAAGATAAAAGACTGGAAGTTTCCCAAGATGTGAATACCAATTTAGTTACGGTAGCGATTGAATGGAAGGATGCAGCGATTGCAGCTAAGTTGGCCAATGACTTAGTGGAACAGTTGAATCAGTATTTGGCTAAGCAAAGTATCGCTCGTTCTGAAAGAAATCTTAAGTTCTTAAACGATGAATTGGCGCACACCCAAGTTGAGGAGATGCGTAAAGTTCTGTTTGATATGATGGCAAGTGAACAAAAGAATGCAATGATGGCCAGTACACAAAAGAATGAATTTGCATTCAAAGTGCTTGATCCAGCAGCAGAGCCAGACAAGAAAATAAAACCTAAGCGACTGCTGATTGTATTGTTTTCATCTTTGTTCATCGGTGTGTTGTCTATCATTTATGCATTTATTAAAGAAGGCCTTATTAAGCGGAGAGAGTTAAATGCTTCTTTGAGTTGATATTGACGCACATTAAGATGCTAATGGCTAATCCAGTGAGATTATTGTAGCACCTGCGTATCTTACCTCCATTGCACGCTAATTTACCCGACAAATGTGTCTGAGTTGAAGGAGGTTTCTCGCACTTCTTTGATTAAGTGAATCCAATAGTTAACAATTTTTTGGTTCATTTTGAAGGGCTTAGATCAGTAAATCATAACAAATTACATTGATATCATTATGCATTCACAACCCAAAGAACTTTTTTCAAGTGCTTCATTTTTAAATGAGCTTGTCGATTTGGCGGTAAACGCTGGTCGTGCCATCATGGATGTTTACCATGGCGGCAATATTGAAGTCACAGACAAGGCAGATGACTCGCCCTTAACGCAAGCTGATCTTGGATCTCATCGTGTGATCGTGGCTGGTTTGCACAAACTAACCCCAGATATACCCGTCTTATCAGAAGAAGCCGCAACCATCGCATATGCTGATCGCCAAAATTGGGTACGTTTTTGGTTGATTGATCCGCTTGATGGTACTAAGGAATTTATAAAGCGTAATGGTGAGTTTACTGTCAATATTGCGCTAATTGAAAATGGGATTCCAATTCTGGGAGTGGTTTATGCCCCTGCATTGGATGTGTGTTATTACTCATCCCGAGGATTGGGGGCTTTTGTCATTCGAGGTAAGGCTGCAGCACAACCAATTCATGCAAGTCGCCCCGCCGTAGGAGAAACACTTAAAGTTGTAGCGAGTAGATCACACCGTGATGTACGAACAGAAGCGTTATTAGAGCAATTAGGTCGCTATGAGTGCGTCAGTATGGGTAGTTCGCTGAAACTTTGTTTAGTAGCTGAAGGTACCGCACATTTTTATCCACGTCTTGCTCCTACAATGGAATGGGATACTGCGGCTGCACATGCGATAGTTAACGAGGCTGGCGGTGTTGTGTGTGACCTAAATCACCTCGTATTACGATACAACAAAGAGGATATGCATAACCCAGAGTTTTTAGTCTTACCTGAAAGTGATAATCAATTCTTAAAGTCTGCTCAATATTAACCCAATATTAATCTGCTTAAGTATCATGTCATTGCCCTTCTGCTCTATTAGGTCTAAGGGCATCTGTATAGTATCTGCTAGTCCAAATCAAAATTTGCATCTGTCTCGCGTATTATATTTTTTGTAATATATTCATCACTAGCGTATTATGCGTCAGGTTTGTGCAAGAAAACTGTATTCTGTTTGAATTTAGATAGATGTTGATGAAGCGTAAGTTCGTGCATGTCGCGGATACGATCATGGGCAGCTTCATTGTATCTTTGATACTATGTTTAAATATAAGGAAAATATGCGAAGTAAACAAAGTCAACTTGAAGCCCAATCTATCGAAATCATACGAGAGGCAGTTGCTACTTCCAGTAATCCCGTGATGATGTACTCAGTAGGTAAGGACTCTTCTGTGATGCTACATTTAGCACGCAAAGCCTTCTGGCCCGCCCCCCCCCCTTTTCCCTTGTTGCATGTAGATACCACTTGGAAGTTCAGGGAAATGATTGCTTTCCGCGATTTAATGGCGAATGAGTCTGGCATGGAGCTGCGTGTGCATATCAATCATGCTGCACAAAAAGAAGGGATTTCTCCTTTTGTGCATGGTTCAGAGCGCTACACAGATCGTATGAAGACCGAAGGTTTAAAGCAAGCCTTGGATGCAGGTGGATATGATCTTATTTTTGGTGGTGCTCGACGCGATGAAGAAAAGTCACGTGCAAAAGAAAGGATTTTCTCTTTTCGCGCCCCAGGTCATCGCTGGGATCCCAAAGCCCAGCGTCCTGAGTTGTGGAATTTGTATAACACGCGCATTAATACAGGCGAAACAATTCGCGTCTTTCCACTCTCCAACTGGACTGAAGCCGATATTTGGCAATATATTGCCTCAGAAAATATTCCGATTGTGCCGCTATATTTCGCAGCGGAGCGTCCTGTGGTTAAACGAGGGGATAAGTGGATCATGGTTGATGACGAACGTTTTCCGTTGAATGCAGGGGAGTCGCCTGAAATGCGATTGGTGAGGTTCCGTACACTGGGCTGCTATCCACTGACTGCGGCACAGGAAAGTAATGCTGATACGCTAGAAAAAATTATTGAGGAAACATTGGCAGCTTCTTCATCAGAACGTGAAGGTCGTTTAATTGACCATGATGGTGCAGGTTCAATGGAACGCAAAAAACAAGAAGGATATTTCTGATGCTCGATGCTTTACGTTTTATTACTTGTGGTAGTGTTGACGATGGAAAATCTACCCTGATTGGACGTCTGTTATATGAATCCAAGCAAATTTTTGAAGATCATTATCAAGAGCTAGAGAGAGCTTCAGGTAAGTATGGCACGCAAGGTAAGGAACTAGACTTAGCCTTGCTGGTGGATGGTTTGCAAGCTGAGCGCGAACAAGGCATCACTATTGATGTTGCCTACCGTTTTTTTTCGACCGAAAATCGTAAATTTATCGTTGCTGACACCCCAGGTCACGAGCAATACACCCGAAATATGGCGACAGGCGCATCCACTGCTGATTTGGCAGTGTTGCTGATTGATGCCCGCAAAGGTCTACTTACCCAAACCAAGCGACATAGTCGTATTGTTTCAATGCTTGGTGTGCGCCATATCGTGGTTGCCGTCAATAAAATGGACATGATAGGTTGGGATGAATCCGCTTTTAATGCCATTGTGACTGACATCCATGCTCTCGTAGAGAATTTCGGATTTGCATCGGTTCAAGCTATTCCTATGTCTGCCCTGACAGGTGATAACGTCGCTTTTCATTGCGAAAAAGCACCTTGGTACACTGGACCAAGTTTGCTCGAATACTTGGAATCGGTTGATGTTTCAAAGCCCGAGGCATTTCAGCCTTTTCGTATGCCAGTACAATATGTCAATCGCCCTAACTCTGAATTTAGAGGATATTGTGGTTGTGTCGCATCTGGTAGCATTAACGTCGGCGATTCAATACGTGTAGTGCCTGGTGGGGCGGAAGCCAAAGTCAAATCTGTGGTGATTTGGCAAGGTGAACAACCTACAGCCAACACAGGTGATGCTGTCACGATTACCCTAGATCGCGAAGTAGATGTCAGTCGAGGGCAAGTGTTAAGCAGTGTTGACGACCCCATAGAAATTAGTGACCAATTTGAAGCTAGCATTTTATGCCTGTCTGAACAACACCTTGTCCCAGGTCGCCCCTACTTGATTAAACTGCACACGGCACAAGTAGGGGTTACCATTAGCAACATTAAATTCAAGCTCGATATTAACCAAGGCAGCCACCTCGCTGCCAGCACACTTGAATTAAATGACATTGGCGAAGTAACGCTTTACACCAACCTTCCTGTTGCTTTTGAATCTTACAAACAGTGCAAAACACTGGGTGCATTCATCCTGATTGATCGCATGACCAACGAAACGGTTGCTGCGGGTATGATTAACTTTGCGTTGCGTCGTGCTTCAAATGTTCATTGGCAATCTGTAGAAATTAATAAAGCAGCTCGTGCGACGCTCAAGTCACAGAAGCCTGCTTGTATTTGGTTCACAGGATTGTCTGGTTCAGGTAAATCTACGATAGCTAATCTGCTAGAGAAGCGACTCTTTGTAGCTGGTCAACATACATATTTGCTGGATGGAGACAATGTGCGTCATGGTCTAAATCGTGATTTAGGCTTTACTGAAGCGGATCGTGTTGAGAACATACGCCGCGTAGCAGAAGTTGCTAAGCTCATGGTTGATGCAGGTTTGATTGTTATTGTGTCGTTTATAAGTCCTTTCCGTGCTGAACGAGAGTTTGCACGCTCCTTGTTCCAAGAGGGTGAATTTGTTGAAGTGTTTGTGGATACGCCTTTAACAGAGTGCGAAGCGCGTGATGTGAAAGGGTTGTATGCCAAGGCGCGTCAAGGTAAGATAGCTAACTTTACGGGGCTTAGTAGCCCTTATGAACAACCCGATTCGCCAGAAATACAGCTGAATACTTTGAATTGTTCGCCTGATCAATGCGTTCAGACTATATTGAGCGAAGTCATAAAACAACAATAAGCGTAATGGAATAGTGCTAATGAAACAAATTCAAGTATCTAAAGATCTTGCTATCAATGGAGCTGTCCCAGCCTTTGATCAGCCGTTGCATGTCGGACGCCCTAATATAGGTGATCGTGACTTGTTTATGAAGTATGCGGAGGGTATCTTTGATCGGCGTTGGTTGAGTAACAATGGACCGCTGGTGCAGGAATTTGAGCAGAAAGTCGCTGACTATCATAAGGTTAAGCATTGTGTCTCAATGTGTAATGGCACTGTTGCCTTAGAGATTGCAATTCGTGCGTTGGGTTTGACTGGAGAGGTTATTATTCCCTCCTATACTTTTGTGGCGACAGCACACGCATTAAGTTGGCAAGCGATTACGCCTGTCTTTGCTGACATAGACCCAGTAACACACACTCTTGACCCTGTTTCTGTACGTCGCATGATTACGCCACGTACAACAGGTATCATCGGTGTACATTTGTGGGGGAGGCCAGCTGAGACTGAAGCATTACAACAAATTGCAGAGGAGCATAACCTCAAGCTTATGTACGATGCAGCCCACGCATTTGGCTGCTCTAGCAAAGGTACTATGGTCGGGAATTTTGGTGCATGTGAAGTATTAAGTTTTCATGCAACCAAATTCTTTAATACCTTTGAGGGTGGTGCTGTTATTACAAATGATGATGATCTAGCTGAAAAAATGCGCTTAATGCGCAATTTCGGATTTGCAGGATTTGATAATGTAGTGCACATGGGCATTAATGGAAAAATGATCGAAATTGCGGCCGCTATGGGGCTGGTCAATTTAGAAGCAATTGATCATGTGATTGAGATCAATCGCCGCAACTACCACCTGTACAAGGAGACTTTGTCAGATTTGCCGGGCGTTAGTTTATTGTCATTTAATGAGGAAGATCATAACAACTATCAATATGTAGTGATGGAAGTTAGTGAAGGATGTTCCGTTTCACGGGATGCGATAATTGAAGCATTACATGCTGAAAATATACTAGCACGTAAGTATTTCTGGCCTGGTTGTCATGGCATGAAGCCCTATCGTGAGCTTTATCCACATGCAAGTTTATTGCTTCAAAATTCAGAAAAAGTGGCAGACAGGGTCGTGGTTTTGCCGACTGGTACGACCATGTCCAAGGAGATGGTTGAGGCAGTGGCAGGTGTGATTCGAGTATTGATTCTGGGAAATGCGTGATCCTCTCCGTTTTTAGACGTATGTGGTTCTAATACCGTCAAATATTTAAGGCGACACATGGGCTTACTGACAAGTCAACAAATTTTAGAGATGGGTTTCAAGAGTGTTGGGAAAAATGTATCTCTTTCAGACAAAAGTTCATATTACAACTGTAAGAATATTTGCATTGGTAACAATGTTAGAGTAGATGATTTTTGTGTTTTATCTGCAGGAGTAGGAGGTATTGAGATTGGCAGTTATGTTCATATTGCCGTTTATACCTCGCTGATTGGGGCAGGTAAAATTACGCTTTCTGACTTCTGCAATATATCTTCTAAAGTTGCAATTTATAGTAGTAGTGATGACTATAGCGGTGAGGCTATGACCAATCCTATGGTGCCCACTCATCTGACAAAAGTTGAGCATGCCGATGTTTTCGTTTCTCGTCACGTTATCGTCGGTTCGGGTTCGGTTATATTGCCAGGTGTGACATTGGCAGAAGGCGTAGCTATAGGCGCGATGAGTCTCGTAAAAAATGATTGTGCACCTTTTGGAATATTTGCAGGTATACCCGTCAAAAGAAGGGGAACGAGACGTAAAGATATTTTAGACTTGGAGAAAATCATCAGTATCTAGCCCTTGGCAGAGAAAAGTAACACTTATAAAAACTGTGTCACCAGGTATTTCTAGATATGAGTTTTAAGCGTAATGTTTTAGTAAGTTATGTCAGTCAAATATATGTCACATTGATTGGCATTGTTATGCTGCCTATGTATTTGACGTATATGGGGGCTGAAGCGTACGGGCTGGTCGGTTTTTTTGCCATGTTGCAGGCTTGGTTCAATTTGCTAGACATGGGCTTGACACCAACGATGGTTCGAGAAACCTCCAGATTCAATGCAGGTGGAAGCAGTGCGCTCAGTTATCGTGGCTTGGTTCGTACCCTAGAAGGTATTTTTGTTGTGATAGCCTTGGCTGGGGGAGGGGGGCTATTCGGATTTTCTGGCTATATTGCGACCAGCTGGTTAAAAGTTGCACATTTGCCGCTTGTAGAAGTAGAGACATCGATTGAGCTCATGGCAGCAACCGTTTCACTACGTTGGGTATGCGGCTTGTATCGTAGCATTATCAGTGGATCTGAACGTTTAGTTTGGATCGGCGTGTTTAACGCTTCGATTGCTTCTTTACGATTTGTGGGCGTCTTACCTGTGCTCATTTATGTGGGTTCAACTCCGATTGTTTTTTTTAGCTACCAATTGCTTTTGGGTGTCGTAGAAGTATTAGGCGTATATCTATACTCCAAACAGCTACTGCCCAAGATTCCAAATGGCGTGCGAGCATACATTTCCTTTGCCTCCATCAAGCCTACCCTTAAGTTTTCTCTTACCATAGCCTTTACAGCATCGGTATGGGTGCTTGTGACTCAGACCGACAAACTTATATTGTCTAAATTATTACCATTGGCTGAATACGGATATTTTACGATTGCAGTACTTGTTGCCAGCGGTGTGATGATGGTTAGTGGTCCTGTGAGTAGTGCTGCGATGCCACGAATGGCAAATTTAGATGCGGCAGGTGATCACGAAGGTCTTATCCGAATTTATCGACAATCAACACAGCTTGTAGCGGTCGTTGCGGGTTCTGTGTCAGTGACCCTAGCAATGTATGCGGAACATTTGCTTTTAATTTGGACTAGTAATGTACAGTTAGCACAACATGCGGCACCCATTCTGGCTCTATATAGCATTGGAAACGGCATTTTGGCAGTTTCAGGTTTTGCCTATTACTTGCAGTTCGCAAAGGGGAACCTGCGGCTACATTGGATAGGTTCGATGGGTTTCTTGATATTGTTTATACCTGCTATTGCATGGTCTGCTAATCATTATGGTGGAGTAGGTGCTGGATATGTTTGGGTAATTCTCAATTTGATTTACTTGATTGCTTGGGTACCACTAGTGCATCACAGAGTTGCCCCGAGTCTTCATAAGTTGTGGTTTTTTAACGATGTGATTCTAGTATGGTCGTCTATTGCATTCGCTGGGAGCGTACTGTATTACACGATGCCACGTTCTCAATCTAGGTTTGGTTTGTTGGCTGAAATTTTGCTGGTGGGTATTGGGTTGCTTTTTGCTGGGGCAATATCAGCTTCCTTTTTCAAGTCGTATTTTAAAAGTAAATTTAATAAGGTTGTCCGATGATTACATTTCTACTTAAAGACATCGCTCATGCAGTTCAGCACGGTGTTAGACGAGTCGTTCCAAGCAAAAAATTAACGAACTACCTGTTCATTGTTGGTGCGCAAAAAGCGGGTACAAGTGCCTTATTTAGTTATATTGAAAAGCATCCGAGGCTCAAGAGTGGGTTTCGCAAGGAGCTTGGATATTTTAGTAGTGACTATTTATATGAAAAAGGCGACGATTACTATCGTTCATACTTTGGAGGAGTTAAAGATGACTCCTATGGGTTGGATGCAACTCCAGAGTACTTGTACTATCCCGAATCTGCGCAACGCATACGGAATTTTGCCCCAAATTCTAAAATTGTCATTCTGCTCCGAGAGCCAGTATCAAGGGCGATGTCTGCATTTAATATGTATCAGCAAATACCATCTGAAAAGTGGTTTCAGCACTGGCTGAAGCAGGCGAATCGGAATGTACAAGATTTCTTTTTGCCCATAGTGAATGGAAAAGTGGCACCAACACTAGAATACTTTCTAGATCGAGAGTTCCAAGTAATGTCTGAAGGGCTTGATATAGAAGAGCCATCTTTGATTCGGAGAGGGATTTACGCGCCCCAGATCGAGCGTTTTATTACTCTTTTCGGCAAAGAAAATGTATTGGTCATTTTTAGCCCAGAGTTGAAATCCTCACCAGAGGAAGTAACCAATCGTGTATTGGATTTTGTTGGTATTGACAGAATTTATAATTCAGTTTATCCCCTTACACACGTTCGAGAATATCAGATTGACATGTCAAATAGAAATGTCATCAAGGAGAGAGCAAGTGAGTTGTATGCAAAAGATAAGGAGCAACTCGAACAGCAGCATGGATTAATTGTACCTTGGTGATAAATATAGTTCGCCGCGAATAATTTGTCGTTTAAGACGTTTAGGTAATGTGAATGCCCGTCGTATCAGTATTATGGAAAGCCCAGTATGGCATTAGATAACAGTATTGAAGTGAACATTATTGAGCAGTCCAGACAAAATGCTCCTCTTGTGAGCATCAACATGATCACTTTCAACCATGAAAGTTATTTGGCTGATGCGATTGAAGGTGTATTGCATCAGAAAACTAATTTCCCATTTGAATTGGTGATCGGCGAGGATTGTTCAACAGATAGTACACGTGCCATAGCACTCCAGTACCAACAAAAATATCCCGATATTATTCGTGTTATATGCCCAAGTAGCAATGTCGGATTTATTAAAAATTTGCAGTTATGCTTTCAAAATTCTCATGGCGAATATATAGCATATTGTGAAGGAGATGACTTCTGGCATGATCCGTTAAAACTGCAGAAACAGGTAGATTTCTTGCGTGAGAATCGTGACTATGGGATGGTGCATTCCGATTGTAATTGGCTAGTTCAAACATGTGGTTTATGGAGAACAGTTAAGTCTAGAAACAGCTTGAAGCATGGCACTATACCTCAGGGTGAGGTTTATCCAGACTTGCTTAAATCCATGTTTATAACTACATGCACATTGATGGTGAGGACGAACTTGCTTGCACAGTTTTATACCTCTTCGCTATACACGCCACGCTACCCCGTTGGAGATAGGCCGATCGTACTATTTCTGAGCAAGTTAGCCAAGGTTGGCTATTTGGATGAATCACTTGCGACGTATCGCCGTACGCCTGGTTCGTATTGTAATACGGACTATCGATCTTTATTGCGTAAGCAAAACCAAAAGATTGAGATGGATAGAGACATCGCTTCAATTCTCGGTGCAAATGAAATGGCCGTCAGTAATATGGAGCAGGACAATCATCAGATGTTGCTGTTTTTTTGTTTAGTTTCGGCAAATAAAGATGAATTTGAACGGACTCTGCAATGGCTGCAAAAGCACCACCCATCATTTGCTCAAAGTCATAAGGTTAAGTTTTGGACGAAGCTAATAGGTTCGCCTCTAGCGCTTTCTGGCTATGTCTACATGAGAACAATGGCAAGAGAATTAGATTTGCTATTTAGATCTTTTGTTTAATATGAGAACCTCTGAGTTAAAAGTAATTCTATTTGCGCGACATAAATCAAGGTGAGAATGTGAGTCAATTAAAATATAGGCCAGATATTGATGGACTTCGAGCGATAGCAGTGGTTGTTGTTGTTTTATTTCATGCTGGATTTTCTTCCTTAAGTGGTGGATTTACTGGCGTTGATATTTTCTTCGTAATTTCTGGCTATCTGATTACGGGTATCATCGCTAAAGAAATTCGCTTAGGTACCTTCTCCATCATCTCGTTTTACGAGCGTCGAATACGTCGAATATTGCCAGCTTTTTTTGTAGTGGCCGTCGTTTCATCGATTATGGCTTTCTATCTAATGCTGCCACAAGATTTTGCAGGGTATGGAAAGAGTTTGATCGCTTCAGCTTTATCTGGCTCAAATATATTGTTTTGGAGAGAGGCTGGATATTTTAATAGCTCAGGCGAGTTGAAACCACTTTTACATACTTGGTCTCTGGGTGTGGAGGAGCAATTTTATATATTTTTTCCTCTTTTTTTGCTGCTCTTGTCGCGATACTCTAAATCAAATTGGGGGGTGTGGATCATCCCTTTGGCATTGATCTCTTTTGTGGCGAGTATCTGGGGCGTTGAGCATAGACCTGATGCGACCTTTTATCTTGCACCAACAAGAGCGTGGGAGCTCTCACTAGGGGCATTGCTGGCTTTGAATGTAATACCCGTTATACATCGTCATTATCTTCGTGAATTGATAGCTTTCGCAGGATTGGTTTTAATTGTTTTTGGTGTACTTACGCTCACGCCAAGCTCGTCCTTTCCTGGAATGAATGCTTTGTTTCCTTGTTTAGGAGCAGCATTAATTATTCATGCTGGTTCAAATGGTCAGTCTGTTGTTGGACACTTGTTAAGTTGGCGACCATTCGTCTTGATTGGTTTGACTTCCTATTCGCTTTACCTTTGGCATTGGCCGTTATTAGTATTTGCAAAGTATTACATTGTTAGGCCGCTAACATCCGTAGAAGCGTCTATTCTCGTTGTGATTGCCTTCGTAGCAGCAGTTGCTTCGTGGCATTTTGTTGAAAGACCATTCCGCAAAAGAAAGAAAATATTTACACCTAGATTTGTATTTTTAGGCGGTGCTTTCTTTACACTTGTTTTGATTATATTTGGTATTGCCACCGTTCATACACAAGGTTTCCCGAATCGCGTTCCAGGAGCTGTCAAGTTGCTCGCGAGTGGTGAGTTGGATGTATCTGCAAGTTCAAGAGCTTGTATGGATAAAAATAGACAACAGGCCAAGAAAGATGAATTCTGTCATATTGGTAGTGGTGATGTTAAACCGAACTTTGTCGTTTTAGGGGACTCTCACGCTTCTGCACTGATGCCTGGTTTTGATTTCGCCGCAAAAAAATATGGACAGGCTGGCGTTCATGCTGCAATGGCTTCTTGTGCGCCGTTAGATGGCGTGGAGTTGCAGCATTATGAAGAAGATTTGAAATGTGTGGAATTTAGGGATAAAACTCTTGATTACATAGAGAAAACGGCCGAAATAGAGAGTGTGGTATTGGTAGCGCGTTGGCCTGTTTATTCAGAAGGAACTCGATATGGAAAAGATGACTCTGGGCCTACGCTTGTTTTGATGGATGAAAAGAAACAAGCTTTTGGAAATCATGAAGTTTTTTCAACGGGGTTAGAGCGGACGGTGTCGCGTTTACGTCGCGCCAATAAAAAGATCTTTATCTTATATTCTGTGCCTGAAATTGGCTGGAATGTGCCTAGTACCTCAGCGAGAAATTTGTTGTTTGGCCAAAATATGGATATAAGACCCAAGGTCGCTGATTATATTGAACGAAATAAATACGTTAAATCAGTCATAGAGAGAATTTCCAGTCAGTATGGTGCTCGTGTCATCTATCCTAGTACGCTATTGTGTGGAACAGAAAGTTCGTGCTCGATCATAATAGGGGGGAGATCGTTGTATGTTGATGACGATCACTTAAGTGTGTTTGGCGCACAGTTCATTAGTGTTCTTTTTGCACCTATCTTTAACAAGGCAACATAAGTAGCAAATCTTAATGTTAGGATATTTTGCTGATGTATTGGTTTAAAAAAGCTATCAAGTGGTTTAGATTTATCATTAAAGCGGTGTATTTTACCGTAGTGAATCGTGGACAAATTCGATTTCTAGGCGTTGTGGATATTGGTTCGGGTGTTACGATAAGAGTGCAGCGTGGTGGTGTGCTGACTATTGGTCGCGGCTCTATCTTGTCTGCTAATACTTATATTTGGTGCGCTGGACACCTTACTATTGGCGAGAAGGTCTTTGTCAATCGAGGTTGCTATATAGCGTGTATGGAGTCGATTGAAATTGAAGATTATGTCATGATCGCAGATTGTGTTTCTATTAACGACAATGATCATGTACTTGATATTCCAGAAGATCAACCCAGAATTGAGCAGGGTTTTACGACCTCTCCTGTAAGAATTGGAAGGAATGCTTGGATAGCTTCTAAATGTACCGTATTAAAAGGAGTTTCCATCGGAAGTTGTGCTGTCATTGCAGCGGGAGCTGTTGTGAATAAGAATGTAGAATCACGGTGGATAGCAGGGGGTGTTCCCGCAAAACCTATTCGTTGTTTGAACGCAAATAGCTGCCAATCTGAGTATCCTGTCGTTCAAAATAAGGGAAGGTGAGAAATTGACATCATCGGACTATTTTTACCTTTTGCTGCTCATGATGGCCGTTCTTTTTGCGAAGGGCTTTATATCAGGAGGAGGAATTAGACCAACTTTTATCTATTGTTTGGTCATGATGCTTTATCCAATTGTGACATTGGGAATGGATGTCTTGAAGTTGCATCTTCTATATCCATGGGTAAAAACCTACGCTGATGTTGATTATGTAAGATTTGCACAAATTAGCCTTGCGGCAATTATGCCGCTTTATTTATTGGCATTTTTTAGCTCCAAAGGGCTTCAGAGGCTAGAGTGTATGCAAGTCAAATCCATTTTCCTAAATGGATTTGAGAGGCAATTTCTCATTTTCGTGTTCGTGATCTATTTTGCATATGCAGCCGTTAATGCGAAGCAGATACTCTTTGGTGGATATGCTGAGTTTCAAGCGGCTGGTGGTCATAAGTCTCTCGCTGCAATGGATTATTTGATTTTCTTTGCACTTCTGCTGCGCTTGCCTGTCATAACGCTAGATTTTTCTAAAGCCGAGAAGGTGCTTATGTTGCTCTATTTCGGATTTAAGCTTGTATCAGGTGGACGTATGTTCATGGTTACTATTGGGATGGCCATGTTGTTGGTTTACATGGCCAAGCATAGACCAACACCACAGCGTGTGAGAAAAATGTTGCTATTTTCACCTCTAGTTGCGGTACTCATGGGATTGGCAGTCCTATTTAGAGAGAAGAGCTCAAATTTTCTGATGGCGGGCTTTTCTTTAAGTCAGGAGTATATAAACTCAACAATGGGAGCATTAAAAGTTGCGCACAACTCGGTCACGGGAGAGGGGGAGGAACACTTAGATATGTTGCTTGATCCAATATTGAGTATGATTCCTTCTGTTGTTTATGAACGTTCCAATTTTGCTTACTTTGCTTACATTGAAGAGCGGTTCGGCGGGTGGCAGGGGTATAACCCAATTGGGGGATCCTATTTGCCGCATGAGGTATTTTTAATATATCCAAACTTATTATTTGTCTTCGCGTATTTTACAGCGATGGCAGTTATACTTTATTTTGTGGAAAAGCAGCTTTTTTCTTCTTCGATCGTAAAAATGTCCTCTTTGGGGTTTTCGATCCGAATCGCATTGCTGTCCATTTTTTTAGTATTTTCTGTGCGACATTATTTTTATGTTCATGTAAAACATTTATTTATTTGCTTGGGGTTCACATCAGCCTTTTATCTGTTTTCTGTTGCTTACACTGGGTTGCTAAAATTAAGTTTACGAGGAAATGCACGACTAAGAATAGAGATCAGACAAGTCGTAATGGACAAAAATTTGTGAGATAAAATGGGTGCTATAGAGTGAAAATGTGTTTTGTTGCTCGTGATGATATGTTCACGAAGAGGGGTGGTGATACTGTCCTGTGCGAATTATATGCAAATATGATGAGAGCCTCTGGTTGGGAAGTTGATTTCTGGGTTGATAAGAGACCATTTGTTGAAGCGGATTTTTATCATGCATTTAATATTGATCGTCCATTGGAAATTTACCCTAAGTTAAAAAAAGCAGTATTGCAAAATAGGAAATATGCAATTACATCTCTTCATCACCCGTGGGAGTGGGTCGAGAAGTTTCGAGTTGACGCCATTGGCGTTGGATCGTTAGGAAGAATGTTTTATTCGTCTGCTCTGGGGCGGAATACCCGACATGCTGAGTATTTTAAAGAGTTTGTTCGTATGGGCTTGACTCGCTCATTTGATAAGAGTGTTTTAAGTGTTTCTTGGTTAGGTCGAGCCAAGTGGATAATTGAAAACGCGAGTGGGATTCTTTTACAAGCTAATGCTGAAGAATCTTATATTGAAAAAGATTTTGGGGTAAGTGGTATCCACTCAAAATGCTTTGTTGTACCAAATCCCGCTATGGAACAGGACGATTCAGTGACTAGTTTGGATTGTCATGAAACCGATATTCTTTTTGTAGGTAGAATGGAAGTCAGAAAAAATCCACTTTCGTTAGTGCATGCTGCGATTGCTAGTAAACGAAGATTACGCTTAATTGGTAAGGCTAATCCCAATGAGAAGTCATATTTTCAATTGATTTTAAAGTTGGTGAAAGAGAATGAGGGAATTGAGTTAATTCAAGGTGTTACTCGTGCAGAGTTGCAACAACATTATAGAAGAGCAAAACTTTTGGTTAATCCAAGTTATGTAGAAGTATCTCCTATTGTTGATGTGGAGGGGTTGGCAAATAAATGTCCTTTAGTAACCACGAAGTACGCTTTGCACCATGAGTTCCTGCCAAAAGGTGTTGGTATCTGCGATCCGTATTCTATCGACTCACTCGTTGATGTATTGCAAGTTAGCTACTCAGCTACCGCGCCAGCAAGCGTCCCATCGGAGAGTGAATGTCAAAACAATTTGATCGTTATCTACAATCATCTTGTTTATGGTAAATCAATTAAGGATGTTGTATGAGAGTTGCCCTATGTATTCCTACGCTAAACGCTGGTAATTTTGCTTTGCAAATGGTAGCTGCGTTAAAGAAACAGCGTTTGCAGCCAGACGAAGTTATAATATTAGATTCGGAATCGAGTGATGGTACTGTAGACGTGTATCGCGCTTTGACTGACAAAGTTGTGCGCGTGAATCGTAAGGATTTTGATCACGGTGGTACAAGGAATCTTGCATTCAAGATGTCTTCTGCCGATATAATTATTTTTATGACGCAAGATGCAATACCAGTTGATGTCACTGCCATACAAAACTTGGTTCAAGGTTTGGTGGATAATCCTCGTTGTGGCTTAGTCTATGGGCGGCAGATGGCAGATGCTAAGGCAGGTAATTTTGCTAGGCATGCGCGAACGTACAACTATCCTTCAGGGGAAGATGTGATCCTAAGAAGTATTGACGATGTGCCGCGACTCGGAATAAAGACTGCATTTTGCTCCGATTCATTTGCAGCTTATCGACGTAAGGCGATGGAGGGCATTAATTTTTTTGACGAAAACACATTGTTTGCTGAAGATAGTATTGCAGCTGCCAAGCTTTTGAAAAATCAGTGGCAAGTGGCCTATGTTCCTCAAGCACGGGTTGTGCATTCCCATGATTATTCGCTAAAGCAGGATTTTTGTCGCTATTTTGATGTCGGTGCTTTTCACAGTATGAACCAGTGGTATATGGATTTCTTGGGGAAAGCAGAGGGTGAGGGTATGAAGTTTGTACGCTCTGAATACGACTATCTCAAACAAGAAAGTGTATCGATTCCTTTGCTAAGGGTTCTGATTCGAAATTTTACTAGATGGCTTGGGTATCGTGTAGGAAGAAGTTATACTTATGTACCGCTCAGCATTAAGTTAAAAATGTCTACTAATAAATCCTTTTGGTTGCGTTCCGATGAGCGCTGTTTAACAGAGTAATTGGGAGGGGAGATGATAGTTCTAGTGCTGGGGGGAAGTGGATTCCTGGGTTCCTATGTGGTGGATGAGTTGTATGCGGCGGGTCACAACATAATTTCGTTGGATAGAACCCCTGAGCGATTTAGGGCGCAACATAGAAACGTAGAATTTATTCAAGCTGACTTTGGTAATCGAGGTGAGTTGGAGCAAGTTTTGAAGCGTGGGGTGGATATTGTTGTTCATTTGATTTCGAGTACCGTCCCCCAAACCTCGAATGATGATCCGATTTTTGATGTTCAATCAAACCTAATTGAATCAATCGCATTATTTGAGATGTGTGTTAAATATGCTGTTAAGAAAGTCATCTATGTGTCATCTGGAGGGACTGTTTATGGAATTCCCAAACAGATGCCGATTGCTGAGGATCATGCTACGCTTCCTATGTGCTCATATGGGATATCAAAATTAGCGATTGAGCACTATCTTCACTTATTTCATGTTTTGCATGGTTTAAAGTACACGGTACTTCGTCTTTCAAATCCATATGGTGCGCGGCAAGACCCTCGTGGTAAGCAGGGTGCCGTGACAGTATTTATGAATAAATTATTGAAGGGTGAAGAAATATCGGTATGGGGGGATGGCTCGGTTGTCAGGGACTACATACATGCGGCAGATTTCGCGCGCGCGTGTACGGCTGTGATAAGTTCTGAGTCGGTGGGGGTTTACAATGTTGGTAGTGGAGTAGGAACGAGTATTAATGAGTTGCTCTCCGTGTTGCAAGAAGCAACGGGCGTACAAGCTAAAGTGAACTATTCGCCAGGTCGAGGATTTGATGTGCCAGCACTCTATTTAGATTGCTCCAGAATCAAACTTGAGTATGACTGGCAACCGCAGATTAACTTTATTGATGGGTTAGTTGAAACAAGCGTGTGGATGCGAGCGCATCTTAGGTCGGGGTGCTTTTAATAGGTTTCAATTGCGATTTACAAATGATTAAAAAAAATAATACGAACACAAATTGGGGATATTTAATCTCAAAGCGAATGCTAGATCTGATTTTTGGTATACCTCTTCTCTTGATAGCAGCTCCAATTTTTCTTATTGCGGCATTGATAATTAGATTGGACTCACCTGGGAATCCTTTCTTTGTACAGAAAAGAATTGGATTGCGTGGTAAACCCTTTTGGATAATTAAGCTTAGAGGGATGTATGTAGACGCGAAGGAACGCTTTCCTGAGTTGTATGATTATTCAGGACATGGCGGTTTGAATTTTCATTTTCATTATGAGGATGATCCTCGGGTTACGCGCATTGGTCGATATACTAGACGAACAAGCATTGATGAGATGCCAAATTTTATCAATGTGGTTTTAGGGGATATGTCATTAGTAGGTCCACGTCCCGAAGTGCCTGATGTGATGGGGCTCTATGGTCGGTATGCTGAAGAATACCTTTCCGTAAAGCCTGGAATTACTTGTTTATCTAAGTGCTCTGGACGCGACTCATTGACTAAAGAGGAAACTATCCAGATGGATCTGGGTTATATTCAAAGTAGATCATTTCTGCTGGACGTTAAAATATTATGGTGGACGTTCGTTGGAGTAGTCTTGCGTCGAGATGTGCATTGATCGTTTTTTCATCTCCAAAACCATCAGTCCAACGTGTTAAGCCCTAATATTTAGGCATTTTATTAATTAATATCTTTATAGAAATATTTTTTATCCATGAAAACTATTCTCATCACAGGCGGAGCTGGGTTTATCGGCTCGGCTGTCGTTCGTCAGTTTATTCAAGACACCACGCATCAAGTTGTTAATGTTGATAAATTAACCTACGCGGGTAATTTGGCCTCTTTGGCGACTATTTCTGATAATCCACGTTATCACTTTGAACAAGTGGATATATGTGACGCAGTGGAAGTTGCTCGCGTGTTTGCGCAACATAAACCTGATGCGGTGATGCATTTGGCGGCAGAATCACATGTGGATCGCTCGATTACTGGACCCGCAGCATTTATTCAAACCAATATTGTGGGTACCTATACCCTGTTGGAAGCAGCGCGTCAGTACTGGAATGGATTGGATGCTGAACGTAAAGCGGCATTTCGCTTCCATCACATTTCTACGGATGAAGTGTATGGTACATTGGGCGATGAGGGCTTTTTTACCGAAGAAACTGCTTATCAGCCTAACTCGCCCTATTCAGCCAGCAAGGCTTCTTCTGACCATTTGGTGCGTGCTTGGCATCATACCTATGGCTTCCCCGTGGTGACCACCAATTGCTCGAACAACTATGGCTCACACCATTTTCCTGAAAAACTGATTCCATTGGTTATTTTGAATGCCGTGGCGGGTAAGCCGCTGCCTATTTATGGTAAAGGGGATAATGTGCGTGATTGGTTATATGTCGATGATCATGCACGTGCATTGCGCTTGGTGTTGGAACGTGGGCAATTGGGGGAAACCTACAATATAGGCGGTTGGAATGAAAAAACCAACTTGGAGGTGGTGCAAGCCATTTGCACGATTTTGGATGAGTTACATCCACAAGGTGCACCCCATGCGCAATTGATTACCTATGTGCAAGATCGCCCTGGTCATGACCAGCGCTACGCGATTGATGCCAGTAAAATTGAGCGTGACTTAGGCTGGAAGCCGCAAGAAACCTTTGAAACAGGGCTGCGCAAAACAGTTGAATGGTATTTGTTGAATACAGAATGGGTGAATGGTGTCATCAGTGGTGAATATCAACATTGGGTGCAACAAAACTATAACGCACGAGGTGCAATATGAAGGGCATTATTTTAGCGGGCGGTTCTGGCACGCGGTTGTATCCCGTCACACAAGCGGTGTCTAAGCAGCTTTTACCTGTTTACGACAAACCGATGATTTACTATCCATTGACCACGCTGATGTTGGCGGGGATACGTGACATTTTGGTAATTTCCACGCCCCAAGATACGCCACGCTTCGAACAATTATTGGGTGACGGTTCCCAATGGGGCATAAAGTTGTCTTATGCGGTGCAACCTTCGCCCGATGGTTTGGCGCAAGCTTTTATCATTGGAGAAGAATTTATTGGTGATGACTCCTGTGCGTTAGTGTTGGGTGACAACATTTTTTACGGTCATGGATTCGAGACTATATTGAAGAGTGCAGCTTCAAAGCCAAATGGTGGGACAGTGTTTGCTTATCACGTTCACGATCCAGAACGCTACGGTGTTGTTGAATTTAATGCGGCAGGACAAGCGATGAGTTTAGAAGAGAAGCCCGTTGAGCCGAAGTCTAACTACGCCGTTACTGGATTGTATTTTTATGATAATCAGGTAGTTGAGATAGCTAAATCCATTCAACCATCTGAACGAGGTGAATTGGAAATTACGACTGTAAACCAAATCTATTTAGAGAGGGCGCAGTTGGACGTGCAAGTAATGGGACGAGGTTATGCTTGGCTAGATACGGGTACACACGAATCTTTGCTTGAAGCTTCATTATTTATTGAAACACTGGAAAAACGTCAAGGATTGAAAATAGCGTGCCCTGAGGAAATTGCTTATAACAGTGGCTACATCACCACACAACAATTGGAAAAGCTGATTGTTCCACTTGCGAAAAATGGCTACGGACAATATCTGAAACGTATCTTGAAAGAAACATTGCGAAAATGAAACTCGTTGTCACCGCCATCCCTGATTTGCTTATCATTGAACCCACGGTTTATGGTGACGAACGCGGTTTTTTTTATGAAAGTTTTAATCAAAAACAATTTGCCAACTTGACAGGTGTAAGTGCTGATTTTGTGCAGGACAATCATTCAAAATCAGCTCACGGTGTTCTACGTGGCTTACATTATCAAATTCAACATCCTCAAGGTAAGTTGGTGCGTGCCACGCAGGGGCGCGTTTTCGATGTGGCTGTCGATATTCGTAAAAGTTCATCAACGTTCGGACATCATGTGGGCGTGGAATTATCTGCCGAAAACAAGCGTATGCTCTGGATACCACCTGGTTTTGCTCATGGCTTTGTTGTTCTATCCGAAACCGCAGAATTTCTTTATAAAACAACGGATTATTGGTATCCTGCTCACGAGCGTAGTATTTTGTGGAATGATCCTGCACTAGCAATTGATTGGAAGCTAGATTGCAAACCGCAATTATCTGGTAAAGATCAGCAAGGGAAGTTGCTAGCGGATGCGGAGTGTTTTGCATAATGCGCCCAAAAATTCTGATTCTTGGTAAGAATGGACAAGTGGGCTGGGAGTTGCAGCGCAGCATGGCCTTGTGTGGTGACGTAGTAGCCTTGGGCAGAGAGCAGGCTAATTTGTTGGATACTCAGTCGTTATTGGTATGGATACAACAAAATCGCCCGAATTTGATCGTCAATGCAGCGGCTTATACTGCGGTCGATAAGGCAGAAGTAGAGGAGAGTATTGCTCATCAAATCAATGCGCTGGCTGTTGGTGAAATTGCAACGGCAGCCCAGGAAGTGGGCGCACTATTCATTCATTACTCCACTGATTATGTATTTGATGGCGGTGCAACGACTCCCTATTTAGAAGCAGATGCGCCTTGCCCGTTGAATGCTTACGGACGTTCAAAACTTGCTGGAGAGTTGGCAATTCAAGCAGTCGGTGGTGATTATTTGATTTTGCGCACCACGTGGGTCTATGCAGCACGTGGTCAAAATTTTATGAAGACGATGTTGCGCTTAGCCAAAGAGCGCGTCTCTTTGCGTATCGTCGGCGATCAAATCGGCGCACCAACTTGGGCGCGTTTTATTGCTGAAGCCACTGCAGATATGGCGGTGAAAGCCCTAGCAAAACGTGATCAATCCAAATTCCTATCTGGTATTTATAACTTATCGGCAGCAGGTGAAACGAGTTGGCACGGTTTTGCCAGTTTGATTATAGATTACGCGAAAAAGCATGATAATCTTATTAAAACAACCGAAGTATCCCCAATTGATACATGTGAATATCCACTCCCTGCAAAACGTCCATTGAACTCACGCTTGTCAGGCGATAAATTAAATAGAGATTACGGTATTGTCATGCCAGCATGGGATGAGGCTGCAGAATTGTGTTTAGCGGATATATTACGCTAGACAGCTTAATTTTTGATTGGCACTTTCATCACCATTTACCAACTTAGAGCTTTATGAAGCCCGTAGCTATTTTTCGACACCTCGCCCATGAAGGGGCGGGTTATTTCGCCGAATTTTTGTACGAACATAAAATTCCCTTCCAGCTAATCGCCATTGATGCCGGCGATGCGATACCTGATGCAGCATCAGCATATTCTGGTTTGGTATTTATGGGGGGGAATATGAGCGTTAATGATGATTTGCCTTGGATTGAGCGTGAATTGTCCTTGATTCGAGATGCCGTATCGAGGGACATTCCAGTGCTGGGGCATTGTTTGGGTGGGCAGCTGATTGCGAAAGCCTTGGGCGGGTCGGTTTCGGAAAATTCGGTTAAAGAGATCGGTTGGGGGGCAGTTCGAGTAGCGGATGATGTTGTTGCTCGCCACTGGTTTGGAGACGTGAAAACCTTTATGGCTTTTCACTGGCATGGTGAAACCTTTAGTTTGCCTGCAGGGGCGACACATCTGCTGTCCAGTGAATTCTGTGCTAACCAAGCCTATGTCATTGGTAAGCACTTTGGTTTGCAATGTCACATTGAAATGACTGAGGAAATGATTGATACATGGTGCGAGTTAGGCGCGATGGAGCTATATGGAGCACGATATAGTCCAGCTGTTCAAACAGCCACCATAATTCGAAGGCAAATGTTTGAAAATTTGTTAACATTGCGCAGCGTTGCGGCAAAAGTTTATTCTGCATGGTTGCAAGGTGTGGTTTAGATGTTTAATTTCCTTGGGTAGAGTGTTGTTTTTTTGTCTATTTGCAGTTTATCTCATTGTAGTAAGCCTGAATTCAGATAAAATGCCGTGCAAGTTTTGAGCTGCTGTTATGTTTTAACTTTTTTATAAAAATCAATTTTGGAGAAAAAAATGAAGAAAAGTACGATGAGTGTTGCAATTGCAGTGGCATTGTTCAGTATGACCGCAGCACATGCGAGTGAATTTGATGGTTTGTTTATTGGTGGTAAAGTTGGGGTGAATAACTCTAACATCACAGGTTCACCTGCTGCAGCAAGCAAGAATTCAAGCACCTTCGGTTTTGAAGAAGGCTACAACTGGGACATGGGCGGGTTCTTGTTGGGTGCGGATTTTTTCGTTGACTTGAATCAAAAAACGACACACGTGATGTCGAATCCAGCAGGTTCACAAGGTAATTATGGAAGTTCAGCCATGGGGTTGGATCTGAAATTAGGTTTGCCAACTGGAAGCTGGATGCCTTACGCGAAGGTAGGTTTGGATCGAACAACTGGTACTATGGCTTACCCAAATGCTTCCTTTAAATATACTAATCACTTGCACTTAGGTTTGGGTTTGGAGTATAAATTTGCACCAAACTGGAGCGTAACTGGCGAATACACTCGTACTGGCAGCAAAGCAAATGCAGCAACACTTAATAATGATAATTTCACAATTGGTTTGAATTATTACTTTGGTACTCCACCTGCTGCTGTAGTGGCTGCACCAGTTGTTGCGCCAGTAGTTCATAAACCAGCACCAGCTTATGTTGCACCTGTTGTCCAAAAGCCTGCACCAGCACCAGTTGTTGCACCAGCTCCCGTCGTGAAAAAGGAAGAAGTGAAGATGAAAACGATCTTCACTGACAAACCTGTCACGATCGAAGGTGCGAGTTTTGCGACTGGTTCAGCTAAATTGAAGCCAACTGCAAATGCTAAAGTGGCTCCAGTAGTGGATTTCGCAAAACAAAATCCAGATGCTCAATTCACAGTCACAGGTTATACCGACAACGTTGGCTCTGCCAAACTGAACAAAAAGTTGTCTGAAAAACGTGCGAATGCCGTTAAAGCTTTGTTGGTTAAAAAGGGTGTTGATGCAAAACGCCTGACTGCAGCTGGTAAAGGCATGGAAAATCCAGTTGGCGACAATAAAACTAAGGCTGGTCGTGCTTTGAACCGTCGTGTTGAAGTGAACTACGTGGAAAAAGAAGCAAAACAAGTGATTGCAAAATAAGCACTAAACACTTTGTTGTAGCGAAAGCGGGCTGGAAGCAGCCCGCTTTTTTTGTTACACATGTTCGATAAGTGACGAGGTAAAATGCCCATCCTTGTACAATTTTTCTTTGCTATGAAGATCGCTATCGCACAAATCAACTGCACCTTGGGTGACTTATCGGGAAATGCCGCCAAAATACTAAGCTATGCAGAACAAGCCAAGCAACAGGGCGCGCGAATGCTGCTTACGCCAGAGTTGAGTCTGTGTGCTTACCCTCCTGAGGATTTGCTGTTGCGTGAGGGTTTTTATCGGGCATGCGCAGAAGCTTTGCAGGCCTTGTCCGCACAAATTTATGACATCAGTGTGTTGGTGGGGCACCCTCACCAACAACATGGTAAACATTACAATGCCGCCTCGTTATTGCAGAATGGGAAAATTGTGGCTACCTATCATAAGCACGAATTACCTAACTATGCAGTTTTTGATGAGAAGCGATATTTTGATTCGGGCACGGATGCGTGTGTTTTTGAGTTAGATGGGGTGGTTTTCGGGCTTAATATTTGTGCGGATGTCTGGCATAAAACGCCTGCTATGTTGGCTCATTCAGCGGGCGCAGAGATTTTGCTTGTCCTCAATGCCTCCCCTTTTTCAATGGGTAAGCAGGAATCTCGATATGATGCCATCCGTGATCGTATTGCGGATACTGGTATGTCGGTGGTTTACGCCAATTTAGTTGGGGGGCAAGATGAGCTGGTTTTTGATGGCGGTTCATTTGCGATGGATCATACAGGGGTAGTTACGGCACAAAGCAGTTTCTTTAATGAGGATTTGCTGTTGTTGGATATTTCAGCTGATGGGCAACCTCGTGGTCAGAATGTTCCGTTGCTAGAAACTGATGCCAGAATCTATCAGGCATTATGTTTAGGTGTGCAAGATTACATAGGCAAAAACCGTTTTCCAGGTATTTTGCTGGGTTTGTCAGGAGGGATTGATTCCGCGCTGACCATGGCGATTGCCGTGGATGCTTTAGGGGCGGATAAAGTACACGCGGTCATGATGCCTTCACCTTATACAGCGTCAATTAGCATAGAAGATTCGCGCGAAATGGTAAGTTTGCTCGGTGTGCGTTATGACGAATTCTCTATTTTGCCGATGTTTGAAAATTTTCTGAGTACCTTGAGCGATTCGTTTGCGGGGCGTGAGGTGGATGCGACCGAAGAAAACTTGCAGGCGCGGATACGTGGCACCTTGCTGATGGCAATGTCGAATAAATTTGGCTCGTTGGTGCTCACCACAGGCAATAAGTCTGAAATGAGCGTGGGTTATGCCACCTTGTATGGTGATATGGCGGGTGGCTTAGCGGTCTTAAAAGATGTGAGCAAGATGTGGGTCTATCGGCTCTCTCGCTACCGCAATACCTTGAGCTACGTTATTCCTGAACGCATTATCACGCGTCCGCCCAGTGCTGAATTGCGACCCGATCAAACGGATCAGGATAGTTTGCCGCCTTATGATGTGTTGGATGCGATTGTTGAATACTATGTGGAGCAGAATAGGTCTATTCTTGATATTGTTGCTTTGGGGTATCCCGAAGAGGTGGTGCGTCGTGTGGTGCGATTGATTCGGTTGAGTGAGTACAAGCGTCGTCAATCGGCTGTCGGTATTCGTATCACGGAGCGGAGTTATGGTAAAGACTGGCGTTATCCCATCACCGTTCGCTATGAGGATGGATTTTAACGTAGAAATCATTGTGGGAAGGCGTTTTGTATAACCACGCGCCTATTCTGTATGGTTCCAATATACTCGTTCCCTTTAGCGGCAAATTTTGCTATAATGCGCGCGTTTTCGGATGGGCTTTAAGCCCGTTTTTTATTTGTGGAATGATAATTATGGATGTAGTGAGTCTGGTTGAAACAACTGTTGCGGGCTTGGGCTATGAGTTAGTAGCATTTGAGCGTCATGGCGGTGGAGCGTTGCAAGTCTTTATTGATAAGCCTGAGGGCATTTCGGTTGAGGACTGTCAGCTGGTGAGTAATCAGTTGACCCGCTTGTTCACGGTTGAGAATATTGACTTTGAACGTCTGGAAATCTCTTCCCCAGGTTTAGATCGTCCGCTCAAAAAAGAAAGCGACTTTGTACGTTTCGCAGGTGAAAAAGCGCGTTTTAAGCTGCGCAAGCCATTGAATGGCAGTAAAGTTTTTGTTGGGGTATTGGGCGCGTTAGCGGATGGCATCGTGCTACTGGATGTGGACGGTGTGCCAGTGGCCATTGATCTGTCCAATGTGGATAAGGCACGTTTAGTGCCGACCTTTTAGTTTTTAGGGCTTGTTGCAAGCAAGTCATTAGTCGGAGAATGGTATGAGTCGTGAAGTTTTGTTGCTGGTCGATGCGTTGTCACGTGAAAAGAATGTAGACAAAGAAGTGGTGTTTTCTGCGCTGGAGTCAGCCTTAGCCTCTGCAACCAAAAAGCGTTTTGACGACGAGGCAGATGTGCGGGTGGCTATTGACCGCAATACGGGTGAGTATGAATCATTCCGTTGCTGGGAAGTAATGGACGACGAAACGTTTGAAACGCCTGATTTACATATCAAGTTGGAAGAAGCGCAAAAACATGACCCCAGTGTTGAATTGGGTGGTTTCATCGAAGAGCCGTTAGAATCAATTGACTTTGGTCGCATTGGTGCACAAGCTGCAAAACAAGTGATTTTCCAAAAGATTCGTGATGCTGAACGCGAGCAGATTCTCAGTGATTTTATGGCGCGCAAAGAGCATCTGGTGTCTGGTACAGTGAAGCGCGTGGAACGCGGGAATGCGGTTGTTGAATTTGGCAAGATTGAAGCTTTCTTACCTCGTGATCAAATGATTCCAAAGGAAAATTTGCGTGTGGGTGATCGTGTTAAAGCGCATTTATTGCGAATTGATCGTGGTCAGCGTGGTCCACAGGTTATTTTGTCTCGCACATCTCCTGAGTTGGTGGTGAAGTTGTTTGAGTTGGAAGTGCCTGAGATTGAAGAAAATATTTTAGAAATTATCAATGCTGCGCGCGATCCTGGTTCACGCGCCAAAATTGCCGTTCGTTCACACGATCAACGTATCGATCCTATTGGAACCTGTGTTGGCATGCGTGGTTCACGCGTACAAAGCGTCACAAACGAATTGTGCGGTGAGCGCGTCGATATTATTTTGTGGGCAGAAGATCCTGCAACCTATGTCATTAACGCTTTGTCTCCTGCAGAGATCGGCAGCATCGTGGTAGATGAAGATCAACACAGCATGGATGTGGTCGTAGAAGAAGAAAATCTGGCACAGGCGATTGGTCGCGGCGGGCAAAACGTGCGTTTGGCTTCTGAGCTGACAGGCTGGACGCTGAATATCATGACTGTGGCGCAATCAGACGAAAAGCATACGCAAGAGTTTTCTAAAGTGCTGGATTTGTTTGTTGAAAAGTTGGATGTCGATGAAGAAGTCGCGGGTATTTTGGTCAATGAAGGGTTTAATACGTTGGAAGAAGTCGCTTACGTGCCTATTGAAGAAATGCTGGAAATTGATGGGCTGGATGAAAGCATGGTTGAAGAGCTGCGTAGTCGGGCACGTAATGTGTTGCTGACTGCTGCGATTGCCAGTGAAGAACAAGTCGAGCATGGTATTGAAGATTTGTTAAAGTTGGACGGCATGGACGACGAAACCGCTCGTGTACTGGCCAATAAAGGTATTACAACACAAGAACAATTGGCCGATTTGGCCGAAGACGAACTGGTCGAGCTTTCTGGTATGGATGGTAATCGTGCGAACAGTTTGATTATGGCAGCACGCGCACCTTGGTTTGCATAAGGTCGGAAAAGAATCTAAAGGATGGCAATGGGTACAATAAACGTAGCGCAATTTGCAGCTGAACTGGGTATGCCAGTTGCTTTGCTGCTCGAACAACTACAATCGGCTGGTGTGACTAAACAGCGCGATGTAGATGTAATTTCTGAAGCGGATAAAGCGCAGTTGTTGACGCATTTGCGTCAAGCACACGGCACTGATGCGACCGAAAAAAAGGTGACGTTGGCGCGTCGTGAAACCAGCGAGATTAAGAAATCTGATAGCACAGGGAGGCCACGCACCATCCAAGTGGAGGTGCGTAAGCGCCGCGTGGTCGCGCCCGAAGTGAATGCGCAACCCCACCAATCCGCCGTCCGCCCAGTTGTGTCGACCTCTTCTGTGTTGGATGCGCGCCAATTGGCGATACGTGAGCAAGAAGCACGTTTACAAGCAGAATTGGCGGAACGCCAAGCTGCAGAGTTGCAAGCACGTAAGTTGCGGAATAAAGGCAAAGTTGGCGATGCAACTGAAGTCGTAGAAGTCGTCGTTTCACCAGTGGTAGAGCCTGTCGTCATGGAAGAGGTTGTGCCTGTTGTCGTGGTCAAATCTACCGAGATTTATGAAGTGAAACCTCCCATCGTTAAGCCCGTGACACCGTCCATCAATCCGACGGTAGCTGTGCCTGCTGTCGCCAATAAATCAGTAGTTGAGGCCGCGCCATCTAACGCTGCACCTACGCCAATGATAGGTGCACCTGTGCTGCGTCGTGTGGCACGCCCTTCTTTTAAACCTGCCCCACCACCGCCGCCACCCGTCGTTGAGCCTGTTGTTGTGGTCGCTGAAGTGCCTAAAGCGAGCAAAGAAGGTACTTTGCACAAAAGCACGACGGCTCCTAAGCCAGGTGATAAAGTTGTACAAGCCAAAAAGCCAGCAAAAACAGCTGACAAGCAAGTTGCCAAACGTGATGAGCCGAGTGGTCACAAACGTCCTGTGGGCAAGACCGATAGCAAGCCTGCTGGCAAAGCAGGTGCATGGGCGAATCCTGTGCGCGGCGGTAAACGCAATGATAAGCATCACGGTCGACCTGCTCCCGCAGCGGCGGGTGAATCCTTTGTTCAGCCAACGGAAGCCATTGTGCATGAGGTTTCCGTACCTGAAACCATTGTGGTGGCCGAATTAGCCCAAAAAATGGCGGTGAAAGCCGCAGAAATCATCAAAGTATTGATGAAAATGGGTTTGATGGTGACCATCAACCAAGTATTGGATCAAGACACTGCCATGATTGTGGTAGAGGAAATGGGACATATTGCCAAAGCGGCGAAGTTGGATGATCCCGATGCCTATCTGATGGACAATGAAGCGCATCACGATTTGGAATTAACCCCGCGTGCGCCTGTGGTCACGGTCATGGGTCACGTGGATCATGGTAAAACGTCCTTGCTGGATTACATTCGTCGTACCCGTGTGGCTTCGGGCGAAGCGGGTGGCATTACCCAGCACATCGGCGCGTACCACGTGGATACGCCGCGGGGCATGATTACCTTCCTCGATACCCCAGGTCATGAAGCGTTTACCGCGATGCGGGCACGTGGTGCCAAAGCAACCGATATTGTGATTTTGGTTGTGGCTGCCGATGACGGTGTGATGCCTACTACGCGAGAAGCGATTCACCATGCCAAAGCGGCGGGTGTGGCGATCGTGGTGGCGATTACCAAAATCGATAAAGCGGATGCCAATATTGAACGGGTCAAACAAGAACTGAGTGTAGAAGGCATCCTGTCAGAAGATTGGGGTGGCGACGTTATGTTCGGAGAGGTTTCGTCTAAAACGGGTGCTGGCGTTGATAAATTGCTGGAATCAGTCTTGTTGCAAGCCGAAGTCCTGGAATTAAAAGCACCTCGTGAAACCCACGCCAAGGGTTTGGTGGTGGAAGCGCGTTTAGATAAAGGTAAGGGCGCGGTAGCAACCGTGTTGATTCAATCTGGCACGATGCGTCGTGGTGACGCTGTCTTGGTTGGTTCGGTGTTTGGTCGAGTTCGTGCGATGTTGGACGAAAACGGCAAGTCGATTCACGAAGCGGGTCCGTCTATTCCAGTTGAAATTCACGGATTGTCTGATGTGCCCACCGCAGGTGAAGAGCTGATGGTGTTGGCGGATGAAAAACGAGCGCGCGAAATCGCCTTGTTCCGTCAAGGCAAATACCGTGGCGTGAAGTTGGCTAAACAACAAGCTGCCAAGCTGGAAAATATGTTCGAGCAAATGGCGGAGGGCGAAGTGCGTACCTTGTCGCTGATTGTCAAAACTGATGTGCAAGGTTCTTCTGAAGCGATTGCTCAGACCCTGCATAAACTATCGACAGATGAAGTGAAAGTGAATTTGATTCATGGCGGTGTCGGTCCTATTTCAGAGTCTGATGTCAACTTGGCATTGGCTTCTAAGGCCATCATCATCGGCTTTAATGTGCGAGCCGATGCAACTGCGCGTAAATTGGCTGAAACCATGGGTGTAGATATTCGCTACTACAACGTGATTTACGGCATGATGGACGAAATTAAAGCGGCATTGTCGGGCATGTTGGCACCTGAAAAACGTGAAAGCATCATCGGTTTGGTTGAAGTGCGTCAAGTCTTTACCGTGTCCAAAATTGGTACGATTGCGGGTTGTTATGTACTGGAAGGTCTGATTAGACGTGGCTCTAAAGTCCGTGTATTGCGCAATAACTTAGTGATACACGACGGCGAATTGGATTCCTTGAAACGATTCAAAGATGATGCAAAAGAAGTCAAACATAACTTCGAGTGCGGTTTGTCGCTGAAGGGATACAACGATTTGGTGGTGGGCGATAAGCTCGAAGCCTACGAAATCGTTGAAGTGGCGCGGTCACTGTAATGAGCAACTACGCCAGAACAGACCGTGTCGGGCAGCAGATGCAGCGAGAAATCGCGGAGCTGGTGAGGTTGCAAATCAACGATCCACGGGTGAAGCTGGTCACCATCACGGGGGTGGAAGTGGCGCGGGATTACTCTCATGCCAAGATTTTCTTCACCCGCTTAGATGGTAAGCACGATGAGGCTCTCAAAGGACTGGAACACGCCAGTGGTTTTTTGCGTAGCCAACTCTCACGAAGTCTCAAGTTGCGCATCATGCCCCAGCTACATTTTGTCTATGATGCCTCTGTCGAAAACGGTAGTTATTTGTCGCAGTTGATTGATAAAGCCGTTGCCAGCGATAAACTATCAGCAGAAAAAGCAGAACCTACAGCCGAATAAATTATTCTGTAGTCGGTATAAAAGAAAACGGAATACAGGTGGCTTCTCACTTTGTATTCCGTTTTGCTTGATACAGATTACTTTCACCACATCAGGAGTTTACATGGCGCGCACTTTTCGCCCGTTTGACGGCGTGTTATTACTCGACAAGCCCTTAGAACTCAGCTCCAACACCGCCCTACAAAAAGCCCGCCGCCTGTTTCAAGCTGAAAAAGCAGGTCACACAGGCACGCTTGATCCGCTGGCAACAGGCTTGTTGCCCGTCTGCTTTGGCGAAGCCACCAAATTTTCCACCGCCTTACTCGAAGCCGATAAAACCTATCGTGCCACCGTGCGTCTGGGTCAAACCACAGCCACGGGCGATGCCGAAGGCGAAGTCTTGCAACATCGCCCGACTGCCCACATACAACTCGCCGACATTCATGCTGCACTCGAAAAATTTCGCGGCGCGATTCAACAGCTCCCGCCCATGTATAGCGCGCTCAAACACCAAGGCAAGCCGCTGTACGAATACATTCGCAACGGCGAAACCATAGAGCGTCCCTTGCGCGACGTGGTGATCCACGAGCTGATTTTGCATGACTTTGACGGTGAACAACTCGACATCAGCGTGCGCTGTAGCAAAGGCACTTACATCCGCACCTTGGGCGAAGACATAGGCGAAGCCCTCGGTTGTGGCGGGCATTTGACCAAACTGCGCCGCACCGCCATCGCCCATTTTGATTTGGCGAATGGCTACACCTTGGAGCAACTTGCAGACATGAGCGAATCCGCACGTGAAACCTGCGTGTTGCCCGTTGATAGCCTGATGCCAGCAATGCCTAAACTCCACGTCGATGACGTACAAATCCGCCGCTTGGCACAAGGTCAACGACTTGGTTTAGAAACAGGACTCCCCGATGGCAAAATTGCCCTGTATGGCGCGCAAGGCTTTATTGGTGTGGGCGATTTATTAGGCAGAAGATTCGCCCCAGAACGTTTGATTGCCAGTGTGGCGAAGCGAGCAGCCGAGTCTTTTAAGGCATAGGTATCTACACAACTTTGTTCCCTCCCCCTAGCAGGGGGAGGGTTAGGGTGGGGGTAGAATTTCATTTAAAAACAACATACTTCATAATTTGTAGAAGCGCGTTGCACATGCCCTTGTTTGGCTGCAATTCACGCCATCGGCGCACCCTCTCCCCCTGCCCCTCTCCCACAAGTGGGCGAGGGGAGTCTGGGTTCAAATCCAGACATTCGGATCTTGTTGTTTTTGAATGAAAAGTTTAATACACCCTTATTCCAAAATGATTGGAAGTTGTGTAGATACCTATGCTTTTAAGGAATAGGATGGCTCTCAGAAACTTAAGGAGGCACTGATTTATTCGTCATTCCGACGAAAGTCGGAATCCAGCACATTGATAAATAAGCATTTTTGCGCCAGCAAAAAACTACAAAACCGAATAAATCAGCACTTCCCTAAGGAAACGCTGATTAAATCTTACGTTCGTGGTTAGCCAGTCGAACCATGAATGGAAGATTTAATAAAATCAGTATGTTAAATATGCCCACCCTTCGACAAGCTCAGGGCGAACGGATTTAATCAGTTTTTCCCTAATATCCTTCGCCCGTTTACGGGAGAGCAACCGTGTTCCGAATCAAGCAAATTTTGCATTCCACGGAGTATTATTTTTCAACATTGAGTTCATGATGGTTAACAACTTTCTCATACAAGCAACGATAACAACTTT
>JAQTYN010000075.1 GCA_028688275.1 Gallionella sp. | reverse complement strand
CGCCAAAAGTTGTTATCGTTGCTTGTATGAGAAAGTTGTTAACCATCATGAACTCAATGTTGAAAAATAATACTCCGTGGAATGCAAAATTTGCTTGATTCGGAACACGGTTGCTCTCCCACAAGTGTGAGAGGGGAGTAATGGCATCGCTAGGGGCATGACTTACTTTTTAATCTTCAAAGGCCGTTGCCAAGTCGGAATACTCATCTGCTTACTCCGCGACAAAGTGAGTTGTTCGTCAGGTGTATTGCGGGTGATGGTTGACCCCGCGCCGATGGTTGCGCCTTTACCGACTGTCACAGGGGCGACGAGTTGGGTGTCCGAGCCAATAAACGCGTCGTCTTCAATCACGGTGCGGAATTTGTTTGCGCCATCGTAGTTGCAGGTAATCGTGCCTGCGCCGATGTTGACGCGTTGTCCGATGGTGCTGTCGCCTAAGTAGCTCAGGTGGTTGGCTTTGCTGCCTTTGCCCAATTCGGTGTTTTTCAGTTCCACAAAATTACCGACGTGGGCATCGGCATGTAATTCTGTGCCAGGTCGCAAGCGGGCGTAAGGGCCAATGCGACAATTTTCACCGACGATGCTTTGGTCGATATGGCTATACGGGGCAACTTGGGTGTCGGCGGCGATGGTTGCTTGGTTGATGATGCTGTACGCACCGATTTGCACGTTGTCGCCCAGTTGTACGTCACCCGAAAAAATACAGCCCACGTCGATAAACACGTCTTTGCCGCAGGTCAATGTGCCGCGCACGTCAATACGGGCGGGATCGGCTAAGGTGGTGCCTTTTGCCAATAACGCTTGGGCAGTGTTTTGTTGCCAGATGCGTTCCAATACCGCCAGTTGCGATTTATTGTTCACGCCGTGAATTTCCCACTCGTGCGCGGGTTGGCAGGTGCGCACGGGCACGCCTTGCGCGACTGCCATTGCTACGATGTCGGTCAAATAGTATTCGCCTTGGGCATTTTCATTGCGCAGATTATTCAGCCATGACCGCAGCAGCGCGGTGGGGGCAAGCAAAATCCCTGTGTTGACTTCGCAAATGGCGCGCTGCGCGGGTGTGGCATCTTTTTCTTCTACGATGCACTGCACTGCGTCGGCAGCGTTACGCACAATGCGCCCGTAGCCAGTCGGATGCGCGAGGTTGACGGTCAATAACACCAAGCCGTCGCCCAGTCCGAACATGGCTTGTAAGGTGGAAAGTTGGGTCAGCGGCACATCGCCGTACAACACCAAAGTATGACTATCGTCTGACAAGTGCGGCATAGCTTGCTGCACGGCATGACCTGTGCCAAGTTGCGGTTCTTGAATCACGAATTGCGCAGAATAATTGGCTAAGGCATTCGGCACCGCTTCGCCGCCATGACCATACACCACGCAGACTTGTTGCGGAGTCAGCTGCATGGCGCAATCCACCACGTGCTGCACCATCGCTTTACCCGCCAGTTTGTGCAATACCTTAGGCACACTGGAATACATTCGCGTGCCTTTGCCCGCCGCCAAAATCACCACATTCAATGCACTCATCTTTGCCCCTTGCCTAAAAGTGCGCGGATTATAAACCCGAACTGCCTGCCTGACGAATCGCTACCCGCCCAATCTTCCCGCAGGATGGGTTTCCACGCATTCCACCGCTTCGCCGTCATAAAACAACCACAGCGTACCTGCTGCCATATTTAGCCACGCTTCATTGTCGGTCAGTGGCAAAGTGGCGATGATG
Organism: Gallionella sp.; assembly: GCA_028688275.1. GTDB lineage: Bacteria > Pseudomonadota > Gammaproteobacteria > Burkholderiales > Gallionellaceae > Gallionella. Next base: position 8,287 of record JAQTYN010000075.1, on the reverse strand, counting down.
GCAACGCGGTCATTGGGGCGGGTGAGTTCGCTGAAATCGACCGTCACATCTTGATCTTTCAGATGCGCCACAGAAAAAGGTGCGCGCCGCACGAGGTAATGCAAGCGTTCCGAGCAATGTGCAAACAAACAATCGCCATTGGACAGCAGAAAGTTAAGTATGCCCTGATTGGCGATTTTCAGCGTAAGTTCGCGCAAAGTATGCAACAAGGTAAGTCGGTCAGGCATGACCTGCCCAAAGCGCGTGCGCAGATTTTCCAGTAACCAGCAAAATACCCGCTCGCTATCGGTATCGCCCACGGGGGTAAAGCTACCGTTGAGTTCGGGATAAAAGTCGGGCATTTTGCCGTTATGCGCAAAAATCCAATGATGTCCCCACAATTCGCGCATAAACGGATGGGTGTTTTCTAGTCGCACCGAGCCATGCGTGGCTTTGCGGATATGGGCGATGACATTGCGCGAACGGATCGGATACTGGCTGACCAATTGCGCGATGGCGGAATTCACCGACGGCTCAGGATCGAGAAACAGCCGCGCACCCTTGCCTTCAAAAAACGCAATCCCCCAGCCATCCCGATGCACCCCCGTCCCGCCGCCGCGCTGCTGAAATCCGCTAAACGAGAAGCAAATATCCGTCGGCACATTGCAATTCATTCCCAATAACTCACACATTTTCATGCTCCCCAAATTGATGCGACGCGCGCCCGTCCTTGTCGCGTAGGGCAATCATAACATTTTGAGTTGGGCGATATTGTTGGGGTGAGCGTTTGGTTTTGAAGCTGTTATCTTGTAACGATCGCAAAAGACGTAGAAACGATTAGCGTAGCGTAATCGCACACTTCTGCAATGTGGATTACATTTTCTTTGCGAAATTGGCAAGGTTGCGGTGTCTGGAAGATGCCTTTAATAATATCTGGGATATTTGGGCGATTACGTTACGCTAATCGCCCCCTACCGCTTCACCTCATCAATTTTCCCGATCATATACAAGGCATTTTCGGGTACGTCTTTAAACTCGTCGTTCAAAATCCGTTCACAGCCGTCGAGGGCATCTTGTAACGGGACGAGTTTGCCTTGTACGCCGCTGAATTGTTCGGTGGTGAAGAAGGGTTGGGTGAGGAATCGTTCTAATCTTCGGGCGCGGGCGACGACGGCGCGGTCTTCGGCTGACAGTTGTTCTAGCCCCAACATGGCGATAATGTCTTTTAAATCCGCGTATTGCGCCAAGGTGCGGCGGATGGCTTGGGCTAAGAGATAATGCCGTTCGCCGACCACGCTGGGTGTTGCCATTTTTGAGCTAGATTTCAGCGGGTCGATGGCGGGGAATAAGCCTTCGCTGGCGCGTTTGCGCGACAATACGATGGAAGCCGATAAGTGCGAAAACGTATGTACGGCGGCGGGGTCGGTGAAGTCATCTGCGGGGACATACACGGCTTGAATCGAGGTGATCGCGCCCGTGTCGGTGTTGGCGATGCGCTCTTCTAAGCTGGACAATTCCGTCCCCATCGTGGGTTGATAACCGAGGCGCGACGGCATTTGTCCCATTAGCCCAGACACTTCCGATCCCGCTTGGATAAAGCGAAAAATGTTGTCCATCAGCAACATCACGTCGCGATGTTCGTCATCGCGGAAGTATTCCGCCATGGTCAGTGCGGCATGACCGACGCGGAAACGACTGCCTGGGGGTTCGTTCATTTGCCCAAACACCATCACCATATTCGGCAACACGCCCGCGTCTTTCATGTCGCGGTACAACTCTTCGCCCTCGCGGCAGCGTTCGCCAATGCCACAAAAAATACTCACCCCGTCGTGATGCCCGACCATGTTGTGAATCATTTCCGTCAGCAACACGGTTTTGCCCACGCCCGCGCCGCCGAATAAGCCCGCTTTACCGCCGCGTTCCAAAGGGACGAGTACGTCGATGACTTTGATGCCCGTTTCAAAAATTTCCGTTTCGGTGGAACGACGCGACAACGGCGGCGGGGCGCGATGCACGCTGCGCCACTCAATGTCGGTCGGTGCGGGGAGTCGGTCGATGGCATTGCCGAATACGTCAAACATCCGCGACAAAATGGTTTTGCCCACGGGAGCAAGCAAGGGCGCGCCCGTATCCTGCACCGCCATGCCCCGCGCCAATCCTTGCGTGGGAGTCAATGCGATACACCGTACCCGCTGCGCATCCAATTGCGACAACACTTCCATGGCGATGGCTTCGTTTTCCCCCGTGCGCAACAGGGTGTAAATCGGCGGTAAATGTTGCTCAAAAAATACATCCACCACGCTGCCGCGTATGGAAACGACTTTGCCGAGGTTTTGCGTAGGAATTTTCATGGTGCGCCTATTTTAATATGGCAATGCGATAACGAAAGACCTGCCACCTTTTTGTTCGCAACTGTGGTGTCAGTAACACTCGTGGTGGGCGACTGGTAACTTACGGCAGTAAGAATAGGCGTGCCATTGGCATCTTGGGAGATTTTCCAGAAAGGCCAATTTTTTCCACACACTTTGGATTCGATAAATTTTTTGGTATCCAGCGAATGGAAATAGTAATTAATTTTGACTTTCAAGCCATTGACTTCCGCTTCGATCACGGCTGAATCATTGCCAAAATACCCTGCATCTGGCTTGTAATAGTACGCTTGATATTTACCTGGTTCTGCATCAACCAATGTCCCGTGCTTGGGTGGTTGTAAAATAACTGAGGAAGATGTATCCAGCGGCCCCGCATTTCCTGCATAGATATTGATCTCGCGATGTTCAAATTCACGGAAGTAAGCTGATACATACTCGTATGGGTAGACCAAAGTTTGGGAAGGAAAAACACCAGCATCATATTTTTTAAGTGCTTCTGGGATGTTGGCTACCACGTAACAAACCCCCATGACACGCTTAGCATTGGTAGGACTGCGTGCTATCTGATTGGTTTGAGCAATCATCACGGCAGGCGGTGTTTGTGGTGGTACGGCGGGCATATCGGGGATAAGCATGGCGAATTCTCCTTCGGATAGATTGAGGTCTGCCTGCACAAAAAGGGGTCATGCACAAAAAGGGGTCAGGTCTTTCATCATCATATTTCCTTAATTTCGGCATCAGAAAGATAGATATTCTCGCGTCCATCCCCCCGTGACGTGATAGCGCGCCTGCAAGTTCAAATCGTAAAGGTCTGGGCATCGTGCGGCTATTTTAATACTCCAATGCGATAATGAAAGACCTGACCCCTTCCTCGCTCGAATGGACGACTGACGGCATTCTCATAATGGAAATCCATTATGCCGCCAGCGGTTCGTAGTGGCGGATACGGGATAGCACTTCAACCATGGATGCTCGCGCTTGTTCGGTGTCGTAATGGGCTTGTAGGTTTACCCAGCTTTGGGCATCGGTGCCAAAGAAGGTCGCCAAGCGTAGGGCGGTGTCGGGCGTAATGGCTCGTTGTCCTGAGCAAACTTGCCCGATGCGCCGTTGCGGCACGCCTATTTCTTTGGCTAAACGATATTGGGTAATGCCCATGGGCTTTAAAAAATCTTCCAGCAAAATCACGCCTGGATGGGTTAAGGGAATCTCGCGTTGCATGTTTTTCTCCTAGTGATAGTCCACAATCTCAACGGCAGTCGTGCAGCAAAGGGATCAGGTCTTTCATTATCACATCCCCTCAGTTTCTGCATCAGAAAGATAGGTATTCTCGCGTCCATCCCCCGTGAAGTGATAAGCGCGCCTGCAAGTTCAAGTCGTAAAGGTCTGGTCATCGTGCGGTTATTTTAAGACACAAATGCGATAATGAAAGACCTGACCCCTTTCGTCTGCATATGGAAACGACTTTGCCGAGGTTTTGAGTAGGAATTTTCATGGTGCGCCTATTTTAATATGGCAATGCGATAACGAAAGATCTGACCCCTTTTTGTGTTTTCCTGGGCACTACAGACACGATCAAGCACATCGTTGCAATTGCGTTTGAACCATTCGTCAACTTTTTTCATGCTGGTAAAACGCTCGGCATTGGCAGAAGGGGCGAGCGGATCAATCGCTTTGTTGGTTTTGGCGTGCATTCCCTGAGTGGCTGGGTTTTCAGTATGGCAGGAAGAACAACTCCATTTCGCGCCGTGCTTGCTCTTGAAAAAACTCTCCCCGCGTGCCGCCGAAAAGGCCTACGAACCAGCTTCCTGTTGCAGGCTGACCAATATCTCGCGTGGCGTCTCCGCCCATGCCGCTTGCGTTGCCAACCCGAGAAATGCCAACCCCAGAAATGCTATAAAGCTGACTGGATAGCGAAACATGTTGATCTCCTGCAATGAACGATGAAGTGTGCAGGTTACAGGGCAAAACTTAAGAAAGGCTTAAGGGAGTGCTGATTTAACCTGAATTGTGGCTCCCATCGGGAAGCCTAGCGATGGTATCCAGAGTCTGAGCCAGCTTGAGTTCGAACAATTCCATGCCGTCAACGGAATTTTCCTGCAAGATTTCCTCTTCGAGTACGCTCGCGGCAAGAGAAAGTTCTTTGGCACCCAGCATGCTCGCTGCCCCCCTCAAGCTATGCAGGAACTGGCCAGCCTCCTCATACTTGCCCGCATTGACAAGCAGCTTTACTTCCTCTGCGGCATTAAGGTACATTTTACTGAATTGGCGCAACAAATTCACGGCTGAAGCTGGGCTTATACTGTTCATCTCCAAAAAATGGTCGAGTGAAAATACGGGTAATTCAGACGGGGGGGATTCCGTGTGATTAGTATCATCAAACTGTTGCCCGACCTTGACCCACTTATCCAGCACCAACCTGAGTTCGCGGATGATAATGGGTTTCGTTATATGATCGTTCATCCCAGCAGCCAGGCTGGCGTCCTTATCTTTAGCCATGGCGGCAGCGGTCATGGCGATAATCGGCAAATCGGCAAACCTGGGATTGCTTCTGATCTCACGGGCAGCGGTTAGTCCATCCATCACTGGCATCTGCAAATCCATCAGCACCGCGTTGTAGCTGTCGCGCTGCAAGTGTTCCAGTGCCTGTTGTCCGTTGGGGGCGACATCAAACTCAAATCCCAAGTGCTCCAACATGCCCTGCGCCACCTGCTGGTTGATGACATTGTCCTCCACCAGCAAAATGCGCGCGCCGCGCACTGCGGCGACCATTTCATGCGTTGCTGGATGGGCAGGCGCATCTTTTCCATGTTCCTCCTGCACAGCGGAAACATCCTTGAAGAGCGTGGCTGCCGTTACCGACTGGCAGTCAGGCTGATTTGCGGCGGAAACGGCGAAGCGCAGCGTAAAACAGAAAGTGCTACCCTTGCCAGGTACGGATTCCACCGTGATCTCACCGCCCATCATCGCCACCAGGCGTTTACAGATTGTCAGCCCAAGCCCAGTGCCTCCATAACGGCGGGTGATAGAGTTGTCCGCCTGCATGAAGGGTTGAAATAAGTGCGTCAGTTGTTCGCTGGAAATGCCAATACCGCTATCGAAAACGCAAAATCTCAGTGTCGTATAACCCAGTTCGGCGGATAACTGGCATACCTTGATACCCACTTCACCCGCATCGGTGAATTTCACCGCGTTAGCCACCAGGTTGCTCAATACCTGACTCGGGCGCAAGTCATCGCCGAGCAGATTCAGCGGCACGTTTAACGGGATATCCAGTAGGAACTTCAGGGATTTTTCCTCGATACGCACGAAAAATAAGTCGAAGATATTCCTTATGACTTCATTCAGTTTGAATTCATGAACATCAAGTTCCAAACAGCCAGACTCTACCTTGGAAAAATCCAGAATATCGTTGATGAGGTAGAGCAACGCCAGGGAAGACGAGTGAATTTTGCTCACGTAATCATGCAACTTGGGTGACAAGTCTTGTCTTAAAGCCAGACTGGACAGGCCGATAATGGCATTCATCGGCGTGCGTATTTCATGGCTCATGTTGGAAACAAATTCCGACTTGGCGCGATTGGCATTTTCAGCTTCCAGCTTGGCGCTTGAAAGCGCCTGCTCGGCTCTCTTCTGCTCAGTCAGATCGTAATTGATACCTGTCATGCGCACGGCCTTGCCGTGCTCATCAAATTGGGTGCGTGACGCCGACTTGATATAGCGTATCGAGCCATCGGGCCAAACTACCCGAAATTCGGGGTCATATTCCCGCTCGCCACGCAATGCCGCCTGAATCGCGGTTTCCGTCTGAACCCGGTCTTCGGGGTGGATCGCACTGACCCAGGCCTGATAAGCGCCGTCAAAATCTTCGGCGCGCATGCCATACAAGCGGTACATCACTTCGTCCCATACGATGCTATTGCTGGTTATATCCCAGTCCCATACACCGATAACACCAGCACGGTTTGCCACCGACAGGCGTTCCTGACTCTGTTTTAGCAATTGCTCTGCACATTTGCGCTGGGTTATGTCACGGACAAATACCACCAGACATCCTCCGCGCGCCTCCATATACTGCGCCGTAATCTCCACATTGATCGGGTGTCCATCCTTATGGCGGTGGCGCGATTCAAAATGCGTTTCCCGGCCTTCGCGTATCGCCAATACATGGCGCCTGATTTCCTCTTGATCCTCGTTGGCCTCCAGTTCAGAATATGCATTTGCAACAACTCATCGCGGCTGTAGCCCGTCATGTCGCAATACGCCTGATTCACTTCCACCAGTCTGGTATCCTCCAAGGCATTGATCCAGAAGCCGTCTGCCGTGGTTTCCAAAATAGTTTTATACTCGTTTGCCGTGATACGCAGGCGTTCTTCGCTGGCCTGCAACTTTGCATTCACCTCTTTTGAGCGTGCCAATTCATTTGAAAATTTATGACGGTAACGATGCAAGGCTTCAATGGCAAAGGAGACGATGATGCCATCCATGAGAAATACCAGGTTCGACCAGAGACTGGTTTGTACAACATCAAGAGAAAATGAGTAATGGGGTGGGGTGAAGACAACGGTGGCTAAAACCAATCCGATTGCTGTGGCAAGCAGTCCTGCCCGGTAGCCGCCATAGATAGTGGCAAGGGTGACGGCTGGAAAAAAGGTCAGATACTGCAACCCAGCGCTGACGGGTGCTATGGCCAGACGGAGGTACAAAGCCAACAGCATCAAAGCGACTGTCATCAGATAGTCGTTAATCGCCAGCGGCTTTTCTTCCTCAAGAGCCGGAAAACTGCCGCAAATTCCCAGCTTGATACGTCGAACAAGTGCTGTCAGATTTTCATGCAAGTGTCCTTTAAACATGCCGAACTCCCAGTCTGCGTCAATACGTTGATTATATTTTCTATTGGAGATACATTTGAGCTTGGAGATTAACAGCAAACATTATTTATAACAATCTGAAAATGTAACTAACGTTTCAGGGTTAAAATCCACCTCAATAAACTCAACAACCATATGATTTAATTAACAATTACGGTCTCACAAAGAGTATAACAATGGCTGTCTTGCAAACAAACCAACTCAGGAGGCCGCAATGAATTATGACGCACAAAAGAGGCAAAGGGGGCAGGTCTTTCATCATCACATGTACCTAAGTTAGAAGTTACGATCATTTATCGCACTTCTGCTAATAATTCTGGATGACGATCCAGCACTTTTAGCACTTTTAGCAATTTAATCAAGGCTAAAGGTGGCTTGGTTTTGCCGTTTTCGTAGTGAGAAAACGCGTTGATACCGCCGCCAAAAATTTCTGCCGCTTGGCGTTGGTCGAGGTGACATTTTTTGCGCACCTCGGTAATACACTGCGGATCAAGGCTGTTCGCATTCACTTGTCGATGAAACGCTAACATCGCCGCACTGACGGGGTTTGATTCGGATATATCCAGCACCGCCTCATTACACTCAGGGCAAAAATCGCCCGTCACTTGGGGAATTTGGGTGGACTCGCCTTTGTAGCAATAAGGCAAATTTCGTGTGTCAGGCAGCAGTTCCGCCGCCGCGCAGTGTAGGCATTGCATTTTTATAACTCCTTAAAAGAGACGATCAGCACGTCATCTAGCATGGTTAATTTTAGATAATATTTTGATTAAAAATAAAATTTTACTTTAAAAACAAAATTATCCGTAGGTCAGGTTTCAACCCGACTTTCGCGTTTTTCACCCTTCTCCCGCAAGCGGGAGAAGGGTTGGGGATAAGGGAGTTTGAGCTGTAGCAACATTATTTAGTACTCAACGCCCCTCACTCTAGCCCTCTCCCGCTTGCGGGAGAGCAACCGTGTTCCGAATCAAGCAAATTTTGCATTCCACGGAGTATTATTTTTCAACATTGAGTTCATGATGGTTAACAACTTTCTCATACAAGCAACGATAACAACTTTTGGCGGTTTGC
>JAQTYN010000074.1 GCA_028688275.1 Gallionella sp. | reverse complement strand
TGTTTGCCGTTTCTTGGCCGCATACTCCAGTTCTGAAAAACTCGTTTGCATCGCTTCCTCCTATTTGTCGAACTCTCATTTTACCAAGTCTTAAGGCGGATGAATAAATCAGCGTTTCCCTAGGAATTGCCAACGCGGTCAAAATCAGGGTATTCAATAATTTGCTTTTAAACATTTTTCGTTCTTTCTATTGCGTTAATGAAAATATATTGCGGTCGGATGCAGGGTGGATGTGCCATATCCACCTTATAAAACTAGCGTACTGCATCCAGTGCCAGATTGAGTGCCAGCACATTCACGCGAGGTTCGCCCAATATGCCGAATTGGCGACCTTCGGTGTGTTCGGCGACGAGTTTGCTCAGTACCTTCGCATCAAGATGGCGCAAGCGTGCCACGCGGGGGAGTTGGTAGGCGGCAGCGGCGGGGCTGATGTGCGGGTCGAGTCCGCTGCCTGAGGTGGTGACTAAATCCACGGGAATGGGCAACGTGTTGCTAGGGTCGGCGGCGTGTAGGGTTTGCACTCTGGCTTTGATCGCATCCAACAGCGCGGGATTGGTCGGGCCTAAGTTTGAACCGCTAGATGCGCCCGCGTTATTGGCGACGGGACCTGTTGCCGAGGGGCGACCCCAAAAATACTTGGGGTCACTAAACGATTGTCCAATTAAGGTCGAACCCACGGGTTTGCCTGCTTGGAGAATCAGACTGCCATTGGCTTGGTCTGACATAAGGGTTTGCGAAATGCCTGTTACCAACAAGGGGTAGGCGATGCCTGTCAGCAGGGTCAGCAATAAAAAACTACCGACGGCGGGACGAAGTAATTGCAACATGATGTGTCCTTTCTAAATACGATTTTCATGCCCGCGTTCGGGGGCGCATGACACGCCCAGAACGCGGGGATTTACACTAAATGCAGCGCGACCAGCACGAGGTCGATCAGCTTAATGCCGATAAATGGCACAATAATGCCGCCCAGCCCGTAGATCAACAGATTATTGCGTAGCACGATATTGGCTCCAATGGCGTGATAGCGTATGCCTTTTAATGCCAACGGAATCAACGCGATAATCACCAAGGCGTTAAAAATCACGGCGGATAAAATCGCACTCGACGGGGAGGCGAGTCCCATCACATTCAGCGCGCCGAGGGCGGGATAGGTGGAGGCAAACGCGGCGGGCACGATGGCGAAATACTTTGCCACGTCGTTGGCGATGCTGAAGGTGGTCAGCGCGCCGCGTGTCATCAACATTTGCTTGCCTGTTTCGACAATCTCAATCAACTTGGTCGGATTGGAATCCAAATCCACCATATTGCCCGCTTCTTTGGCGGCTTGCGTTCCCGTGTTCATCGCCACGGCGACATCGGCTTGTGCCAAGGCAGGCGCGTCATTGGTGCCGTCGCCCGTCATGGCAACTAACCGCCCTTGTGCCTGATGTTCGCGGATCAATTTCAGCTTGGCTTCGGGCGTGGCTTCGGCGAGGAAATCATCCACGCCCGCTTCGGCAGCAATGGCGGCGGTCAAACGGTTGTCGCCCGTAATCATAATGGTCTTGATGCCCATGCGACGCAGCTCAGCAAAACGCTCTTTGATGCCGCCTTTGACCACATCTTTCAGCTCAATCACGCCCAAGACTTTAACGCCATCCGCCACCACCAACGGCGTGCTGCCACGGCGCGAGACGCTATCCACAATGGTATTCACCTCGGCAGGAAAACTGCCGCCCAAACTCAGAACATGTTGGCGAATGGCATCGGTCGCGCCTTTGCGAATTTGGCGATTTTCCATGTTCACGCCGCTCATGCGGGTGTGCGCGCTAAACGGCACAAAGGTCGCGCCCAAGGCATGAATGTCGCGTTCGCGCAGACCAAATTTTTCTTTCGCCAATACCACGATGCTGCGACCTTCGGGCGTTTCATCTGCCAACGAAGCCAGTTGTGCGGCATCGGCTAACTCAGTTTCGCTCACGCCGTTGGCAGGCATAAAGCTACTTGCCTGACGATTGCCCAAGGTAATCGTGCCCGTTTTGTCCAACAACAACACATCCACGTCGCCAGCCGCTTCAACCGCCCGCCCAGAGGTGGCGATCACATTTTTTTGCAACATCCGTCCCATGCCCGCCACACCAATCGCGGACAACAAACCGCCGATGGTGGTGGGAATTAAACACACCAGCAACGCGACCAACACCGTCAAACTCACGGGTTTGCCCACGCCCGCCGTTTCCACGCTGTAAATCGAAAACGGCAACAAGGTGACGGTGGCGAGTAAGAAAACCAGCGTCATGGCAACCAACAAAATCGTCAGCGCGATTTCATTCGGCGTTTTTTGGCGTTTCGCGCCTTCCACCATCGCAATCATGCGATCCAAAAAAGTTTCCCCAGGGTTGGTGGTAATGCGCACCACCAGCCAATCGGACAACACCCGCGTGCCGCCTGTGACCGAGCTGAAATCGCCGCCCGATGCACGGATAACAGGCGCGCTTTCCCCTGTAATCGCACTTTCATCCACCGAGGCAACGCCTTCGATGACTTCGCCGTCGCCAGGGATAAACTCGCCCGTTTCGATTAACACCACATCGTCGCGGCGCAGCCCAGAGCCTGGCATGACCACATATTCTTCGCCGTAATGCGGACGAGTCAGCAATTTGGCAATGATGTCGCGTTTAGCACTGCGCATGGCGGCGGCTTGGGCGCGGCTGCGTCCTTCTGCCAAGGCTTCGGCAAAGTTGGCAAACAACACGGTAAACCATAGCCACAAAGTAATTGCCAAAATAAACCCAGCGGGGGCTTCGCCCGTGCCGACCAAGGCTTGTACAAACAAGCCCGTGGTCAACAGACTGCCCACCCACACCACAAACATCACGGGGTTTTTCATTTGTTGGCGCGGACTCAATTTCTTAAAAGAGTCCACCACCGCCTGTTTCACGATATTGCGTTCAAACAGGGAAAACTGAAGCGTTGTCATGCCAATCTCCTAATGGGTATTCATCATGTTTAGATGTTCAATCACGGGGCCTAATGCCAGCGCGGGGACAAAGGTCAACGCCCCCACCAACAGCACCGTGCCGACTAACAACCAAACAAATAACGGGGTATGCGTCGCCATGCTGCCGATGCTGGTGGGAATGCGTTTTTTGGCGGCTAACGAACCTGCCAATGCCAACACGGGAATCATTAACCAAAACCGTCCCGCCCATACCGCAAAGCCCAAAGCGGTGTTGTAAAACGGGGTGTTGGCAGAAATGCCCGCAAACGCGCTGCCGTTGTTGCCCACTGCCGAGGAAAAGGCGTACAGCACTTCGCTAAAACCATGCGCGCCAGGGTTGAAAATACTGCTTTTGCCCACCCCCAACATCACCGCCAACGCTGTACCGCCCAAGATGATAAACGGCGGAATCAAGATCACCAGCGAAGCCATTTTGATGTCGAACGCTTCGATTTTTTTGCCCAAATACTCAGGCGTGCGCCCGATCATCAAGCCCGCCAAAAACACCGCAATCACGGCATACACCAACATCCCGTACAGCCCCGACCCCACACCGCCGAACACCACTTCGCCCAATTGAATTTGCGCCATCGTCACCATCCCGCCCAAGGGCGTAAACGAATCGTGCATCGCATTCACCGCGCCGCATGATGCAGCGGTGGTAATGGTGGCGAACAGCGCGGAATTGACGATGCCAAAGCGCGTTTCTTTGCCTTCCATATTGCCGCCCGCTTGGCTTGCGGTCGCACTTTGATTGATGCCCAATGCCGTAAACGCAGGATTGCCTTGTTGTTCGGCATATTCCGCCACGGCTAAAAAACCCACAAACAGCAACGTCATCGACACCAAAATCGCCCAACCTTGGCGGGTATCGCCCACCATTTGCCCAAAGGTGTAACACAAACCCGCTGGAATCAGGAAAATCGCCAACATCGCCAAAAAGTTAGATAAAGGCGTGGGGTTTTCAAACGGATGCGCTGAGTTGGCATTAAAGAACCCGCCGCCATTGGTCCCTAATTGCTTAATCGCCTCTTGCGAAGCCACGGGGCCGAGTGCGAGGGTTTGGGTTTTAACTTCCACTTTTTCGGTGACAGGATTGCCCGCCGCATCTTTCATGGCATTGCCTGACGCGTCCAATTTGGGCTGGTCATAGCTCAAGTTTTCCACCAACGGCACGCTTTGATACGGCGCAAAATTTTGCACCACGCCTTGGCTAACCAACACCAACGCCAATATCACCGACAGCGGCAACAAGATGTACAGCGTGCTGCGGGTCATATCCACCCAAAAATTGCCAATGGTTTCGGTGGTATGACGCGCAAAGCCGCGAATCAGCGCGATTAACACCGTCATGCCCGTCGCCGCTGACAAAAAGTTCTGCACGGTTAAGGTCAGCATTTGAGTCAAATAACTCATGGTAACCTCGCCGACATAGCCCTGCCAATTGGTATTGGTGACAAAACTCAATGCGGTGTTAAACGCCGAATCCGCACTGACCGCGCCAAATCCTTGCGGATTCAACGGCAAGCCAGCTTGCAAACGCTGCATGGCATACACCGCCAACACGCCCAACAAACTAAACAACAACATCGCCGCCGCGTATTGCGTCCAACGCATTTCTTGCTGAGGCTTTACCCCACAGAGTCGATAAAAAAGCCGCTCAACGGGCTGCATCCAACCCACCCACACAGGCAATTCGCCCGCATACACACGCGTCATATAACTGCCCATCGGCTTCGCCAATAACAACAACACCCCCAAATACAGGGCAATTTGTAATAACCCGTTCATTAGAATAGCTCCGGTTTAAGTAAGGCAATGCCGAGATAAATCATCAAAAACAGGGCGGCAACCGCCCCCACCAGATAGAAAATCATGCTTTGCCCCTTAGTTTTTCAATGCCAAAAATCAGCAACACGCTCACGCCATAAAAGGCAGCAATCAGCAATAAGTAAAACCAATCCATTTGTCGCTCCTTGAGAAAGTACGGGTTGCATGGTACGGAGTTGGGGGTTAAAACGGTGTAAAGAACTGGGGGGCGGGTGTATAGAAGTTGTAAAGATGAGAAAAATGCGGACAACGCTGTGCTTTGCGCCTTATTCAAATTTCTGCTAACCAATCCACTTTTTCTTATTTTTCTATCTAATCCCCCTCCGCTACACTGCGCGCTATTCATTTTTGGGGAATTTTCCATGGCGCAATTCAAAGCCCATAGCGTGTTACCAGGCTTTAATCTGGCGTTGGGCTACACCTTGTTGTATCTCTCATTGATCGTACTCGTGCCGTTGTCGGCGTTGTTTTTTAAAACCGCGACCTTGGGTTGGGGCGGATTTTGGGAGGTTGCCACTAGCGACCGCGTGTTGTCGGCGTTGCGGGTGACGTTCGTCACATCGTTCGCGGCGGCGTTGGTCAATGTGGTGTTTGGTTTAATCGTGGCGTGGGTGTTGGTGCGTTATCGCTTTTTTGGCAAGCGTGTGGTGGATGCGCTGGTGGATTTGCCGTTCGCGCTGCCCACGGCGGTGGCGGGGATTACTTTGGCGACCTTGTATGCGCCGAATGGTTGGATCGGGCAGTATTTTGCCGCGCAGGACATCAAAATCGCTTACACCCCGCTGGGGATTGTGGTGGCGTTGACCTTTATCGGGCTGCCGTTTGTGGTGCGCACGGTGCAGCCTGTGTTGGAAGATGTGGAGGCGGAAGTGGAAGAAGCCGCTGCCAGTTTGGGCGCGGGGCGTTGGGCGGTGTTTCGTCGGGTGATTTTTCCCGCGTTGTACCCCGCGCTGTTGACGGGGTTTGCTTTGGCATTTGCACGGGCGATTGGTGAATATGGTTCGGTGATTTTTATCGCAGGCAATATGCCGTATATCTCGGAAATCGCGCCCTTGCTGATTGTGGCGAAATTGGAGCAATACGATTATGCAGGTGCAACGGCGATTGCGGTGTTGATGTTATTGATTTCGTTTGGTTTTTTGTTGACGATTAACGCGCTGCAATGGTGGACGAGTCGTAGAGGAGTTCGATAATGGCACAGGTTCAAGCGCGCATCGCCACCCATGAATCCCAAGGGGTGACGCTGTTGTTAATCGGCACGGCATTGTTGTATTTGCTGTTGTTTTTGGGGTTGCCGCTGTTCGCGGTGTTTTATGAAGCCTTCCGCAAAGGTTGGGAATTGTATTGGGCAGCGTTGCAAGAGCCTGATGCGTGGTCGGCGATTAAGCTGACCTTTATCGCGGCGGCGATTGCCGTGCCTGCTAATTTGGTGTTCGGCGTGGCGGCAGCGTGGACGATTGCCAAGTTTGAATTTAAAGGCAAAAGTCTGCTGATTACCTTGATTGATTTGCCGTTTGCGGTCAGTCCTGTGGTGTCGGGGCTGGTGTATGTGCTGCTATTCGGCGCGCAAGGTTGGTTTGGCGAATGGTTAAGCGCGCACGACATCAAATTGATTTTTGCCGTCCCTGGCATCGTGTTGGCAACCATTTTCGTGACATTCCCTTTCATCGCCCGCGAGCTGATTCCGCTGATGCAAGCGCAAGGCAAAGAAGAGGAAGAAGCGGCGGTATCGTTGGGCGCGTCGGGTTGGCAGACTTTTTGGCGCGTCACCTTGCCGAATATCAAATGGGGGCTGCTGTACGGCGTGATTTTGTGTAATGCGCGGGCAATGGGCGAATTCGGCGCGGTGTCGGTGGTGTCGGGACACATACGCGGCATGACCAACACCCTGCCGCTGCACGTCGAAATTTTGTACAACGAATACAACTTCGTCGCCGCTTTCAGCGTGGCATCGCTGCTGGCATTACTGGCACTCGTCACTTTGCTGGTGAAGTCTCTAGTCGAATGGCAAGCCCGCCGCAGCGGAGAGCCGTTGCAGCATGGATAGCCAACAACTCCCCTCGCCCACTTGTGGGAGAGGGGCAGGGGGAGAGGGAAAACCCCCAGCAACTCAACCATCCACCCTCTCCCTAACCCTCTCCCGCCAGCGGGCGAGGGAATACAGACCTAATACGGAGCATAAAATGAGTATCACCATTGAACATTTAAACAAGCAGTTCGGCAGTTATCGCGCGTTGAACGACATTAACTTGGAAGTGAATAGCGGGGAATTGATTGCCTTGCTTGGTCCGTCGGGTTGCGGCAAAACGTCTTTGCTGCGGATTATTGGCGGCTTGGATGTCGCAGATTCGGGCAGTTTGTTGTTTCACGGCGAGGACGTGCAACAGCGTGATGCCCGTGAGCGCAATGTCGGTTTTGTGTTTCAACATTACGCGCTGTTCCGCCACATGACGGTGTTTGAAAACGTGGCGTTTGGTTTGCGCGTAAAACCGAAAAAACAACGCCCCAGCGACGCAGAAATCAAACGCCGCGTGCTTGAGTTGTTGAGTCTAGTACAACTGGATTGGCTGGCAGATCGTTATCCCGCGCAGCTTTCAGGCGGGCAACGTCAGCGGATTGCCTTGGCACGCGCCTTGGCGGTTGAGCCGAAAATTTTGTTATTGGATGAACCGTTCGGCGCGTTGGATGCGCAAGTGCGCAAGGAGTTGCGCCGTTGGTTGCGTCGTCTGCATGACGAATTACACATCACCAGTATTTTCGTGACGCACGATCAGGAAGAAGCCTTGGAAGTCGCCGACCGCGTGGTGGTGATGAACAAAGGCGTGATTGAGCAAGTTGGCACGCCTGACGAAATTTACGCCACGCCCGCGTCGCCGTTTGTGTATCAATTTATCGGCAACGTGAATTTGTTCCACAGCCGCGACCACGCGCCGTGGACGGGACAGCATGGTGACGCGGTGGCTTACACCCGTCCACACGACATCGACATCAGCCCCATTCAACAAGATGCCACGGCGTTACCTGTGGAAGTGAAACTGGTGCGCGCCATCGGATCGGTGGTGCGCGTGGAAGTGGCGACGCAAAACAGCAGCGAATTGATTGAAATTGAACTCAGCCGTGAGCGTTTTGAGCTTGCGCCCTTGGCAAATGGGGATAAAGTGTTCATCCGCCCACGCCAAATCCGCGTGTTTGCAACAGGAGTACCGCATGAACTTTCAGCAGCTTAGAATTATCCGCGAAGCAGCGCGTTGCCACTTCAATCTCACCGAAGTGGGCAACGCCTTGTTCACCTCGCAATCGGGCGTGTCCAAACATATCAAAGATTTGGAAGACGAATTGGGTGTGGAGCTGTTTGTACGCAAAGGCAAGCGGCTCTTGGGTTTAACCGATCCTGGGCGGGAATTATTGGAAATCGTCGAGCGCATTTTACTCGATGCCAACAACATCAAAAATCTGGTGGAGCAATACAGTCAGCGCGATGTCGGGCAACTCACCGTCATCACCACCCATACTCAAGCGCGCTACGCCTTGCCGAAAGTCATCACCGAATTCAAAAAAGCCTTTCCCAAAGTGCATCTCAAGTTGCAGCAAGCGGGGCCGAATGAAATTGTAGCGATGTTGCAAAACGGCGAGGCGGACATCGGCGTGGCGACCGAAGCCTTGCACGATGTGACCAAACTGGATTCATTTCCTTATTACTCGTGGCATCACGCGGTCATCGTCCCTGCGGGGCATCCGCTGGAGCAGGTTCAACCGCTGACTTTGCAAGCCCTCGCCGCCTATCCATTGGTGACCTATCACGAAGGTCTGACGGGGCGCGCTAAAATTGACCGCGCATTTGCCGAAGCGGGCATCACGCCTGATATTGTCATGTCCGCTCTGGATACCGATGTTATCAAAACCTACGTTGAACTCGGCATGGGCATTGGCATTATCGCCTCCATGGCATTCAATCCCGCCAAAGATACCGAGCTGCGTTTGTTAAATTGCGAACATTTGTTCAGCACCAACACCACCTACATCGCCCTGCGCCGAGGACATTATTTGCGCAGCTTTGCCTATCGCTTCATTGAGTTATGTTCCCCCAAATTGGATGAAGCCACGATACGGGCGGGTGTTTCGCAATCGGATATTTCACTGCGTTGAGTGGCGTGAGTAGAGGTGAGCTTAACGAGCGATAAGGCGAATTTCAGGCGGTCACTATTTCCGTTAAATTCCATCTGGGTTTGACATTGAAGCGATAATCTTTTTCCCCTTGTTGTTGTGCCAATCGTAGCGCGCCTGCGAAAGCGATCATCGCGCCGTTGTCGGTGCAGAATTGCAAATCGGGGTAAAACACCTTGCCACCGCGCTTCTCAATATCACTGCGCAGTCGTTCACGTAATGCTTGATTGGCACCCACGCCCCCCGCGATGACCAATTGGCTTAATCCTGTTTGCGCCAATGCGGCACGGGATTTGTGCGCCAGTACGTCGATAATGGCTTCTTGCGCGGCGTAGGCAATGTCGGCGAGGGTTTGTGGTTCGCGGTTGCTTTGTTTCGTTAATGTCAGGACGGAGGTTTTAAGTCCACTAAAGCTAAAGTCCAAATCGCCACTGTGCAACATGGGGCGCGGCAGTTTGTATTGCCCAGCTCGACCTGTGGTGGCGAGTTGCGCCAATGCGGCTCCCCCTGGGTAGCCTAGCCCCAGTAGTTTCGCGCTTTTATCAAAGGCTTCGCCAGCAGCATCATCCAATGTTTCCCCCAATAAGCTGTATTGCCCCACGCCATCCACGCGCATCAACTGGGTATGACCACCCGATACCAACAAAGCAACAAAAGGAAAGCTAGGGGCGGGGTCAGATAACAAAGGTGAGAGCAAATGTCCTTCCAAGTGATGTATGCCTATCGTGGGAATATCCAGTGCGTAAGCCAAAGCGTTTGCCACGCTAGCACCCACTAACAATGCGCCCCCTAGACCAGGGCCTTGGGTGTAGGCGATGGCATCAATATCTTGACGAGTGAGATTCGCCTCTTGCAGGACTTGCCGCACCAATGGTACGACATGTTTAACATGGTCGCGGGAGGCGAGCTCAGGCACCACACCGCCATATTCATTGTGCATGGCGATTTGGCTATGCAGCGCGTGCGCCAATAAGCCACGTTCACTATGATAGAGCGCGATACCTGTTTCATCGCAGGAGGACTCGATCCCAAGCGTAATGAGCGACATATTATGGTTCCTAGGGACATAAACAGGCGTAATTATGGCAAGTAAACGGGGGTAATGGGGGGCTTTCTGTAGAAATAATCAGGAATTCTATTGACACGATGTGCCAGACTGGCTATATTAGCGGGCTTCGCTGCTGACACAGGGCGCGGCTTCTGAGTATTGGTTTTGTGTTGATGATACGAAATTGATGTTAAGAAGAAGTTTCAAAAAGGTGTTG
>JAQTYN010000073.1 GCA_028688275.1 Gallionella sp. | reverse complement strand
GTTTGCAATGAAAATATGTTATAAAAACAAGAAGCCGAAAATGAAAATAACGATCTGGTTTGAAAAAAATCCACCCAACGCTGAAACAGGTCTTCAGAATCGGGTTTTTCTACAGCGTCGTTAGGGGAAAGCAATGACTGTCCCCCTTTTTGATGGAGAAGGGGTTGGGTAAATCATCTCCCCTAAAGTATGAGATGCGAAGCTTCCCCTTCTCTGCTTCTGAACCTATTCGACAGTAGATTTAAGGAAATACTGATTAAATCCTCCGTTCGTGGTGAGCTTGTCGAACCATGAGCAGAAGATTTCATTAAATCAATAGATTAAACCCATTCGCCCTTCGACAGGCTCAGGGCGAACGGATTTAATCAGTGCCTCCTTAACTTTAAACCACCCTCGTTTCTGCTTTTACCTTGCCACATCTCCCTCCTGCACTTTAGAATCGCACCACACTCTCAATCCACTTAGGCAAACCATCCATGAGCCGTTTAATTTTCTTACTTGCCATCGCGCTCGTGGTGTATTTAATTTTCAAGACTGTTCGTCGTCCACCGCCTCCTTCCGTAGCCGAAAAGCCGATTGAGAATATGGTTCGCTGCGCGCAATGCGGTGTCAATGTACCCAAGAGTGAGAGCTTGCAAGTTGGTGTCTATTATTTCTGCCGCGCGGAACATCGTGATGCGTATCGTGGATAAAGTGCCAGAAGAGATGGATTTTCTACGCCCGATAGAGCATTGGCGTTCATTATTTTACTTTAACTTATACCGACTCACCTTAGCGGGATTGATGATATTTTTGGCGACGCATTTGTCAGAAAATTGGTCTATCAGCAATCGTCATCCCATCCTATTTGCCAACGCCAGCATCACGTATCTCACGCTGGTCATCGCATCTTTGGTGGCAATGTGGTTTCGCTTCCCGCGCTTTAATTGGCAGTTGGCGGGGCAAATTATCAGCGACATTGTGCTGCTATCGGTCATTTCCTACGCCAGCGGCGGTATACAAAGCAACTTAGGGTTGTTGCTACTGATCTCACTGACCTCAGCAGGCTTGATAAGCCACGGCAAAATTACCCTGTTTTTTGCGGCGATTGCCAGTATCGGGATGTTGTTGGCACACGGTCTTGCAGTGTTATACAACGAAGCCTCTAGCACACAATTTGTTCAGGTCGGATTGTTGTGCATGTCGTATTTTGCGGTCGCTTGGCTGGCACATATTTTGGCAAAATATGCTGTTGATAGTCAGCAACTGGCGCAACAACGTGGGCAAGATTTGGTCAGCATGTCCGAAGCCAATCGCTTAGTGATGCGAGATATGCAGGGCGGTGTGCTGGTGGTGGATGAGCAAGGCGAGATTGTGCAAATGAATCCTTGTGCAGAACGACTACTCCATCGTGCGGCTCAAAAAGGCGCAAGCTTAGCGAATATGTTTCCATTGTTATACGATCAATATGCCCTGTGGAAAAACTGTGGGATGAGTAGTCGGGAGACCTTGCAACTCGATGTTGGCATTCAAGCGAGGTTACGCTTCGTGGCGATTTCACCCGATGAAGCGCGCGGTGCAGTGATTTTTTTAGAAGATATGCAGCAAGTTCGAGCGGAAGCCCAGCAAATCAAACTTGCCGCACTGGGTCGACTCACCGTCAATATTGCCCATGAAGTGCGTAATCCTCTGTCCGCAATTAGTCATGCCACCGAATTACTACAAGAAGATAATATGAGTGAACAGCAGAAACGGCTGTTACACATTGTGATGGATAATACCCAGCGGATTAACCAGATTGTGCATGATGTGATGCAATTGAATCGACGTGATCGCGCGCAGCCAGAAATCCTAGATCTCGCCGTGCTATTGCAAAATTTTATAGAAGAGTTTGCTCAGACAGAGAAATTAGCCACAGGGGTTTGTATCTTAGAAAGTGCATCACCTTGCTACGTTACGTTTGATCGAGGTCACTTAAATCAAATTTTATGGAATTTATGTCGCAATGGATTGCGACATGGACAAAGAAAAATGGGCAGCTTAAGCTTGGTCACCAAACCTCATGATCATCAGGTTGCCTTGTTGATACAGGATGATGGCAAAGGTGTTTCAAAGGATGACGAGGCGCGCCTATTTGAACCTTTTTTTACCACCTCAACAGAAGGGACTGGCTTAGGTCTATACATCGCCAAGGAACTCTGTGACGCTAACAATGCACAATTAGGATATATATCCAACCAAGGGCAATCTGGTGCATGTTTTAGTATTATTTTTGGAGAGTTACATGAACCCAATGAATCCAATGAACCCAGCAACTAATCATCAAAACAAAAGCCCCTGCGTATTGGTGGTTGATGATGAGCCAGATATTCTTGAGTTATTGGAAATTACGTTATTAAAAATGGGGCTGGAAGTGGATAAAGCCCATGACGTAATCACTGCACTGGCAAAACTGGCAATCCGTCGTTACGATTTGTGTTTGACAGACATGCGGATGCCAGATGGTGATGGCTTGCAGGTTGTGCAATACATAGTCGACCACAATATAAACACCCCTGTAGCGGTCATTACGGCGCATGGCAATATGGAAAATGCCATTAGTGTACTCAAATCTGGCGCATTTGATTACCTCGCCAAACCTGTGTCATTGAGCCAGTTACGTGCTTTGGTCAAAGCGGCACTCAGCTTGCCGCAGGGTGAAGGCGCATCTGACAAAATGCTGTTGGGACATTCACCTGCCATCCAAAAAGTGCGTGATTTAATCGAACGTGTGGCACGTAGCCAAGCCCCAGTGCATGTCACAGGGGAGTCGGGGAGCGGCAAGGAGTTGGCAGCACGGTTAATCGTACAAAGTGGTTCACGTCACGACAAACCCATGATCGCAGTGAATTGTGGTGCGATCCCTGAAAACTTAATGGAAAGTGAATTTTTTGGCTACAAAAAGGGCGCGTTTACAGGGGCGGATAAAGATCGAGATGGTTTCTTTCAAGCTGCAAATGGCGGGACGCTATTTTTGGATGAAGTCGCCGATTTGCCGCTGACCATGCAGGTCAAACTATTGCGCGTGATACAGGAAAAAAAGGTGCGTAAAGTAGGGGCGACCAGCGAAGAAGCGATTGATGTGCGCATCATCAGTGCCACCCACAACGACCTAGGCGAACGCGTCAAACAAGGAAAATTCCGTCAGGATTTGTATTACCGTCTGAATGTTATCCCCATTCAAATGCCCGCCCTGCGCGAACTGCGCAACGATGTGCCCGATATCGCCACCCAAACCTTGCTGCGTCTGCGAGGAGATCAGCCCATGCTGTTCAGCAAAGACGCGCTCATCACCCTGCAACACTACAATTTCCCAGGCAATGTGCGTGAGCTGGAAAACATCATTGAACGTGCTTTAGCGTTGTGTGATGGCAATGAAATCACCTCGCAGGACTTGCATTTGTTGCCCTTAACAGAAACCGAAGAGCTGACCAGCCAGCCTGAAACCTCATCTTTCCCCACCAGCAAATACTCGTTGCCAGAGTATTTGGATGAAGTTGAAAAGCAAGCGTTATTGGCCGCATTGCAACAAACCAACTTTAATCGCACCGCTGCCGCCAAACGGCTCGGACTCACTTTCCGTACTATTCGTTATCGCATGGAAAGACTGGGTATTAAAGCCCCTGAAGATAACGATGATGAAGATTGATACAGAGGGTTGGCTGATCGAGGGTGAGCGACTGCCTTCACCTAATTGCGATCATCGTCCAGAAGGGGCGATAGAGCTGCTGGTTATTCACAATATCAGTCTGCCGCCCAATGAGTTTGGTGGCACGGGCGTGGCAGAGCTCTTTACCAATACGCTAGATCATCACGCCCATCCCTATTATCAAACACTGGTTGGATTGAAAGTCTCGGCGCATTTCTTCATCCGCCGCGACGGGACGATCATTCAATTTGTGTCCTGTTTACAACGTGCTTGGCACGCAGGCGTGTCCAGCTGGCAAGGGCGTAGTCGCTGCAATGATTTTTCCATCGGGATTGAACTTGAAGGCAGTGATTTTGTACCCTACACACCTGCGCAATATGATGCCTTGCACGAACTGACACGGGCATTACGCCATTGCTACCCACTCACGGGTATCGCAGGGCACCAACACATCGCCCCACAACGTAAAACCGATCCTGGGGAGTATTTCGACTGGCAGGGGTATTTAAGTCGTTTGAGGTAAATAAAACCCTCCCATACTCAACGGGCTTTATCCGTTCATGGTTCGACAAGCTCACCATGAACCAAAGATTTAAGGAAATCAAAGAATTAAATACGCCCATCCTTCGACAGGCTCAGGGCGAACGCATTTAATCAGCGATTTCTGAATTTCTCCAGTTTGCAATACGTACTAAGAGGTGCAGGATTTCGGGAGTAAATTGACTGGCAAAGGTTGAAGACCAGGAATAGCTGATGTCGCAGCGGTAACAGGGGCACCTAAGTTATTTTGACCATCACCATTCGCACAGGTCCAAGCACCTGTCATGGTGTTGTAGAGCATGTGGACTGTTTTGCCTGCAATTTTTCTACTGACCCCAGTTGTTTTATAAGTAGCTTGAATAGCAGTTGCGCCTAACAGCATGGCAGCAGGGGTATTCCGAACCCCAGCAATACATTTATTGGTAGCATCGTTACAATCCGTGACGGAAGCAACGTATTTGCCAGATAAAACCGCACTCACAGAGGTTACATCCCAAGTGCCATCTGTGGTAAAAGCTTCTGTCATCGGAGTTTTTAAACCATCCAATAAGGTCATGGCTTCTGCGGCTTGTGCGCGGGCGGTGTAGTCACCATAAGCAGGAATAGCGACGGCGGCTAAAATGCCAATGATTGCGACCACAATCATTAACTCAATTAAGGTAAAGCCTTGTTGTAATGCTTTCATTTTTTATCTCCTTGAATGGGGGTTGGCATGTTTATGCGCATTTCCATTTAAAGCAAAAATCAAGCCATATTTGTAATATATTGTTTTTGTTTAACTATAATGATTTTATATGAATTTCCCGTCCAATGAAACTGCCGAAATAAGTCATGTATTACGCTTTTTTTGCCATAAAAAAACGGGCATCCGAAGACGCCCGTTTCTGCACAACCTAAGTGAAGAGGTTAAATACCTGTCGCAGTAAAGGTTGTTGTAACTGCGGGAGTAACACCGCTGGTTGAAAGTGTGCAGGTTGCGGTCGTACCAGCGGTAATCGCAGCGGCAGTGATGGCATAGTTATTTGGTAAACCACCTTCCAGCAAGCCACCTGCTGTACTACAGTCAGCAATCGCTATACCACTGGCTGAATTCAAACTGCGCACTGCATAGTTGATGGTATTGCCACTGGAAATTGAACCCGCGACACCCTTCAATGCTGCCAATTGAGCCTCATCCTTCAGATTAACAAACTTTGGCAAAGCAGCCGCAGCCAAAATACCCAAAATCACAATAACCATCACCAATTCAATTAAGGTAAAACCAGATTGTTTTTTCATTTTAAAACTCCTTGTTTTGAGACCGCAGTCTCGTTAAAAACACGACTTAAAGATGCCTTGTCATCAGAGTCACCGCAGCAACCCATCAGACGGTTATTACTCTACACCGAAACACAACGGGGTGCAATGAATTTACTTGAGCAATCTGCTGTGCAACTTACGGGAGGGAAACAACAGGAACCACAACAGAAACAACGCCATCCGCGCTCAATAAACACTGCTTAGGATTCGTGGCCGTATTGCTAGGAAAAACATTTAGCGGAAACGCACTGTTAGCGGTGGTGCTACCTGTTAGATAGGGTTCAGGAAGGCCGCCCTCCAATAAATTACCGAAGATGGTCACACATGACTTGCCTACCGTTCCCGTCCCGCTGGCCGGATTTAAACCGCGAATCGCATAATTCATCGCTATAGCGGTATTCAACGATCCCGCTACCCCCGCCAAGGTTGCAGTTTGTGCTTCGCCTTTTAAATTCACAAATTTTGGTAGTGCAGCTGCTGCTAACACCCCCAAAATCACAATGACCATCACCAACTCAATTAAAGTAAAACCTGTTTGCCGCTTCATTTCCATTCTCCCCATTCGTTAAAATCCTGCATAGCCAATAGCAACGCAAGCTTAAGGTCGCAACCTCATTAAAAATACTTCTCCATTCCAGTAAACTTTGCCGCAGCAAAATTTACATGGAACTTGGTGGTATTCTAAGCGAAGAGCCGATACCGCACAAATAAAGTTGGGTACTGGCAGCCATGATTACTTTGACCGTGGGTACGACAGATTCGTACCTCGCCCGACAGGGTAAACTTGGGGATAAATTGTTCTGTTTACCTTATTCACGCGCAATTGATCGCTGCTAAAATTGGGCTTATTTCATCCTAAGTTTATGACATTATGTTGATTTGGTTTGTGGTTTTATATTTGGGTTTATCCGTTGGCATCGGTTTATATGCGGCGAGGCGAGTGCATACGGCGCGGGACTTTGTGGTGGCGGGACGTAATTTGCCCTTGCCCATTGTCACGGCAACGGTGTTTGCTACGTGGTTCGGTGCAGAAACGGTGTTGGGCATTTCCGCGACTTTTGTCAAAGAAGGTTTAAGCGGCGTGGTTGCCGATCCGTTTGGCGCGAGCTTGTGTTTGGTGATTGCGGGACTGTTTTTCGCGCCCTTGTTGTATCGCATGAATTTGTTAACCATCGGCGATTATTACCGTGTGCGCTACAACCGTACGGTGGAATTGTTGATGACCATCTGCATTATGGTGTCGTATTTGGGCTGGGTGTCGGCACAGGTGGTGGCACTAGGGTTGGTTTTTCATTTGGTGGGGGGTATTGCACCCGAAACAGGGATGGTGCTCGGCATGAGCATCGTGATGGTGTACACCTTGTTTGGCGGGATGTGGTCGGTGGCGTTGCTGGATTTTGTGCAAATGACGGTGATTATGGCGGGGATGTTGTTTATCGCCTATCTGGTCAATGGCGAGGTGGGCGGCGTGGCAAAAGTATGGGAGCACGCCAGCAGCACGGGGAAGCTGGCGTTTTTTCCAACGGGCGGCATGGATAAATGGGTTCCTTTCATTGGTGCGTGGCTGACCATGATGCTGGGTTCGATCCCGCAACAAGACGTATTCCAACGCATGACTTCCGCCAAAGATGAAAAAACCGCCGTGCGTGGATCCGTATTGGGTGGTGTGCTGTACTTTTTCTTCGCTTTTGTGCCGATGTTTTTGGCATTATCCGCGATGCTGATTGACCCGAAAGTCTTTGGCGGACTGGTCGAAACCAATTCACAAATGGTTTTGCCGACGCTGATTTTGCAACACACCCCGCTGGCAGCCCAGATTTTTTTCTTTGGTGCATTGCTGTCCGCCATTATGAGTACCGCCTCGGCAACGCTACTTGCCCCCTCGGTGATGTTCACTGAAAATATTCTCAAACACTTTGCCATGAAGCACATGAGCGACCACCAAATGCTGCGCACCATGCGCATCATCGTGCTGACCTTTGGGTCTATCGTACTGTGGTCAGCCTTACACTCCGACGCGGGGATTATGAAAATGGTCGAAAACGCCTACAAAATTACTTTGGTGGGGGCATTTATCCCATTGGCGTTTGGATTGTACTGGAAGCGTGCTAATACCCAAGGTGCGTTGCTCTCCATCGCATTGGGATTGTCCAGTTGGCTGTTTATGGAAATCACCCAGCCCGCAACTTATTGGCCACCGCAATTGGTGGGATTTCTGTTCAGTTTGGCGGGAATGTTAGTCGGAACATGGTTGCCCCGTGTGCATTGGCGGATGATGGCGAAATAAAGCAATTTCGTCATTCCGACGAAAGTCGGAATCCAGTACATTGATAAATAAGCATCTTTGCGCCAGCAAAAAACTATAAAGCCGAATAAATCAGCACTTACTTCGCTTGCGCAACAAAAAAGGATGCTTCGGTGTCCTTTTTTATGTTCAAACGACCGATTAAGTCATTTGACTTAATCGGTCGTTTGACTTAATGTGTGCGCACATTGAACTGATTAACTAAATATTCGGTATGAAACAACCAGAAGATGCGCGTATGCGCTTGCTACATGCGGGCATGGAAGTGTTTGCGGAAGTCGGTTTCCACGCCGCCACGACGCGTGAAATTAGCCGTCGAGCAGAGGTCAATTTGGCGGCGATTCACTATTACTTTGCGGATAAGGCGGGGCTGTATCGCGCGGTATTTGCGCTGCCCTTTGCTGAAAAATCTAACGTTTTTGCACATGTTGACATTGAATCGGTCACCTTGGAGCAGGCTTTATCCAGCTTTTATCAATGGATGCTCCCACCTGTTGCGACAGCGGAAGAAGTGATGCTGCAAAAATTTATGCAGCTGCACGCGCGGGAAGAAGCGGATCCAAGCGGGATACTGGGCGATGCGTTATCAGAACATATCAAGCCTAATCACGAAAAATTAAAGCAGTTATTGTGTCGTGAACTGGGCAAAATTGAATCCGATTTGGCCGTTGAACAACTGGCCTTTGCCATCATGGGCATGGGAAGCGCGTTTGTGCATGGGCGGCGCGTGGTGGAAGTGCTCTCGCCCGAATTGATCCACGGGAAAAATGCGGGCGAGCTGCGCTTGCAACGATTGGTCGGCTACGCCAAAACCTTGATAGATGCGGAACGAGGACAGCATGAATAAATTACTGGGATGGATGATCTTGCTATCGCTGACGGGATGCGCAGTGGGACCTGATTTTGTGCAGCCCGCACATCCTACTCAATCGTGGCGCGCACCGTTGCCACATGGCGGCAAGGTGGAAAACTTGACGCAATGGTGGGCACAATTTAATGATCCTGTTTTGAATCAACTGATTGCAGACGCAGAACAAACCAGTCCGTCGTTGGATATGGCGTGGGCGAAAGTGCAAGAAGCACGTGCCAATGCCGAGGGCAGTCGGGGTGTATTTTTACCCTCCGTGGGTGCGAGCTTGGCTTCCACCAAAAGTCAGTCAGTGTTTGGTCAGCAAGTGGTTCGCCAAACGCTGAATCGGGCGGGCTTTGATGCGGGTTGGGAGTTAGATTTATTTGGCAAAAATCGCCGCAACGCCGAATTGGCCACCGCCAATTTCGACGCAAGTGGTGCGCAATGGCACGCGGCGCGGATTTCGTTGGCGGCGGAAGTCGCAGATGCTTATGTCGAATTGCGCCAATGCGAAGCCACCGCTGATGTTTATCAACAAGTAAGTCAGTCTCGCGACCACACCTTGTCTATGGTTCGGCAAAAACAAGCCGCAGGGCTCGCGTCCGACGTGGAAACTGCACGTACCCAAATCAGCCAATTAGACAGTGCCGCCGCCTACGCGGCTAAACAAGGTGATTGCGCTCGCAGTGTCAACAAACTCATCGCCTTAACAGGCATCGGTTCGTCTGATTTGCAAGCACGTTTATCCGCCCAACGTGGTCAATTGCCCACTCCCACGTCGTTAGAGGTCAGTCAAGTCGCGGCAAATGCTTTGAGCCAACGCCCCGATGTCGCGGCAGCAGAATTTAACTTGGCGGCGGCGAGTGCTGACATTGGCGCATCCAAAGCCGCGCTATTGCCCAGCTTATCTTTGCTCGGTTCGATAGGTTTCAATCGCGTGCAGGTCGGCGGGGCTAATTTGCAAGCGACCACTTGGTCATTTGGCCCTAGTTTGTCGATTCCCTTGTTTGACGGCGGCAAACGCAAATCCCTCATGGAAGGTGCGAAAGCTCGCTTTGACTACGCCGACGCTAGTTATCGCCGCACCGTGCGCGAAGCCGTGCGCGAAATCGAAGACTCGCTGATACGCTTGGATGTCTCCAATACCCGTTTCATCGCTGCCCAAAAATCCTATGCACCCTTGCTATCTATCCATCAAATTACGGCCGCCCGCCAAGTCGCAGGCATGGCAAATTGGCTGGAATTAGAAGGCGCGCAACGGGACGAGCTACAAGCCAAAGAAGCCCTCATTGTCTTGCAACGCGAAAGTGTATCGGCGTGGATTGCAGTTTATAAAGCCTTGGGGGGTGGTTGGGATGGGAAAAGTGAGCCGAGTCGGCATTGATCGAGAAGGGTGAAGTGGGAAGGGGGTTCTTCGTTCACGCACCATGTAGCACGCAGTCCCCTCGCCCGTTTACGGGAGAGGGTTAGGGAGAGGGCGGTTGCATTGCCAACCAGTTTCCCGCTCCCCCTGCCCCTTGTATGCTTAGTTTGCTAGACAAGGTTAGTTTTTTGTTAGTTAATCTTATCTGGTTCGGTACGGCAGTTCGATACCCCTCTGGGACATCAAGCCCGTGGGAGAGCAAGGAGCGTCGTACCG
>JAQTYN010000022.1 GCA_028688275.1 Gallionella sp. | reverse complement strand
CGGAAAATAGGAAATAATCCATTCAAAATCGCAATTCCAGAACCACAAATCTTAAATTGCACCCAATTTTACCCAATTGGTACGTTAATCTCGTGTCGATTTATGGATTGTTCAGTACTTCCCTAAAACGAGTTTATTGGACATGATGTGCGTGCGCAGCAATTAAAAATTGCTCCTTGCCTTCGCGCAACATCTGTCCCATTTCCTCGGCAGAATAAGCAGCCTTCACGGGCTTAATGCGATCAACTAAAGTTGAAAAATGATTATTATTAGATTGATAATCAGTCAAGTAGTGACTTAATAGTTTTTTAATTAACTCATTCTGTGTGCAGTGTTTTTGTTTCGCCACTGCCGCTAAAGAAGCTTCCAATTCAAGATCAAGGTCGATGGTCAGCATAAAAATATCCTTGGAAAAGTTTGAGTGTGGATTCTAAACAAAATAATGCGGTCATGCTGCGGGTTGGTGAAATTTGCCCTGAGTTACCTTGCGAATATCTCGTATTGCATATGGGATATGCTTGCTGATTGAGCCTGAAACACTAAGAAGCTGAGTGGGCGGAGGGGTATGTGCCTCAATAATGCAAACGCAATTGCGCAATCAGCAGCGCGTCGCCTTCGATGCGGTAAACCATGCGGTGTTCTTCGGTGATGCGGCGTGACCAAAATCCTGCTAAAGCGTGTTTTAATGCTTCTGGTTTTCCCACCCCCGCAAAGGGATCTCGCTGTGTTTCGTGGATCAATTTATTGATGCGTTCCACCATGCGCTTATCCTGCTTTTGCCAATACAGATAATCTTCCCATGCCTCATCGGCAAAAATCAGCTTCATTCTGCCAGTTCCCGCGCTATCCCTTTGCCTGTATTGAGCTGTGTGATGGCGGACAACAAACGTCGCGCATTGGCGGGTGTGCGCAACAAATAAGCCGTTTCCTCCAGAGATTTATAATCCTCTAGCGACAGCATGACGACGGAAGGTTGCCCATTGCGCGTGATAATCAAGGCTTCGTGGTCTTCGCACACGCGGTTCATCGCGCTAGCGAAATTCGCCCGTGCGGTGGAATAAGTCATTGCATCCATTTGTAAAACTCCATAGATAATGTACGTGTTATTGTACATGTGCGAGAGAGGAATTGACACGGATTTTTGTGGTTGGTGGCGGAGTTTGACGAGCGTGGCTTAGTAAAAATGATACTGCTAGGTAGCTTTTCGTTCATTCGTAGGTGCGATTAGCGTAGCGTAATCGCACAAATATCTTGTTTATTATATTCAATGCGTTACTGTGATGTGGACAATATGCATTTGTCCAGTCGATGGGCGCGATGATTTTATGATAGAGTGAAAAAGGTGGACAGGCATGCGTGCGATTACGCTACGCTAATCGCACCTACGAGTTGCCTTTCACACTAGCCCACAAATAACATGAACATCGACAAACCTGTTATCTGGTCTCCGTTTGAGGCCTTCTATATTCAAAGCATGTTGTTCAACAGCTCATCTGCTGTCCGCTCTATCGCTCGCCTAGATGAGATATTCGACAAGCTACCAGAGCAGCTAACGCACAAGGACATTCGTCAATTACCGACAAAAGCAATACTAAACGAGCTTCAGAACATGGTGCTACAAAGTGCCGCCCTGTCTCGCTATTTTTGGCCAGTACGAAAAAATCACGAATCTCGTGGCAAATATCTTCGTGAAGCATTTGACGTAGATGAATTGAGTCCGTTGTTTAGTCGCGATTTACGAAATGCCTTGGAGCACTTTGATGAGCGTCTCGACAACTACGTTGCTTCTGGCGTAGTGGGTTATGTATTCCCTGAATACGTTGGACTCAAGCCAGAGGACGAGGGAGTCCCTGGGCACTTCTTTCGAGCCTACTTCGTGGATTCTAGTGAGTTTCGCCTGTTAAACGAAGAATTTAAGATTGTTCCACTCGCTAATGAGTTGCTTTCAATCCACGACCATCTCGCAAAGCTTGATGAAAACGGGGACAGATTTCACATTACGAGTCGCGATAAAGTGCCGTAGGTGCGATTAGCGTAGCGCAATCGCACGAATGCCCCGCCAACTCGCCAATTCAATCTCCTCCCGCCACCGCAGCCTCAATCTCCCCGCACCAATCCATCGGATAATTTCCCCTCGCGACCTCACGATGAAACGTTGAATATGGCCAATCTGAGACTCGTTTGACATAGCCGTGCTTGAGCGGGTTGACATGTACATAATCCAGATGGCGTTGGTAATCCAATTTATCGCGGATGTAATGTTCCCAATAATGTCGTTGCCATATTCCCCGCTCACCATTTTGTATGCGCGTTTGGGAACGCCACTCGGTTTTGGGGATGGCTCTGGAAAATCCATTTTTGATTAACCGCCAGCGGGTGCTGAAATCAGTATCGTCTGGCGGTAATGTCCAAACACAATGTAGATGATCAGGTAATACGACCCATGCATCAATCTGAAATGGATGGTTGTGCCGTACATTTTTGACGACTTCCCTTAATAGGTCGATGTGGCGAATGAGCAAATCGTTGTGCTGTATTTGCAATAGATTGACCGTAAAAAACCATGTTCCGCCATGTACATAGACGCGTTTGTAGTTGGACATTATTTGAGGGCGTTGGAAAGTTTGTTGGATTATGGGTGTTTGATAAGGGAGCGGCAATGGGTATTTGATCCTGCGATTACGCTGCGCTAATCGCACCTACAAACTGGGTTGTTATCCTCGTTTGCATGATGTGACGTGACATTGGAATAATGGGCAACGGTATTTACTTGGGTTTCTCTGTCATGCCATTTGGGTTCCCACCTAAATTCGCGTACACTCCTTGCCCTTCCTTATTGTCCCGACCTACACGACTAGCATGGAATACATCAAAATTCGCGGTGCGCGCACGCATAATCTGAAAAACATCAGTTTGGATTTACCACGTCATCAATTGGTGGTGATTACGGGCTTGTCGGGGTCGGGCAAATCTTCCTTGGCGTTCGATACGCTGTATGCGGAAGGACAGCGGCGGTATGTGGAATCGTTGTCGGCGTATGCGCGGCAATTTTTGCAGTTGATGGAAAAACCCGATGTGGATTTGATTGAGGGCTTGTCGCCCGCGATTGCCATTGAGCAAAAAGCCACGTCGCATAATCCGCGTTCCACGGTGGGGACGATTACCGAAATCCATGATTATTTGCGGCTTTTGTTTGCGCGGGCGGGTGATCCGTTTTGTCCGCAGCATAATTTATTGTTGCAAGCGCAAAGCGTAGGGCAGATGGTGGATCATGTTTTGGCCTTGCCTGAGGGCACGAAAGTGATGATTTTGTCGCCCTTGGTCGTGGCGCGCAAAGGCGAACAACTGGATTTGTTCGACGAATTGCGGGCGCAAGGCTTTACGCGGCTGCGCATAGACGATGAAGTGTATGAAATCGACGCGTTGCCCGCGCTGCAAAAAACCAAAAAACACACGGTAGAAATTGTGGTGGATAGGCTGAAAGTTCATCCCGACAATAAGCAACGGCTGGCGGAATCGTTTGAAACTGCGTTGCGTCATGCCGAGGGGCGGGCGTTGGCGGTGGAAATGGATAGCAACGTCACACATTTGTTTTCGGCGAAATTTGCCTGCCCGATTTGCCATTATTCTTTGCCTGAATTAGAGCCGCGCTTATTTTCCTTTAATAATCCAATGGGTGCGTGTCCTAAGTGCGACGGCTTGGGCAATATCAACTTTTTTGATCCCAAGCGCGTGGTGGCATTTCCGTCGCTGTCCTTGAGTTCGGGCGCGATTAAAGGCTGGGACAGGCGCAATCAGTTTTATCACCAGTTGCTCGCCAGTTTGGCGAAACATTACGCCTTTGATTTGGAACAATCCTTTGAAAGCCTGCCTGAGCCGATACAGCAAGTGATTTTGTACGGCAGCGGCAAGGAAGAAATCGCGTTTCAATACATTAACGAACGCGGTAAAGCGGTGCTGCGCGAACACGCGTTTGAAGGCATTGTGCATAACTTTGAGCGTCGCTATAAAGAAACCGACTCGCCCACGGTGCGCGAGGAATTGGCGAAGTATTTGAATGGCTGCGTGTGTCCAGAATGCAACGGTTCACGGCTGCGACTGGCGGCGCGTCATGTGCGGATTGCAGATAAAAATCTACATGAAATCAGCGCATTGCCTTTGAGACAAACTTTGGCGTTTTTCAAACAATTGACTTTGCAAGGCAGCAAAGCGGCGATTGCCGAGCGCATCGTGCATGAAATTATCAGTCGGCTGACCTTTTTGAATAATGTCGGGTTGGATTATTTGTCGCTGGAACGCTCAGCAGACACCTTGTCGGGCGGCGAGGCACAACGGATTCGCTTGGCTTCGCAAATTGGTTCTGGCTTAACGGGCGTGATGTATGTGTTGGATGAGCCGTCGATTGGCTTGCATCAGCGCGATAACGACCGTTTGTTGGACACGCTGAAAATGCTGCGCGATATGGGCAACAGCGTGATTGTGGTGGAGCACGATGAAGATGCGATCCGCCATGCCGATTATGTGGTGGATATGGGGCCAGGCGCGGGTGAACACGGTGGATTGATTGTGGCGCAAGGCACACCAGCCGATATTTGTGCCAATGAGAATTCGTTGACGGGTGATTATTTGACAGGACGGCGCAGCATTGCGATGCCTGAAACCATACACGCCATTAACCCTGAGCGGATGTTGCAAATTGTGGGCGCGACGGGGAATAACCTAAAAGAAGTCACCTTGAATTTGCCCGTGGGCTTGTTGGTGTGTGTGACGGGCGTATCGGGTTCGGGTAAATCGACCTTGATTAACGACACGCTTTATCCCGCCGTGTCGCAACATTTGTATGCCAGTCATACCGAGCCTGCGCCCCATGTGTCGATTGATGGTTTGGCGTTCTTTGATAAAGTCATTAATGTTGATCAAAGCCCGATTGGGCGCACGCCACGCTCGAATCCTGCGACTTATACAGGCTTATTTACGCCCATTCGTGAGCTGTTCGCGGGTGTACCTGCTGCGCGTGAACGCGGTTATGGACCAGGGCGTTTTTCGTTTAATGTCAAAGGCGGGCGTTGCGAATCCTGCCAAGGCGATGGGGTGATTAAAGTCGAAATGCACTTTTTGCCCGATGTGTATGTGCCGTGCGATGTGTGTCACGGGCATCGCTACAACCGCGAAACCTTGGAAGTGCAGTACAAAGGCAAGAATATCCACCAGATTTTGCAAATGACCGTGGAACAAGCGCACGAGTTTTTCAAAGCCGTACCGATTATTGCGCGCAAATTGCAAACTTTGCTGGATGTGGGGCTGGGCTATATCACGCTGGGGCAATCGGCTACGACTTTGTCGGGCGGTGAAGCGCAGCGCGTGAAGCTGTCGCTGGAACTCTCCAAACGCGATACGGGGCGCACGTTGTATATTCTGGATGAACCGACCACTGGGTTGCATTTTCATGACATCGCCTTGTTGTTGAAAGTGATCCACAAGCTGCGCGATCAAGGGAATACCGTGGTGGTGATTGAGCACAATCTGGATGTGATTAAAACCGCAGATTGGGTGATTGACCTTGGTCCTGAAGGCGGCGATGGCGGTGGGCGGATTATTGCCGAAGGTACGCCAAGAGAGATCGCTGTGCATCCAGAGAGCGTGACGGGACGGTATTTGCAGCCTCTGTTGGATAAGAAATAGGCAATTCTGGAACGCGGGGTGTAAAAAAACTAAATAGATAAGTTTTTGATAAATTGGTAAAAAACTGATAAATCAGTCGATCATCCCGCGATAATTGCTTGTCGGGCGTTGCCCCTTGCCTTGAGACAAGGTAAGATTCCCGCCCTTTCGCTTTTTGTTTTGATGACGTGGCGGCTTTTGTCGCTATTTTTTTGCTTAAATGTTTTGATTTGAGGAACGCCGTGAGCAACTCTTCTTTGCCGATGCAACAAGGCTTGTACGATCCGCGCCAAGAGCGCGATGCCTGTGGAGTGGGTTTTGTCGCCCATATTAAGGGACAAAAAAGCCATAGTATGGTGAGCCAAGGTTTGAAAATCTTGGAAAATTTGACGCATCGCGGCGCGGTGGGGGCTGACCCACTGGCAGGCGATGGCGCGGGGATTTTGTTGCAAGTGCCAGACGCGTTTTTGCGTGCCAAATGTGCCTCGTTGGGCGTGACCTTGCCCGCCGCGGGTGACTATGGCGTGGGCATGGTGTTCTTGCCGCGTGATGCGGCGGGACGTACGGCTTGTGAGCAAATCCTTGCAGACAAAATTGCAGCCGAAGGTCAAACGCTGTTGGGCTGGCGCGATGTGCCTGTCGATAGTTCGATTTTGGGCGAAAGCGTGAAACCTGTTGAACCTTGTGTGCGCCAAGTGTTTATTGGTCGCGGGGCGAACTGTGCAGACGCGAATGCTTTTGAACGCAAACTATTTGTGATTCGCAAAACGGCGGAACACGCGGTGCGCGGCTTGAATGGCGCGGGCAAAGGTTTCTATATGCCGTCGATGTCGGCGCGCACCATAGTCTATAAAGGCATGTTGCTGGCGGATCAAGTGGGTAAATACTACTTTGATTTGCAAGACGAAACCGTCATCAGTGCGTTGGCGTTGGTGCATCAGCGTTTCTCGACCAACACTTTCCCCACTTGGGATTTGGCGCATCCGTTCCGCATGATTGCGCATAACGGTGAAATCAACACCGTGCGCGGCAACGTGAATTGGATGACGGCGCGCCATGCCGCGATGTCGTCTGATTTGCTGGGCGAAGATTTAGAGAAACTATGGCCATTGATTGCCGAAGGGCAGTCTGATTCCGCGTGTTTCGATAATGCGTTGGAATTGTTGGTTGCGGGTGGTTATTCCTTGCCACACGCCATGATGTTGTTGATTCCTGAAGCATGGGCGGGCAATCCGTTGATGGACGAAGAACGCCGTGCGTTCTACGAATACCATGCCGCGTTGATGGAGCCTTGGGATGGTCCTGCTGCCGTGGCGTTTACCGATGGGCGCATGATAGGCGCGACCTTAGACCGTAATGGCTTGCGCCCTGCGCGCTACCTGATTACCGATGACGACATGGTGTTGATGGCATCCGAAATGGGTGTGTTGGATATTCCTCAAGAAAAAATCATCAAGAAATGGCGGTTGCAACCAGGTCGTATGTTCTTGATCGACATGGAAGCGGGTCGTATCGTCGATGATACTGAACTTAAAAATCAATTGGCGAATGCCAAGCCTTACCGTCAATGGGTGGATCAGTCGCGCTATCACTTGAGTGATATGGCAGCGGGGGCGGGCGAAGTGCCTGCGTTGAATGCTTCACTGTTGGATACACAACAAGCGTTTGGCTATTCACAAGAAGATTTGAAATTTATTCTTGCGCCGATGGTGAATGCGGGCGAAGAACCGACAGGCTCGATGGGCGTGGACGCGGCATTGCCCGTGTTGTCCAATAAAAATCGTTCTCTCTACGACTACTTCCAACAATTGTTTGCGCAAGTGACCAATCCGCCGATCGATCCGATCCGTGAAGAAATCGTCATGTCGTTGACCTCCTTCATCGGCCCTAAACCGAACTTGTTGGGGATTAACGAAACCAATCCGCCGTTGCGCTTGGAAGTGCATCAGCCTGTGCTATCGAATGACGATATTGCCAAGTTGCGTGATGTTGCGGCGTTGACTCAAGGGCGTTATCGCTCCTTGGTGTTGGACATGACCTATCCCGCAACAGAAGGTGCGGCAGGTTGTGATGTGGCTTTGCGCGCCTTGTGTGCAGCGGCCGATCAAGCGGTTGCTAACGGTTACAACGTGCTGATTTTGTCTGATCGTGCGGTATCGGCAGAACGTATTGCTATTCCCGCATTGGTGGCGTGTTCTAAAGTGCATTTGCATTTGGTGCAAGAAGGCTTGCGTACCAGCACGGGCTTGGTGGTGGATACAGGTTCGGCACGTGAAGTGCATCACTTTGCGTTGTTGGCAGGTTATGGAGCGGAAGCAGTTTGCCCTTGGTTGGCATATGAAACTATCGCGTCTTTGAAATTGCCCGCGAATGTCGATGTCAAAGAAGCGAAAAAACGCTTTATCAAAGCGATCAATAAGGGCTTGATGAAGGTCATGTCCAAGATGGGCATTTCGACTTATCAATCTTATTGCGGCGCGCAAATTTTTGAAGCGATTGGCTTGAATGCTTCCTTTGTGGCGGATTGCTTCACAGGGACGGCGACGCAAATTGAAGGGATCGGTCTGACAGAAGTGGCAGAAGAAACCGTGCGCACCCATCGCAATGCTTTTGGAGCCGACCCTGTGCTGGCAAACGCGTTGGAAGCGGGTGGCGAATATGCGTACCGCGTGCGTGGCGAAGAGCACATGTGGACACCTGATTCCATTGCGAAATTGCAAAATGCGACCCGCACCAATAACTTTACGACCTACAAAGAGTACGCCAAGCTGATTAACGAACAAAGCCAAAAGCTGAAAACGCTGCGCGGTTTGTTCGAGATTAAACCTGCGGGCGCAGCCGTGCCTTTGGCGGAAGTTCAACCTGCGAAAGAAATCGTTAAACGTTTTGTAACGGGCGCGATGTCGCTGGGGTCAATTTCGACTGAAGCGCATACCACTTTGGCGATTGCGATGAACCGCCTCGGCGGGCGTTCTAATACAGGCGAAGGCGGGGAAGATGCGGCACGTTTCGGCGTGTTCAAAGGCGGCGAAATGCTGTCCGACATCATCGGTAAGAGCCGTATTGAAACCGACCGCATGATGTTGGCGGGCGACTCGTTGCGCTCCAGTATCAAACAAGTGGCTTCGGGACGTTTTGGTGTGACGGCAGAATACTTGTCCAATGCTGACCAGATTCAAATCAAGATGGCGCAAGGCGCGAAACCAGGTGAAGGCGGTCAATTACCTGGCGGCAAAGTGTCGGAATACATCGCGAAATTGCGTTTCTCCGTCCCTGGCGTGGGCTTGATTTCACCTCCTCCGCATCACGATATTTATTCCATCGAAGATTTGGCGCAGCTCATTCACGATCTGAAAAATGCCAATCCTTCTGCGTCGATTTCGGTCAAATTAGTGTCCGAAGTGGGCGTAGGCACAGTTGCCGCAGGCGTGTCCAAAGCCAAAGCCGATCACATTGTGGTGTCGGGTTTTGACGGCGGCACAGGCGCGTCGCCCGTGTCCTCGATCAAACATGCAGGCACACCGTGGGAACTCGGTTTGGCCGAAGCACAACAAACCTTGGTGTTGAACCAATTGCGCGGCCGTATCGCATTGCAAGTTGATGGTCAATTGAAAACAGGGCGCGACGTGCTGATTGGCGCGTTGTTGGGCGCGGACGAATTTGGTTTCGCCACGGCACCGTTGGTGGTGGAAGGTTGCGTGATGATGCGTAAATGCCATCTCAATACTTGCCCTGTCGGCGTGGCGACACAAGATCCTGTGTTGCGTCAGAAGTTCACTGGTCAACCTGAACACGTGGTGAATTACTTCTTCTTCGTCGCTGAAGAAGTGCGTGAATTGATGGCTGAAAT
Organism: Gallionella sp.; assembly: GCA_028688275.1. Classification (GTDB taxonomy): domain Bacteria; phylum Pseudomonadota; class Gammaproteobacteria; order Burkholderiales; family Gallionellaceae; genus Gallionella. The sequence continues at coordinate 38,391 of JAQTYN010000022.1, read as the reverse complement.
GGGTATCCGTCGCTTTGAAGACCTGATTGGTCGCAGCGATTTGTTGGGCATGAAACACAGCATCGCGCATTGGAAATCGCAAGGCTTGGATTTCTCTAAAGTGTTCCATCAACCCAATGTGGCTGCTAGCGTGGCACGTCGCCATGATGGTGCACAAGATCACGAGTTGGAAAAAGCTTTGGATAACAGCTTGATTGCACAAGCGCAAGCGGCATTGAGCAAAGAACAAAGCGTCAGCATCGAAAGCAAAATCACCAACGTCAACCGCACGGTCGGCACGATGTTGTCGCACGAAGTGGCGAAACGCTATGGTCAAGCAGGCTTGGCAGAAGACAGCATTAACGTCACCTTTAACGGCACGGCAGGACAAAGTTTCGGCGCGTTCTTGATGAAAGGCGTGTCGTTCAATCTGCGCGGCGAAGGCAACGATTATGTGGGCAAAGGCTTGTGTGGTGGTCGTATCGCCATTTCGCCACCGTCGCATTCCAAACTGATTGCGCACGAAAACATCATCGCGGGCAACACCGTGTTGTACGGCGCAACGTCGGGCACATGCTACTTGAGCGGCGTGGCGGGCGAACGCTTTGCCGTGCGAAATTCGGGTGCAATCGCCGTGGTAGAAGGCTTGGGCGATCACGGTTGCGAATACATGACGGGCGGGATGGTCATTGTATTGGGCAAAACAGGGCGCAACTTTGCGGCTGGGATGTCGGGCGGCGTGGCTTATGTGCTAGATGAAGATGGTCAGTTTAAGCAACGTTGCAACTTGGCAATGGTTGAGTTGGAACCCGTGCCAGAGGAATTGGCGACATTGGATCGTACGGAAGAGCTTCCTGAGAGCCATGGTCGTGTGCATTTCAATCACCTGAATAAGGCGGATGAACATGTGTTGCGTGAGCAAATTGAACGTCATGTGCGCTATACCAATAGTCCCTGTGCTCGACAAATTTTGGATAACTGGGCGGCAAGCCTGCCTAAGTTCGTTAAAGTGATGCCTACGGAATATCGCCGTGCTTTGCAAGAAATGGCGGCGCAACAGAAGGAGTGTGCATAATGGGTAAGCCAACAGGATTTATGGAGTTTCAGCGTCTGAGTGAAGACTATTTGCCCGTCGCGGATCGCCTGAAAAATTACCAGGAATTCGTGCTGCATTTGACCGATGCAGACGCAGGTCAACAAGCAGCACGCTGCATGGATTGTGGCATCCCATTCTGTACCTCAGGTTGCCCAATTAACAACATTATTCCTGATTGGAATGATTTGGTGTATCGCGGTAATTGGAAAGAAGCGTTGGATGTGTTGCATTCCACCAATAACTTCCCTGAATTTACAGGACGCATTTGTCCTGCACCTTGTGAAGCCGCCTGTACCGTCAATTTGAATGGCGACGCGGTGGGTATTAAATCCATCGAACACGCGATTATCGACAAAGCGTGGGAAAATGGTTGGGTAGCTCCACAGCCCTCTGCGCAAAAGACAGGCAAAAAAGTCGCGGTCGTAGGGGCAGGGCCTGCGGGTATGGCAGCGGCACAACAACTGGCGCGTGCAGGGCATGATGTGACCTTGTTTGAAAAGAATGACCGTGTAGGCGGCTTGTTGCGCTACGGCATTCCAGATTTTAAATTTGAAAAATCCCACATTGACCGCCGTGTGGCGCAAATGGAAGCCGAAGGCGTTGCCGTGCGTACGGGTGTGTTTATCGGTCAAGAACACGATGCGGGTGTGAATAATCTGTCAACCAGTACGATTTCTCCTGCCGCTTTGGCTGCAGAGTTTGATGCCGTGATTTTGTCGGGCGGGTCAGAAGTGCCGCGTGATTTGACCATTCCAGGTCGTCAATACACAGGTGTGTATAACGCCATGGCGTTCTTGCCGCAACAAAATCGCGTGAATGCTGGGGATGTGTTGCCTGAGCAAATCAAGGCGACTGGCAAGCGTGTGGTGGTGATTGGTGGCGGTGATACAGGTTCGGATTGCGTCGGCACGTCTAACCGTCATGGCGCGATTTCGGTGATGCAGTTGGAAGTCATGCCACGTCCACCCGAAGCAGAGAATAAGTCCTTGGTTTGGCCAAACTGGCCGCTGAAACTGCGCACCTCCAGTTCGCATGATGAAGGTTGTGAGCGTGATTGGTCAGTAGCAACCAAAGAATTTGTGGGTAATACTGCGGGTCAAGTGACTGCTTTACGTTGTGTGCGTTTGGACTGGAGCAGCGGCAAGCCAGTGGAAATCGCGGGTAGCGAATTTGAACTGCAAGCGGATTTAGTGTTTTTGGCAATGGGTTTTGTTCATCCAGGCGCGAACATGTTAGCTGCATTTGGGGTGGAAAAGGATGGTCGTGGCAATGTTGCCGCGAATACTGACAACTACCGCACCAGTGTAGATAAGGTTTTTGCTGCAGGCGATATGCGTCGTGGACAATCACTGGTGGTTTGGGCAATCCGCGAAGGCCGTCAGTGCGCACGTGCAGTGGATGAATTCTTGATGGGTTCGTCGGTGTTGCCACGGTAAAAGCTCCTTCCCCCTAGCAGGGGGAAGGGTGGGATGGGGGTTGAAAGTTTGCACCAGTACGACGATTCTACCCCCACCTTAACCCTCCCCCTGCAAGGGGGAGGGAATGCACAGTGCGAATATCAAATTGCTTTTGCTAGATTAAAAATAATTAGGGAAATACCATGAATTTCAAAGTAAAAAATGATACCTTCTTGCGTGCTTTGTTGCGTCAGCCGACTGAATACACACCGTTGTGGATGATGCGCCAAGCGGGTAGGTATTTGCCAGAATATCGAGAAACACGCCGTCAAGCGGGTAGTTTTTTGGGATTGTGTAAAAACCCAGATTACGCGACGGAAGTGACGCTGCAACCCTTGGCACGCTTTCCTTTAGATGCAGCGATTTTGTTTTCCGATATTTTGACCGTACCTGATGCGATGGGCTTGGGACTGTATTTCTCCGAAGGTGAGGGGCCAAAGTTTAAGCGTCCCTTGCGTGACGAAGCTGCCATCTTGGCACTGCGTCCAGCGGATGTAGACAAAGATTTGCGCTATGTGACAGATGCGGTTTCACAAATTCGTGGCGCACTGAATGGCAGCGTGCCTTTGATTGGTTTCTCTGGTAGCCCCTTTACCTTGTCTTGCTACATGGTGGAAGGCGGTGGCAGCGATGATTACGCCAAGGTGAAAACCTTGATGTACAACGAACCCAAGCTGATGCATCACATTTTGGAAGTGACCACGCAGTCCGTGATTGCTTACTTGAATGCGCAAATTGAAGCGGGTGCACAAGCGGTGATGATTTTTGACTCATGGGGTGGTGTGTTGTCCCATGCGGCTTTCCACGAATTCTCTTTGGCTTATACCCAACGCATCGTCGATGGTCTTATTAAAGAAAAAGACGGCGTGCGTATCCCTTCCATCGTCTTTACTAAAGGTGGCGGTTTGTGGATCGAAAGTATCGCTAACACAGGCTGTGATGCGGTCGGTTTGGACTGGTCGATGGATATTGGTGTGGCGCGCCAAAAAGTGGGCGACAAAGTGGCTTTGCAAGGCAATATCGACCCTGCCGTGTTGTTTGCTTCCCCTGATGCGATTTACCGCGAAGTAGAACGTGTGTTAAGTAGTTTTGGTTTCGGTAGCGGTCATGTCTTTAACTTAGGTCATGGTATTTCGCAACATACTAATCCTGAACATGCAGCGGCTTTAGTGGCAGCAGTCCATGAGTTAAGTCGTAAATATCACTAACAATATGATGTTCAGATACGCAAGTATTAGTAGGAATTTGCCAACGCGCTAAGGGATGTTTGCATCGTGAGTAAACCTTGGGAAAAATTCTGCAAACCGAAGACGGGTTTCATAATACGCGTCGCTGGGGGCGTTTTACTCTTCTGTGTGATCGGTGCATATTTGTATTTAAGTTCCGTAAAAGAAGAGCAACTGACTCAATATGAGGGCAAAATTCAAACGCTGAGTTTGAATGAAATTTTAGCGGATCATGAATTGGTTGAGTACGCCAAACACACAAGCCAAAAGTTATTTATTGTTCATTGTGCAGGTTGTCACGGTGAAAATGGGAACGGAGATAAGACTGCAGATGGTTTGTTTGCACCAGTGCTGAGTGATCGAGATTGGCTCTTTGAAGGGAAAATTGAGACGATACATGATGCAATATCCGAAGGACTGCAAGGTAACATGCCCGCATACCGAAAAAAGCTATCAGTACAGCAAATTACGAGCGTGGCAAAATATGTCCAAGCTCTGAGTGAAGGTCAGCCTGAGCGAGAAATAGAGGGCAAAGCCATTTTTTTCAGTAAAGGTTGCGCACCTTGTCATGGTGAAAGTGGAAAAGGAATACCTCAAATTGGCGGAGCGAATTTGGCTGATAAAATTTGGCGTTTCGATGGGACATTGGAAGGTATAAAGCGGACGATCACTTACGGAATTAACTCTGGTGAACAGCATGATCGAATCTCTGTCATGCCAAAATTTAAAGATAGTGGAAAACTGACAAGCAACGAAATTAAAAAACTAGCCATCTATGCCCAATCGCTTAGTCTTGAAGGTCAAGAACAATCGCATAAATAACATAACGCTAGCCGTTATTTTTCCAGATATTTTTATTTCGACTAAACAGTGGGTTTGGTGGGTACGACAGATTGGTGAGTACCTGACTATAAATTATCATGCAGTCGCAATCGCGTTGCTTGTGGATGAGAGTTCATTCGTACATCGCCCGATAGGGCAACAAACAAGCCTTATTCACAAGTAACAGTACGAATGAATTCGTACCCACGGTTGATTCGACCAGATTTTAAGTACACGAAAACTTAGGCTCAGCTACCTATCAATACGACGCGAACGGCAACCGCATAGCCAAAACCACGGCGGACGGCAAGACCGTTGCTTACTTGATCGACAGCAACTTGCCCTATGCGCAAGTCGCGGAGGAAAAATCCACGCTGGGAACAGTGACCGATACCACCACCTATCTGTACGGCATCGAGCGCATCCAGATGACACGGGCGGGTCAAGGGACGTATTACCACGACGACGGACTAGGCAGCACCCGCGCCCTGACCGACCAAACTGGCAACCTCACCGACAGCTACGACTACGACGACTACGGCGCGCTGCAAAGCCAGACAGGAACGACCAAAAACGACTTCCTGTTTGCGGGCGAACAGTTCGATGTTGAGGCGGGGTTGTATTACAATCGAGCAAGGCATCTGGATGTCAACACGGGCAGGTTCACGGGGCTGGATCCGTTTGCAGGAAAACTGACACAGCCGATTACGCTGAACAAATATGCGTATGCGAATGGCGATCCAGTAAACCAGCGCGATCCGAGCGGGAAGTTCGGAATGGGTGACGCGATGGCTGCTGTTTCAGTTTCAATGAATCTTGCTACCCTCGCTTACGGTGGATACCAGCTCTACCAAGGTGATTACAGTGCCGCAAGATGGACATTCACAGAGTCCCTGTTTTTTGGTGTCTTGGGTTATAAGAAATCGGTTGTCTGGATTCAGTGGTGGTCAAAAAATCGAGCTATTCGCCAAAGCTACAATGCAATTCTGTATAGAATGATTACGACCACAAAAACAATGGCTGCGGCAGGTAAAACGGAAAAGGCAATTGCCGAAAAACTTGTAGCCTTGCGAAACGAGGCAAAGATTGTAGAGCGTGCCAAAATGGAATCTCGCGATGTCGCTGTACTTGAAGCGAGGAACATGAATAAATATGGAAATCCAATTGGCCCAACGGTTGAGTGGCTGTTAGCGAATGGGAAGACTTATGAAGAAATCATAGAGTCTGCTACTGATAGCAATATTTGGTACAACCTGTTTTTCTTTACGTTTTAATCTTGCCAAGATGACCAAAAATTGTTTGATTGAAATTCAGCCCAAAGTACCAGCCCAATTGCTAAAGAGTTTTCTTAAGGGGATTGGTTGCCAGAAAGTTAATACCACAGTAAATACAATGTTAGAAACTTGGGTTGATTTTGAATTTATGGGATGCTTATTTAAGGCGCACCGCGATTTTGAAGAATGGCGTTTTTTTGCAGATAATGATTGTCCTCCACAATTGGTGGAGGTGCTTGCTGAAAAAATTCGTACAGCTGAAAAACCGCTATGTGGATGGTGGGTTGTCTGTAAAGGTATCTTTTGAGGCTCTATGAAAAGCAAGGACTCAGGTCTTTTATCGATAGGGTCAGTGCCGATTGATATTTGAACCGTCTTGAAACCCTCACTGTTATTGGCTTGCAGCGATTCCAATTGCTCCTTCAATAACTGGCAATAACCCTAAAGCCCAATGGTCAGCGGGCACAAGCACCAGCAATTCTCATTTTGACTAAACAGCGGGGTTGAGTGGGTACGAATTTATTCGTACATCGCCCGAAAGGGCGAAAAACAAGGGGGTGGTCTTGAAAATACTGACCTTACTCACCCAAAAGAGTACGAATGAATTCGTACCCACGGTCAAAATGAGAATTGCTGCGCAGGCACGCTGAACACGCGCGACTACGTTTACGACGCGTTGAACCGTCTGACGCAAGTCAGCTACACGGATCCGAAGAACCCGACCCAGCCCAGCGTCACGCGCTATGTCTTCGGCAACACGGGCAACCGCACCAGCAAAACCGAGACGCAAGGATTAGCCAAAGCCGTCACCGACTACCTCTACGACGCGGACGACCGTCTGAGCAGCGAGACTAAAACCCAAGGTGTCATCAGCGCGACCACGGCGTACAGTTGGGACAACAACGGCAACCTGATCCAGAAAACCACCCCCACCGAAACTACGTTGTACGCGTGGGACAGCAACAGTCGGCTGGTCGAGGTGAAGCGCGGCGGGATTGCGGCGAATGCGACCACGGTTGCGACTTATCAATACGACGCGAACGGCAACCGCATCGGCAAAACCACGGCGGACGGCAAGACCGTTGCTTACTTGATCGACAGCAACTTGCCCTATGCCCAAGTCGCGGAGGAAAAATCCACGCTGGGCAATGTGAGCGATACCACGACTTACCTGTACGGCATCGAGCGCATCCAGATGACAAGGGCGGGTCAGGGGACGTATTACCACGACGACGGACTCGGCAGCACCCGCGCCCTGACCGACGCGGCGGGCAACCTAACGGATAGCTACGACTACGACGACTACGGCGCGCTGCAAAGCCAGACGGGTACAACCAAAAACGACTTCCTGTTTGCGGGCATAGGTATCCTCATAACTTAATTAAATTAAAACATAGTGTTATGTGAAAAAGCGTCCTCGTCATTCCCGCGTAGGCGGGAATCTAAAGTTGAATTTGGCGTAATCCTGCCCAGATTAAGGTGTTTGAGGGCTGTATTTTTACGAAAATAGGGCAAAAAAGGTTTCCCGCCTTCGCGGGAGTGACGGTAAGCTGGAAAAAAATATGTAGATATCTATACCTAAATCCCAACCAACACTGCGTCGAAATAAGAGAGAAAATCCACGCAGAAAGAGGGTTCAAAATGGCCGCATAAATGCAGAGATTAGGCGACAACTAGGTTGATAATTACCTATTTATGATATGTGATTATTTGGGGTAAACGCAACGTGCAATGGCCTCATTCGTTTTTAAACTCAAGCAGTGGCGGATATCGCGGTTGTGAGGACGAAATGCGGTGTTTCTGTGTGTTGAGGGAGGGACACTTGATTCTGTATTTATCACCGTTGTATTGGGTGTCTCAGTGTCAAATGTTGGGTCAATTTGGACGACAGAGGATTGTGCATTAGGGACAGATGAGATCGCACTGACTGCAGCCACATCACTGGTTGCCATAATTGCGCTAGCCGATGAAGTTGACATCACTGCACTCGTTGCTGCGACTGCACTGCTGGGTAAAGTCGCACTGATAGGAGCTTTGACGGGGGGGGGTGGTGGTGCGGCATGCGTAGCTTGAACAGGAGGAGCATCATCACCGAAGTACTGCATGACGCTACTGTAAGTGGCACTGATTTCAGTTTCAAACAGGAAATAAGCAGCTGCAAAGAGCATGATTAATACTGCAATGACTGCGACCAGAATTTTATTTAGCTTACTCGAAGGCTTGCCTACCTTCTTACTGGGTGTTTGTTGTTTGGCTTGGGTAATTTTAGCCGTTAGTCGTTTGAAAAACTCTTTCATATTGAACTCCTGATGCGTGTCATCTAAACGGTGCGAAGGATAGCATTAGTTGGCGTTGCATGGCGGACTTTGGTGAATTTGTCATTGTGGAATTGACGAGGTTTCAGCGGAGAAGAAGGGTGGCGAAGGCCACCCTAGCTAGAAAAAATGGATTTGGTGGTCATTTCTACGAAAAGGCCATCCTACGCATGGGATTGATGTATCTATTCGTTCGTATACATGATGAAACCGAATCGCTTCTTCTGAAAGGTTACAGGTGTTGCTTGGTTTTTTCGATACCTTCTTGAATATCTTTTCTGCGTCCCGCATCGGCATCCTCACGACCTGGACGAGCAGGCGCGGCGAGGGCTTTTTGGAAATACTCTAAGGCTTTTTTGTACTCACTACGGCTCAGCAAGAAGTCTGCGTAGAAATAGTTAGGATCTATCCCTGTGGGGTTCATTTGTAAGGATTTTTCTAGATACGCGCGAGCTTTCTTCTGGTCACCAAAGCCGATGGGCCAGCCAGGGACTTTATAATGTAAAGAGCCAAGCGTGGTGTAGATGGAGCCGTGCAATGCTTGTGGATTGATCGCTTCTGCCGCAAATAATAAATCGCGAGAGGTTTTTGCCAGTCCTAATGCGCCGATACCGCCCTTGGCTTTGGCGTAGCCACTGACAATAATGGCCTCCCAGATCATCAACTCGGCATGACCTGGATTATTCGCGGACATCTGGTGCGCCAATTCGGATAACGCTTTGAATGACGCTTCTTGTTTATCTTCAGGCGTGTGGTAATTGGCGATTGCCCATTCATGTTGAAGTTTTTCAACGGCGGTATCAACCGCGTTAGGTTCAGCAAATGCAACATTCATACTAAGTATCAGTCCAGCTAGCCAAGCAATTTTCTTCATTATTTCTATTCCTTTAAAAAGACGAGTTTTTAGCATATCTGCGCGCTATACGGGTATTTTTCAAGAGCCCGTTATCGATCAATCTTGGAAAAATACCATTCAGCCTTGCAAAAAAAGATTCGGGTTGACCAATAAAGTATTCTTTACGATCTTCTTCAATGGCTAACACGATCTGTTCCGCGACGTATTCTGGCTCATCCATATTAGTTTTTGTTTCAACCAACATCTGGGTAGTGCGTGCATTGTTGAGTGATGTTTTGGTTGCGCGTGGCGAAATGTACGTGACACCAACATAAGTGTCTACTAACTCCCGACGTAAGGCTTCAGAAAATCCACGAATGGCAAATTTACTGGCGCAATAGGGCGCGAAGTGGGCAAATCCAATTGAACCAAAAGTAGAACCTATGTTGACAATTCGTCCGCTATTTTGTGCAAGCAAGTGGGGCAGCACCGCATGGGTCAGCAACATAGGCGCGGTGACATTGACTTGTATGGTTTGCGCGATGCGTAGCGCATCCAGCTGGTCAAATAGGGCGAAATCCATGATGCCCGCGTTATTGATGACCATGTCGATGCCGCCCATTTCTTGGATGGCCATATCAACGACCTGTTGTGGCGCACCTTCGGCTGATAAGTCCACGACCATTGCCAGCGCAATATCGTCTAGTTGGTTGATTTCAGCACAAATTTCAGTGACACGCGCTTCGTTGCGCTCGACGAGCAGTAAGCGAGCCCCTTTTTCGGCTAAACGCTTTGCCACCAGATAGCCTATACCACCTGCTGCGCCCGTCAAGATGATGCGTTTGTCGGTTAAGTTCATGATATTTCTTTCGTTAAAAAGCGGTTGCCTAAGTCGCGGAATAGGTTGCCATAAAGCAGATAAAACAACTTGGCGTGGTGAATAACGCAGGCTAGATCGTCTGGGTTGTCAATACGGTTAATAAGTGATTGGTAAAAGTCCACATGCTCCACATCCAGTGAGCCATGCGAGTTGAGATATGAAAAAGCACCGCTACCCAAATTAAGGCTCTTTTGCAAAGTTTGTCCTATATAGGTGGCGAGTGCGACGCTCGTGCCTTCCAATACCAGCACCATGCCGAAGAATCCCACAGGATTGACACGGGCGATGGTGTCATATGCGTAGGCGACCATGAGTTCAGTTGCTGCGCGGGGTTGACCATGGCGCACAGCTTCGGCATCCCCGCCGCAGGATTTGATGTCATTCAGTATCCATTCCTGATGCCCCACTTCTTCGTCGATATATTCAGCGACGGCGGTGCGTAACCACTCATATTGCCCAGACAATCTGCCACCACAGGACATCAATAATGGCGTGGTGTGTTTAACGTGGTGATAGGCTTCGGTCAAAAAAGCGATATAAGCGTCGAGGCTGACTTGACCTGCCGCACCTGCGCGAATAATGGGTAGGCTTTGCAGCTCATTGCGCTCGGTTTCGGTGGCGGCTAGTAGCTGTTCATAATTTGTCATCAATGCTCCTTGTGGCTAAACGATGAGAGTGGATTTATCTACTTTAAAACGCGTCTCAAATGGAGCTGTTATAAATTGCGTCAATTGCCACTTGGTATTGCGCCAAAATGACATCGCGTTTTAATCGACCATTTGGGGTCATTTGTCCATTTTGGGGTAAAAATGGGGCTTGAGCAATAATCCACTTTTTGATTTGGGCGTAATCAGGTAATACGCGATTTGTTTCCGCAATCGCATTTTCAATGGCGGACAATGCTTCGACACTACGCGGCACAATCACGGCAACATTCCAAGGGCGAGCCTCGCCGAATACCGCTGCTTGGGCAATGGCTGGATGTAGCGTCAATTCGCTTTCTACCCATTCGGGCGACACATTACGCCCAAATGAGGTAATGAATATGTTTTTCTTGCGTCCTGTCAGGTGTAAATAGCCTTGTTGATCTAAATGCCCGATGTCACCTGTCGGCCAAAAAGAACTGGTTAGACCAGACTCGTCGTGGGTATAGCCTAGGAAAGTCGCACCTGAAACCAGCACTTCGCCATCTTCGGCGAATTTAAGCTGAACGTGCGGCAGCGGTTTGCCGACACTGCCTAGGCAAGCCTCCGTTTCACTGTTCAACGCCACCACCGAGGCGCATTCGGACAGACCATACCCTTCAAAGACGGGCAATCCCAGTGTTTGCGCGCGTTGCAGCAAGCGTGCGGATACAGGTGCGCCTCCTATGGCGATAAAGCGTAAGGCAGCGGGGGCGGGATGTCCCATTTCTATGGCGACCACCAGTGCGTGCAAGAGTTGCGGGGTGAGTATGGTGGTGGTCGCCGCCGTGTTGAGCAGTGCGCCCAGCATTTTTTGCACATTGAGTGTGCTGGAACCACTGAGTCCCACTTCGGCTAAAGGGAGTAGATGACAGGTTGCACCCGCCAATAACGGAACATAGATGCCCGCCAGATTTTCCAGCAAGGTCGCAAGCGGCAAGATACTTAAATGTTGATCTTGCGGCACACCATGGGTGACCGCAAGCAATGAGGTGGCGACTTGATAAAGCGTGTCCGCGCTTAAACATACGCCTTTTGGATGCCCCGTGGTGCCTGATGTGTAAGTTACCTTAATCGTACCCGTGGGTAGTATCCGTGCTTCTACATTGCTCAGACGAATTTCGGTAAAGGACTGGCCGCATACTTGATGAGTGATAATCTCGCTGATTTCAAGGTTGGATGCACGCAGTAATTGGGTATATAACTCGGCTTGGTCTGTCCAGATACAGCTTATCCCCGCGTCACGAATGCTGTGTGCCACTTGTTCTGCTGAAAAGAAAAAGGGGATCGGGATCAGTATTTTGTGGCTGTTCCATGCCGCCAAATCTAGCACCGCCCATAAGGGCGAGTTATCAAGCACCAGTCCAATCACCTGCGCGGGGTGATTCGTGAGTGTTGTGCTGAACTGGTCTATGGCTGCGATAAGCTCTTGATACGTTAAGGTGGTAGATATTCCGACGCAAGCCAGTGCTTCAGGTTGCTTTTTGGCCAACAGGCGTAATGACGCGATGAGAGAGAGATTCAAAATTTACCTTTGTAAATAAGAGGTGATAGTGGTAATTGAGCCTAAAAGCGGCGTACTGCCATGATTTTTGGTTTTTGCTCGTAATAGCGTCCCCAGTTTTCACGTTCTTCAGCAGGAATGCGGTCAATTTTTGCCTCACCTAATGCTTCGGCTTGAACACCCATTTTTCCGAACGCGTTGCTAATCAAGGGAATAATGGTGAAAACCGCCCACTGTTTGGCGGTGAGATGCAGTTGATTGATGATTTCATGAACTAAGCATCTCGCCGCGCCAGGGGTCGCAACCGCGAAATTACCCACTTCAACAATTTCAGTACGACGTATGGTGTACCCCATCACCGCCGACAGGCGTGCCTCAATAGGCTGATCCAGATAAGTTTCTAGGAATAAGGGTTCATCTGTCGCGCTGCGTAAACCACAGGCAGCCATGAGCTTGCCATCGGGGGCACGCAAACTCATCAAGCAAGGCATAAAGTATTTGATCTGCGCGCCATGCGCTAGATAAAACTGCTGATGAATAAACGCCTCCAATTCAGCACGGTCAGCGGCATCTGGCATCGAGAAGTGGACGCTGCACGCGCGCGTTTCCAACTCGAAGGTCACTTTGCGAGTTGATGTGTTCATCGTGTTGGTTCGGGGAGTCTGGTGTGAATCGATGGCATGAGTAAGCATGGGCAGTGTGATGGGTTGGTATTCTACGAAAGAACGCGAATATTTGCTATGAACAGCACAATACATGCCACAGTTGAAAATCGGAAATCAGTGTTTTGCATACTTTAGAGGTGTGTTTGCACGAAGAGTTGCTCGGACTTGGGATTAAACGATAAGTTCACGAGCGTGTTGACTTTGCTTTTGTATTTTGGTGTGTGTAATTGAACCTTGTTTATATATTTCAGTGGTAAAATGTGGGCAGAAGTGGGGGTATGGGATGTTTAGAGGCGCAACGCAACTTAATTTGGATGGCAAGGGAAGGATCGCGATACCTGTTCGGTATCGCGATTTTTTGCTTGGATATGGTGCGGGGGAGTTGATTTTGACGGCGGATGCCGATGGGTGTTTGTTGTTATATCCACAGCCAGCATGGCAGCCTATCTGCGATAAATTGTTAGCACTTTCTGCATTGAATCCTCAAATTCGTGCTTTGCAACGATTGTTCATTGGCCACGCTGAGATGGTACAAATGGATGCAACGGGGCGCATACTGATTTCTCCAGCTTTGCGTAGCTATGCAACTTTAGACAAGAGCGTCATGTTGGTGGGGCTGGGAAATAAATTTGAGTTGTGGGATGCTGAAAAATGGCAGGCGCAACAGGTGCTAGGTTTGCAGTTGATGGCAGAAGGTCTGACTTTATCCTTGGAGGGGCTAGCACTATGAGTGAACAGTTTACCCATACAACCGTGTTATTAAATGAAGCGGTGAGCGCGCTGGCGATCAAACCAAATGGGATTTATGTGGATGGCACGTTTGGGCGTGGCGGACATAGTGCGCGCGTTTTAGCGCAACTGAATGCGGAAGGCAGGCTGATCGCCTTGGATAAAGATCCCGCAGCGGTTGCGGTGGGGCAGACTTGGCAGGATCCTCGCTTTACCATGGTGCATCGAGGCTTTACACATTTGGCGAGCGTTTTGCAGGATTTGGGCGTGGTGTGCGTTGACGGCGTTTTGCTGGATTTAGGGGTGTCTTCTCCGCAGTTGGATGAGGCTGCTCGTGGGTTCAGCTTTCGATTTGATGCTCCCCTTGATATGCGTATGGATGTCAGTCGCGGTATGACGGCAGCGCAGTGGTTGTCCACGGTGGATGAGACGCTATTGGCACAAGTGGTGCGAGATTATGGTGAAGAGCGATTTGCCAAACAAGTGGCGCGAGCGATTGTTGCGGCGCGCATGGTTGCACCGATAGCGACCACCCGACAGTTGGTTGAAGTGGTGAGTAAAGCCGTGCATACGCGTGAAGCGGGGCAAAATCCTGCGACGCGGACGTTCCAAGCCATCCGAATTTATCTCAATCAAGAGTTGGATGAGTTGAATAATGTGTTGCCTGCCTGTGTCAATTGTTTGGCTGTGAAGGGTCGATTAGTCGTGATTAGCTTTCATTCGTTAGAAGACCGTATCGTGAAACATTTCATGCGCGATGCGGCTGAAGGGGACAAATTGCCGCGCAATCTGCCTATTCGCAGTCATGAAGTGCCACAGGGAAAATTAAATCTGATCGGCAAAGCGGTACGCGCAGGTGAGGCGGAGTTGAGTCAAAATCCACGCGCACGTAGTGCAACGATGCGGGTGGCGGAGCGGCGTGATGTTGCATAATCGAAGTGTTATTAACGGGATGTTGTTGGCGGCGGTGTTGATGTGTGCCTTAAGTGTGGTGCTGTCTCAGCACGAGGCGCGTAAATTACTTTCACAATTACAAACAGAAAAAAACCGTGCACAGCAAATGGATGTGGAGTGGGGGCAGTTGCAGTTAGAGCAGGGGACCTTGTCCGCACCAGGGCGGATGGCTAATGTGTTGGAAAATAAATTGGAAATGCGACTGCCCGCGAACGAAAATGTTCGATTTATTCAATTAGCACCGAATGGTCAGGCGGTGCTGAAGCCATGAGCGCGACCAAAACTCCCAAAGTGATCTACACCAGATTGCCTGGCTGGCGTGCGAGTGCCTTGTTTGGCGTGCTTTTGTTCGGCTTGGTGGCTTTGTTTGGGCGAGCTATTTATTTGCAGGCGTTTCATACTGATTTTCTGAAAGAAAAAGGGAATAAACGCTATAGCCGTGAAACAGAAGTGAGTGCGCATCGTGGCAAGATTACGGATCGCTATGGCACACCACTTGCAGTGAGTACACCCGTTAAGTCTGTATGGGTTAATCCACCTCATGTCAAAGCCAGTGCAGCTCAAATTTCACAACTTGCACGCATACTCAATATGAGCGTAAGTGAGCTGCGTCGTCATTTGTTTGATAAGAAGCATGATTATCTCTCGCTTCAACGACACTTGCCGCCTGATCTGGCGGATGAAGTCGAACGGCTTGCCATTTCGGGTGTTCTACTGCAGCGCGAATATCGTCGTTATTATCCTACTGCTGAGATGGCGGCACAGTTAATCGGTTTTACAGGGCAAGATGATGTTGGGCAAGAAGGGCTGGAGTTAAGTCTGCAAGAACAATTGGTGGGCAAATCAGGTAGTCGTCGTATCATTAAAGATAGACGAGGGCATATTGTTGAGGATGCAGGTAATTTGAGTTTGCCTAAGCCAGGTAAAGATGTGGCATTGAGTATTGATAATAAAGTGCAGTATGTGGCTTATCGTGAGTTGCAAAATGCCGTGAATCTGCATCATGCCAAGGCAGGTGCGGTCGTGGTGTTGGATGCACAAACAGGTGAGGTTTTAGCGTTAGCAAACTATCCTGCCTACAATCCGAATAATCGAGATCACGTTGATGCACAGTCAATGCGCAATCGAGCCGTCACAGATGTGTTTGAGCCAGGGTCGACTATGAAGCCTTTTACCATTGCAGCAGCACTAGATGCGGGCAAGGTGCGACCTGATACCCTTATCAATACGCAGCATGGTGTATTGAGGATAGGTAGAAAAACGATACACGATACCCATCGCGAGTCGTCTCTGACGGTTACACAGGTAATTCAGAAATCTAGCAATGTTGGTGCAGCAAAAATTGCGTTGATGATGGATCGTAGAACGCTTTGGCAAACTTTTGCGAAGAGTGGTTTTGGTGCGCAAACGGGCAGTGCTTTCCCTGGGGAGGCAACGGGAAAGCTGAGAGATGCCAATACTTGGCGACCAATTGAGCAAGCAACTATGTCTTTTGGTCACGGTATTTCGGTGAGTTTGTTGCAGTTAGCTCGTGCATACACGGTTTTTGCGAATCATGGGGAATTAAAGCCCATCTCTTTATTGAAGCGTGATGCAGATGTTGCTGGTCAGGCTGTATTTACCAGTCAAACAGCTCAGATACTCAGGGATATGTTGGAGATGGTGGTGAAACCAGGTGGTACGGCTCCACTGGCGCAGGTCTCAGGATATCGTGTTGCGGGTAAAACGGGGACCGCACATAAGTTGGAGGGCGGGCAATATGTTGATCGTTATGTCGCTTCTTTTGTTGGCTTTGCACCTGCTTCTTCGCCACGAATCATTGTGGCAGTGATGATAGATGAACCCAGTAATGGCGCGTACTATGGCGGCGTTGTGGCCGCGCCTGTTTTTAGTAAAGTGACAGAAGCGGTATTACACTTATTGAATATACCCAATGACGCACCTTTAAATAATGTCATTGAACCACCTAGCGATGTGATTAAGGAAGAAGTGTGATAATCACCAAATTGGCTCATTTAGGCATCAAAGTCACTCGATTAGTGACCGACAGTCGTCTCCTGCAAACAGGGGATACCTTTCTGGCGTATCAGGGCGAACATAATGATGGTCGGAATTACATTTCGCAAGCGATAGCACATGGTGCAAATGCAGTGATATGGGATGCGCGCGGTTTCACTTGGCAGGCTGAATGGCAGCTGCCCAATTTGGCTGTTCATGATTTACCACACCACTTAGGTGAGTTAGCGGATGAAGTGTATGGCGAACCCAGTAAACAGTTGTGGATGGTAGGTGTCACAGGCACGAATGGCAAAACATCGACCAGTCATTGGATTGCGCAGGCATTCACCGATCATGCGAGGAAGTGTGCATTGATAGGCACCTTGGGCAACGGCTATTTAGGTTCGCTCCGAGCATCTGCTAACACCACTCCAGATGCGATACAAGTACATCGTTTGTTGGCTGATTTTCTACAGCAGCAAGCACGTGCCGTTGCTATGGAAGTTTCATCACATGGTTTGACCCAAGGGCGGGTACATGGTGTGAGATTCGATGTGGCTTTGTTGACTAATTTAAGTCGAGATCATTTAGATTATCACGGCGATATGCAGCATTATGCCGACAGTAAGGCGAAGTTGTTTCACGATGCGCACTTGAAATTTGCAGTGCTTAATCTGGATGACCCCTTTGGCGTGATGCTGGCTGAGCAATTGCAAGACCAGTCTGTGGAAGTCATTGGGTATGGCTTGAGTGACGCAGCGCGTCAGTTTGCCAACCAATCTGGCTTGCGTTCGGTGCAGGGATATTTGCAGTCCATAAATGCTCAGGGGTTTGTTTTAGATATTCAATCTAGCTGGGGAGCCGCTACTTTGCACAGCCATCTCATCGGTCGTTTTAACGCTGAAAATCTATTGGGTGTGTTGGCGGTGTTATTGGTCAGTGATCTTGCCTTGCAGGATGCGGTTCGTTCATTAGAAACAGTTGAAGCTGTTTCAGGGCGTATGCAGCAATTAGGTAAGGCGGGACAACCTGCGGTCATCGTGGATTATGCACATACCCCCGACGCATTGGAAAAAGTCCTGATGACTTTGCGTGAAACGACGTTGGCTAGCGGAGGCAAGCTGGTGTGCGTGTTTGGGTGCGGCGGTGATCGTGATCGAGGCAAGCGCAAGATGATGGGGAGAATTGCGGAGTTGGGTGCAGATCAGGTTATTTTAACTAATGACAATCCGCGCAATGAAGTACCTACTGGGATCATCGCAGAAATTATGGAAGGGATGCACGAAAATCACTACTGTATTGTAGAAGATCGAACGCATGCAATTCAACAGGCAATACGTGCGGCAGCTATTAATGACATAGTATTGATTGCGGGTAAAGGACATGAAACTTATCAGGAAGTTCAGGGCGTTAAATATCCATATAGTGACATATCGGTAGCCTTAGCGGCGTTGCAAACAAGGGAGGCGGTATCATGATGTACTTGTCAGGCCTGGTTCAAGCACTGGCGGCTACTTTGCGAGGTGAGGATGCCTATTTCCCCCGTGTTTCAACTGATACTAGAAAAGTTGAGTCGGGTGATTTATTTGTTGCCTTGCGGGGCGAACGGTTCGATGGGGGAGAGTTTGTCGTACAGGCCAGACAGTCTGGTGCAGTCGCCGCTTTGGTTGACCATGCACAGGCTGAAAAAATAGGTTTTGAGCAGGATGCAGACGGATGTCCTATTACATTGTTGATTGTGCCAGATACGCGAGTGGCATTGGGGCAGTTGGCCGCCTATTGGCGCAGCCAGTTTGACTTGCCCATAGTGGGGGTTACGGGCAGTAATGGCAAAACGACTGTGAAAGAAATGTTAGCTTCGATTTTTCGCGTCGCAGCGGGTGATGTAGCGGCGGTATTGTCAACGCAGGGAAATTTGAATAACGATATAGGTTTGCCACTTACCTTACTCAGGTTGACGGCTAATCACCGTTTCGCCGTCATCGAAATGGGCATGAATCATACTGGTGAGATTGAGTATCTCACCAGTATTGCTTGCCCCCAAGTGGCATTGATTACCAATGCGAGCGGCGCACATTTGGCAGGATTAGGTTCAGTGGCAGCGGTTGCTCGCGCAAAAGGCGAAATTTTTGCAGGGTTGGCATCTGAGGGTATCGCGGTCATCAATGCAGATGATGATCATGCAGATTTATGGCGTGAGTTGGCTGGGGGTCGATCACGCATTGAGTTTGGTTTGCAGTCTGATGCTCAAGTACGTGGCACTTGGCAGCCGTCGGGTGTGGGATCACTGTTGCAAGTCAGTACGCCTGTCGGTACTTTTGATCTGGTCTTGCAAGTGCCTGGTGAGCACAATGTGCGTAATGCACTTGCCGCAACAGCCGCTGCATTGGCATTAAATGTGTCAGTGAAAGATATTGTCGAGGGCTTGCAGCAATTTGGCGGCGTGGCAGGGCGGTTGCAACGTAGCGTTGTGCAACAAGGTGTAGTTGTGATAGATGACACTTATAATGCCAACCCTGCTTCAGTACGAGCAGCCATTCAGGTGCTCGTCCAAGCTCAAGGAAAGCGTATCTTGGTTTTTGGGGATATGGGTGAATTAGGCGAAGATGGTGCAAAGTTGCATGGTGAGGTGGGTTTGTTTGCAAGACAGGCTGGCATCACGCAATTTTACGCGCTGGGAGACTTGAGCCGATATGCGGTGAAAGAGTTCGGTGACGGTGCACAGCATTTTGCTTGCGTCGAGGATTTGGTGGTGGTGCTTAAAGAGCAGCTTGATAAAAATACGACGATTCTTGTAAAGGGATCGCGTTTTATGAAAATGGAAAGAGTTGTGCAGGCGTTGGAAACGAAAATGAGTTTTTCGTGACTTCTGCGTGCGCAACGAATAAGGAAAATAATGTTATTAGCACTTTCGCAATGGTTGGCAGAAGATATTCGATTTTTTAGCGTATTTAACTATATTACGCTTAGAACCGTGTTGGCAGCGATAACGTCATTGATGATATCGTTTCTGGTCGGTCCGACCATGATACGCAAACTGACCGCTTACAAAATTGGTCAGTCGGTTCGCACGGATGGCCCGCAAACACATCTGGTGAAAGCGGGTACGCCGACCATGGGTGGCGCGTTAATTTTAACGTCTATTGCGGTTACAACCTTGCTATGGGGGGATTTGCAAAACCACTATATTTGGGTGGTGTTGTTGACGACCTTGGGTTTTGGGGTGATTGGTTGGGTAGATGATTATCGTAAAGTGGTGCATCGCAATCCAGATGGGCTATCCGCAAAGGCGAAGATGGGCTGGCAGTCAGTGATTGCTTTGATAGTGGCGGGTTATCTATGGAATACGCACACCCTACCTGCGCAAGTGGAATTGATTGTGCCGATGGTTAAATGGGTTGTATTCCCTTTATCCGCCTTCGCATTTATTGCCTTCACTTATTTTGTGATTGTGGGTGCAAGTAATGCGGTGAACTTAACCGATGGATTAGATGGTTTGGCAATTATGCCGACGGTTATGGTTGCCAGCGCATTGGCGATATTTGCTTATGTGGCAGGTAATGTTGTCTTTTCCAAGTATTTGGGTATTCCCTATATCCCTGGCGCAGGTGAATTGGCGGTCTTCTGCGGGGGGATTGCGGGTGCAGGCTTGGCGTTTTTATGGTTTAACGCTTATCCCGCTGAGGTGTTTATGGGCGATGTGGGTGCCTTGGCATTGGGGGCTGCATTGGGTGTGGTGGCGGTGATCGTGCGTCAAGAGTTGGTGCTTGGGATTATGGGGGGCGTGTTTGTGATGGAGGCCGTTTCTGTGATGATACAGGTAGGTTCGTTTAAATTAACGGGAAAACGCGTATTTCGCATGGCTCCGCTACACCATCATTATGAGTTAAAAGGCTGGAAAGAAACGCAAGTGGTCGTGCGATTTTGGATTGTTACCATGTTGCTGGTTTTGTTAGGTCTAGCAACATTGAAGTTGAGATGATGGGGACTTGGTTTTGAAACGACTTTCTGAAGCGACACGCTCTTACTCTGGTATGACGATATTGGTATTGGGGTTGGGCGAAACAGGTTTGTCTATGTTGCGCTGGTTAAGCGCACAGGGGGCAACGTTGCGTGTAGCAGATAGCCGTGCAGCACCGCCTAACTTAGTTGAAGTTGCTAAACTGGTACCACCAGATCAGATTTTCTGTGGGTTGTTCACAGATAAATTATTTGACGGCGTGGATTTAATTGCCATTAGTCCTGGCGTGCCTTTAAACGATGCGGAAGTTGCACGCGCAGTGGCAAGAGGCATTCCTGTGGTAGGGGATATTGAGCTATTTGCACGTAGCTTGCCGATGAGGAATAGACCTAACGTGCTGGCGATTACAGGATCCAATGGTAAAACGACCGTCACCAGCATGGTTGAGCATTTGTGCAAAGCGGCGGGTAAAGACGTTGTCGCTGCGGGCAATATATCGCCCGCTGTATTGGATGTCGTGATGCAACGTGGCGATCATCAACCTGAAATTTGGGTATTGGAGTTATCTAGTTTTCAGCTGGAAACCACGGCGACGCTACATGCGGATGCCGCAACAGTCTTGAATGTGAGTGAAGATCATCTAGATCGCTATGAAGGGATGGATGGATACGCCGCAGCTAAAGCCCGTATTTTTGGAGACTGTGGCATATCTGTATTTAATCGGGACGATGTGCGTAGCACAAAGATGGTCGAAACTTTAGCGCAAACAGCGCGGGTGAGTTTTGGCTTAGATTCTGCCCCTACTGCATTAGATTTTGGTGTGGAACGTGCAGCTGATGGGCTATGGTTGACGCAAGGTGTGACGCGTTTATTACCTGCCAGTGCGTTGCAGTTGGCAGGGATGCACAATGTTGCCAATGCGTTGGCTGCATTGGCTTTGTGTCGTGTCATCGGTTTGGACATGGATGCCCTATTGGCTGGATTGCGTACCTTTCGAGGATTACCTCATCGTGTTGAGTTTGTAACAACGATCAATCAAGTGACTTACTACGATGATTCTAAAGGAACCAATGTGGGGGCGACGGTTGCAGCCATAGAAGGCATAGGATGCAAAGCAGTGTTAATTGCAGGCGGAGAGGGAAAGGGACAGGATTTTTCCCCCTTGAATGCTGTGGTCATGCAACATGCTCGAGCAGTGGTGCTGATTGGGCGTGACGCGCCACTGATCGAGACCGCGTTGCAGGGGAGTGACGTGCCAGTTTTTCATGCTCAAGATATGATGGATGCGGTTCAGCAATGCGCAAAAATAGCGCAAGCGGGCGATGCAGTATTGTTGTCCCCCGCTTGTGCGAGCTTCGATATGTTTCGCAATTATGCGCATCGTGCAGCTGTATTTGTTTCTGCGGTACAAGATTTAGGAGGCGCAAGATGATTCTCTTCTCTAAAACGAAGTCCGCATTGCAGCAGCTAGATGAGCTGCTGCTGTGGGTGCTTATTAGCTTGTTATCTATAGGTTTAGTGATGGTGTACTCCTCTTCAATTGGCGTTGCAGCGGCGAGCCGATTTTCGGGGTATCAAGCAAATTATTTCCTCATACGTCATGTTATTTTCATCGTCGTCGGCATTGCTGTGGGGTGTATCGTTTTTCGAGTTCCAGTCTCTACATGGCAAAAGAATGCGCCACACATTTTTCTGTTTGGCTTGTTTTTATTGGTAGTGGTTTTTCTGCCCTATATTGGCAAGGAAGTGAATGGAAGTCGGCGTTGGCTATCATTATTTGTGATTAATTTCCAACCTTCTGAATTGATGAAATTGTGCGTAGTGTTATATGCAGCGGATTACACACAACGAAAGTCTAATGTTGGACATTTGTTCAAAAAAGCATTTCTCCCCATGCTCTTGGTGATGTCATTAACGGGTAGCTTGTTGCTTCTTGAGCCAGATATGGGCGCGTTTGTCGTGATTTTTTGCGTTGCTTTATGTACCTTATGGCTGGGCGGTTTCAATGTTAAGGTGTTCGGCGGATTGCTGGCGGCACTTCCCTTTGCAATATGGGCTTTGGTTTACATGGCACCCTATCGGATGAAGCGCGCAACCAGCTTTTGGGATCCGTGGTCAGATCCGTTTAACACAGGGTATCAGCTCAGTCAGGCATTGATTGCATTTGGGCGAGGCGAATGGTTTGGGGTGGGACTAGGTGGAAGCGTGGAGAAGTTGTTTTACTTACCCGAAGCGCACACCGATTTTTTAATGGCGGTCATTGCAGAAGAGTTAGGTCTATTTGGGGTTTTTGTCGTGCTTGTCTTATTCGCGCTGTTTGTGGTGCGTGCTTTTCAAATAGGTCGTCATGCAGCATTTTTGGAACGTAATTTTGCTGCACTGGTGGCGCAGGGCATCGGGGTGTGGATAGGCGTACAAGCTATTATCAATATCGGCGTGAATATGGGGGTCTTGCCCACCAAAGGACTGACGTTGCCTTATTTAAGTTTTGGCGGGAGTGGTGTGGTAATGAACTGTGTTGCAGCGGCGATGTTGCTGCGTATTGATTATGAAAATCGTATATCGGTGAGACCCTAAGATGACGAACGTGAGACAACGCACGCCTACGCTATTGGTAATGGCAGGCGGCACGGGCGGGCATATCTTTCCAGGTTTGGCGGTAGCAGAATTGCTGCGCGAACAGGGTTGGAAAGTGGTTTGGTTAGGGGTTCCCAACAGCATGGAAGCGACATTAGTGCCACAACATGGTTTCGAGATGGCATGGGTACAGTTTTCGGGTGTGCGTGGAAAAGGGTTATGGCGGCAAATAACCTTGCCTTTTAGTTTGCTGCTTGCGCAATGGCAAAGTGCGAGAGCTATGCTAAAGCACCGTCCAGATGTGGTGTTAGGCATGGGAGGGTATATTACTTTTCCTGGCGGTATCATGGCAAAGCTGTTTGCCCGTCCGCTGGTGATCCATGAACAAAACTCGATTGCTGGTCTAAGTAATCGCGTGTTGTCGCGTATTGCCACACGGGTGCTAAGCGGTTTTCCCGATGTACTACCTGCTGCTGAATGGTGCGGTAATCCTGTGCGCAGTAGTATTGCTGGACTCGACTCTCCCGCTATGCGCTACGCTGCACGGGCAGGTCAGTTAAATGTGTTGGTGGTGGGGGGGAGCTTGGGGGCACAGGCACTCAACCGAGCTGTGCCAGAAGCTTTGTCCATGTTGCCAGAGTCAGATCGTCCTGTGGTGACACATCAAACAGGCAAAGCACATTTTGATGCGGTGCAACAGCTCTATGCGGATGCGCATGTACAAGCCGATATTCAGCCCTTTTTGACCGATATGGCGTCTTGCTACGCCAAGGCGGATGTGGTGATTTGTCGTGCGGGTGCGTTGACTGTGGCGGAGTTAGCCGCTGCGGGCGTGGCAAGTATTTTGGTTCCTTTTCCTGCTGCAGTGGATGACCATCAAACGCATAATGCGTGGTTCTTAAGTCAACGGGGTGGGGCAGTTTGGCTGCCACAACAGGAATTGACAGCTGAAAAGTTAGCGCAATTGCTGCATGAGTTGACGCGCGAAAAGTTGCTCGCGATGGCTGAGCAAGCGCATCAATTAGGAAAGCTGGATGCTGCACAGCGGGTTGCAGCGGTTTGTACAAGCTTAGTGAGGTAGTGATGCCTACTAGGCAATTTGCGTGGTGCTCATAATATGAAACATAAGGTCAAGCATATCCATTTTGTCGGTATCGGCGGCGCAGGTATGAACGGCATCGCTGAAGTCTTGCTGAATTTGGGTTTTCTGGTGAGCGGTTCTGATTTAAGTGACAATGCCGTGACGAAGCGACTGAAGCAGCTTGGTGTAGACGTGCATCACGGTCATGCAGCCACCCATGTTAATCTGGCGGATGCCGTGGTGGTTTCCACGGCGGTGAGTCAGGATAATCCCGAGGTGGTCGCGGCACGCGCACGGCATATTCCGATTGTGCCCCGTGCCATGATGCTGGCGGAATTAATGCGATTGCGGCAGGGGATTGCGGTGGCGGGTACGCATGGTAAAACCACCACGACGTCGCTCACCGCCAGTGTTTTGGCAAAAGGCGGACTCGATCCGACTTTTGTAATCGGTGGCAAACTGACCAGCAGCGGCACGAATGCCAAACTGGGGACGGGCGAGTTTATTGTTGTTGAAGCGGATGAATCTGATGCGTCATTCCTGTATTTGCAACCTATTATTGCGGTCATTACCAATATAGATGCGGATCACATGGAAACCTACGGTCACGATTTTATGCGACTTAAGCAGGCGTTCGTGGATTTTGTAGAGCATTTGCCGTTTTATGGCATGGCGATGTTGTGTGTGGATGATGCGAATGTGCGGGAAATATTGCCGCGCATCAGCAAACCTGTGACCACATATGGTTTTGATGAAAGCGCGCAAGTGCGGGCGATCAATGTGCGACATGAGGGCGGCAAGATGCACTTCACGGTGCAATGCCGCTCCTTGATTCCAAGTCAATCTGCCGACATCACGAAAACACTGGAAGTCGTGTTGAATTTGCCTGGTTTGCATAATGTACTCAATTCACTGGCGGCGATTGCGATTGCCTTGGAAGTGGGGGTTTCGGATGATGCGATCATTACGGCGTTGGCAGAATTTGAGGGTGTCGGGCGACGATTCCAGCGTTATGGTGAGATTCCCTTGCCAAATGGTGGCTCGTTTACCTTGATTGATGATTATGGGCATCATCCTGTTGAAATGGCGGCGACGTTAGCAGCTGTACGAGGTGCGTTTCCCGATAAACGTTTGGTTTTGGCGTTTCAACCGCATCGCTACACCCGTACGCGTGATGTATTCGAAGATTTTATTAAGGTATTCGGTACGGTAGATGCCCTTTTGTTAGCAGAAGTGTATGCAGCGGGCGAAACACCCATTGTGGCGGCAGATGGACGTGCTTTAATGCGCGCTTTGCGCGTCGCAGGGCAAAGTGAGGCGGTCTTTGTGGAGCATATTGACGATATGCCCAACGCGATTATGCAACTTGCGCAAGATGGGGATGTGGTGGTGACGATGGGGGCGGGTTCGATAGGGAGCGTGCCTACTATCATTCAACAAGCTGATTAACTATGACTGCGACGGCACTGCGCGGAATTATGCGCCACGATGTAGCGATGTCTTCACACACCAGTTGGCGAGTGGGGGGCAAAGCGCAGCGGGTGTATCAACCAGCTGATTTAGCCGATTTAATCGTATTTTTGCGTCAATTGCCAGCAGATGAACCCTTGTACCCCGTTGGTTTAGGCAGTAATTTACTGGTGCGTGATGGTGGGCTGCGGGGTACCGTACTTTTGATGCATGGCGCATTAAGGGGATTGCAGTTAGAGGACGATAGTACGATTTATGCTGAGGCGGGTGTAGCAGGTGCAAAGTTAGCCCGTTTTGCGGCATTGCATCATCGCGAGGGAGCGGCTTTCTTTGCGGGCATACCTGGTACGGTAGGCGGCATGTTGGCGATGAATGCTGGGTGTTATGGCAGCGAAACGTGGCAACGCGTGCAACGCGTGCAAACCATTAATCGCCAAGGTGAAGTTTTTATACGCAGCACGGCAGATTATGACATTGGCTATCGTCATGTGCAGCGATGCAGCCCGCATGATGGCGATGAAAACGAAGAGATTTTTTTAGCAGCGTGGTTTGCCTTTGAGTCAGGGGATGGTGAGTTAGCTAGGCAAGAAATTAAAACTTTGTTGAGCAAACGCATTGCCAGCCAGCCGTTAAATTTGCCCAATGCGGGATCAGTATTCCGAAATCCGCCTAACGATCATGCGGCGCGTTTGATTCAAGCGTGTGGATTGAAAGGCAGGATGATAGGCGGTGCACAAGTTTCAGAAAAGCATGCGAACTTCATCGTGAATGTCGCTCAGGCGACAGCAAAGGACATAGAAATGTTGATTGCCGAGGTGCAAAGTGTGGTTGAGCAACAAACAGGTGTGGCTTTGCAATGCGAGGTTAAAATCGTGGGCGATCAGCTAAATTGAAAACTTTAAAGTGGCAAGATGAACAGTATGGAAAATTTAAGCAAGCATGAGGCAACACGTCTTGCCTTGGGTCGGGTGGCGGTGTTGGCAGGTGGGCGTTCGGCTGAGCGAGCCGTTTCACTTAAGAGCGGTGCAGCGGTATTGGCTGCTTTGCAGCGTAGTGGTGTGGATGCTTTCTTTTTTGATCCTGCTGAGCACCCACTGCATACTCTAGTTGAATTGGGTGTGAGCCGTGTTTTTATCGCGTTGCATGGGCGGTATGGTGAAGATGGCACGGTGCAAGGCGCGTTGGAGTTATTGGGCATTCCTTACACGGGGAGCGGTGTGATGGCTTCGGCATTGGGGATGGACAAATGGCGCACGAAGCTGGTGTGGCAAGCGGCAGGGCTGCCGATTCCTGATTACCTGATGTTGACGGAACAGAGCGCGCCCGCTGAAGTGATTGCCACACTGGGGCTGCCGCTGTTTATCAAACCCGCGAATGAAGGTTCTAGTGTGGGGATTAGTAAGGTTAAAACCGCTGATGATTTTGCATTTGCATATCAATATGCAGCAAAACACGATAAGTTGGTGATTGCGGAACGCTTTATCGGGGGCGGTGAATACACGGCGGCTATTTTGGGCGGTCAGGCATTGCCTATTATCAAGATAGAGCCTGCCAACGAATTCTATGATTATGAGGCGAAATACCTGCGTGATGACACCCGTTATGTCTGTCCGAGTGGTTTGTCTGCTGCGCAGGAAGTGCTAATGCAACAATACGCGCAACAGGCTTTCGCGTTGATTGGTGGTCAAGGCTGGGGGCGCGTGGATTTCTTAATGAGCGAAACGGGAGAGATGTTTGTGCTGGAAGTGAACACTTCTCCTGGTATGACGGATCATAGTCTCGTTCCGATGGCGGCGCGTCAGGCTGGCATCGCCTTTGAGCAGTTGGTGTTGGATGTATTAGGATTGGCGCATGTGGGATAATGTACCTTCGTGGCGCAAGGTAATGAACATCATAATGACAATTTTGATGTTGATGGGGGGGTATGCGGGTTATGTTGTGTTGCAACGCCCTGATTTTTTCCCCATACAGCACGTGACGTTAGGTGCGAGCTTGCAAAGGGTGATGCCTGCGGATGTTCTTAAAGTAGTGCGTCGTCAGTTGCATGGTAATTTTTTCACCGCTGATATCAGTCATTTAAGATTGGCATTAGAGAAACTGCCATGGGTGAGGCATATTAATATCCGCAGGGATTTTCCCAATCGTATCGTGGTTGAGTTGGACGAGTACCAAGCGTTGGCACGTTGGAATCATCACGAACTCATCAATCAATACGGTGAGGTGTTTATGGCAACCAATGTCAAACTGAAAGAGTTGCCGATTTTTATTGCGCCAGAAGGCACAGAAAGACAGGTGGTTTTAGGGTACTTGAAGTTTAGTCAACAGCTGGCGGGGTTGCAATTGAGTATTAAACAGCTCACGTTGTCGCCACGTCATGCGTGGCAGCTACGCTTGAGTAATGATATTGTGTTGGAGCTGGGGCGAAGTGAGATGACGCAACGCCTAGAAAGGTTTGTCACTGTGTATCCTTACAGCTTGGCTAATCAGCCCAAGACGGTAAAACAGGTGGATTTACGTTATCGTAATGGATTTGCGGTGCAATTGTGATATTGAAAATGGATGTGAAAGATAAGCGATGAGCAAAGACAATAAAGATCTCGTGGTCGGATTAGACATGGGCACATCCAAAATCGCCGTCATTGTCGGTGAGGTGCAGGAAGATGGCACATTAGAGGTCATTGGCATTGGCACACACGATGCATCAGGCATGAAAAAAGGCATGGTAGTCAATATCGAAGCTACGGTGGCGGCGATACAACAAGCCCTGCAAGAAGCTGAGCGTATGGCGGATTGTAAAATTCACGGGGTTTATGCGGGGATTGCGGGGAGTCATATCAAGGGTTTTAACTCACCTGGCATGGTGAAAATCAAGGACAATGAAGTCACGCAGGCGGATATAGATCGTGTATTAGACACAGCAGGTTCAGTGAGCTTGGCGGCAGACCAGCAAATTTTGCATGTATTGGCGCAGGAATTTAGCATTGATGGGCAAGAAGGCATTAGAAAGCCGTTGGGTATGAGTGGCTTGCGTTTGGATGTGGATGTGCATATTGTCAGCGGCGCGGTCAGTGCCGTGCAAAACATTATGAAGTGTATCCATCGTTGTGGTTTGGAAGTCAATGGTTTGATCTTGCAACCTTTGGCCTCCAGTCGCGCGGTGTTGGAAGATGATGAAAAAGAATTAGGCGTGTGTCTCGTCGATATTGGCGGCGGTACGACCGACTTGGCGGTATTTACACGCGGTGCG
Organism: Gallionella sp.; assembly: GCA_028688275.1. Taxonomy (GTDB): domain Bacteria; phylum Pseudomonadota; class Gammaproteobacteria; order Burkholderiales; family Gallionellaceae; genus Gallionella. Next base: position 9,638 of record JAQTYN010000022.1, on the reverse strand, counting down.
ATTCGGCATACGGCTGTGATTCCGATTGCGGGCGATCAGATTACCAATGATATTGCCATGGCACTACATACGCCCACGCAAGCAGCGGAAAGAATTAAAATCCAGCATGGCTGTGCTTTGCGCCAGTTGGCGGATGAAAAAGTGATTGAAGTCCCTGGCGTAGGAGATCGCGGTGCGCGAATTTTATCTCGCGCGCTTTTATCTGAAGTCATTGAGCCGCGTGTAGAGGAACTCTATTTATTGATTCAAGCAGAGTTACGTCGCAGCGGCTTTGAAGACTTGCTATCATCAGGGATTGTATTAACAGGCGGCAGTAGTACCATGCAAGGCATGGTAGAGTTAGGCGAAGAAATTTTCCAGCTCCCTGTTCGGCTCGGTATGCCAAAATATGTCGGTGGCCTGACAGAAGTGATAAAAACACCGCGTATGGCGACGGGCGTGGGCTTATTGTTGTATAGTCTGGAACATTACCAAAATAAACCAGAACCCCAAACAAAATCAACCAACTTTGTTGATGTTTGGGCAAAAATGAAAGCTTGGTTTCACGGCAGTTTTTAGCCTGACACAGCTTATGAATCAGTAATTAGTACATTATTCGGGAGGCAGCAATGTTTGAAATCATGGAATCACAAAGTCAGGACGCTGTGATCAAGGTGATTGGTGTGGGTGGCTGCGGTGGTAATGCGGTCGATCATATGATCGAGCAAGGAATGCAAGGTGTAGAGTTTATCGTGATCAATACTGATGCGCAGGCTCTGCGTCGCAGCAAAGCGACCATCCAGCTGCAAATTGGTGCGAACATCACCAAGGGGTTGGGCGCAGGTGCCAGACCTTCTGTGGGTCAAGCGGCTGCCGAAGAAGATCGTGATCGCATCAAAGAAATGGTGATGGGCGCGAATATGGTGTTTATTACCGCAGGCATGGGTGGTGGAACTGGCACAGGAGCGGCTCCTATCGTGGCGCAAATTGCCAAGGAACTCAACATCTTAACCGTTGCGGTCGTCACTAAGCCTTTTGCCTACGAAGGCAATCGGATGCGTTATGCCAAAGCAGGGATTGAAGCATTGACCGAACACGTGGACTCGCTGATTGTCGTGCCTAACTCCAAATTGATGGAAGTGTTGGGACGTGATGTTACGTTGCCTGAAGCCTTTAAAGCCGCCAATGGCGTGTTGCAAGGCGCGGTCGCAGGCATTGCCGAAGTCATCAATGTCCCAGGCTTGATTAACGTCGATTTTGCAGACGTGCGCACGGTGATGTCTGAAAATGGTATGGCGATGATGGGTTCAGGCGTGGCTTCAGGACCTGACCGCGCTCGCGATGCGGCTGAAAAAGCCATTGCGAGTCCGTTGTTGGAAGATGTCGATATGTCGGGCGCACGCGGGGTCTTGGTCAACATCACCTCCTCCAGCAATTTGCGTTTGAAAGAAGTCGATGACGTGATGGAATGCGTGCAGTTTGCCGCAGAAGAAGCCACTGTCATCATCGGCTCGGTGTTCGACGAAAGCATGGGTGATGATTTACGTGTGACGGTGGTTGCGACAGGACTCAGCCCCTCCGCGCTGACCAAGCACCCGAAAGGTGAAGCAAGTACTCACCACGCGCCTCATGCACATCATGCCCCACACCATGCCAGTGCGCCTGCACCTCAACAACCCGTGCGTGCAGCGGAACCGCCTCCTGTTACCAATCGCTTGGAAACGCCAACGGCTTTTAGAACAGGTCGCCGCGAACAAATCGAAGCGATGGAAAAAGCGGGCATGGAAACCTTGGACATTCCTTCATTTTTACGCAAACAGACTGATTAACAGGCTCAACGTAAATCCAACGATATCAGCGTCTGGTTTTACATTGAGACTCCCCTCGCCCGTTTACGGGAGAGGGGTCGGGGGAGAGGGAATAAGTTGTGTAGCCACCTATACTCTTAAACCTCATCCCTCATCTTTTTTAATGGGTGTATTTAGAATTCCCTATCGTCTTATCCCTATCTGAAATGGTCAAACAACGCACGCTCAAAACCGCTGTCCGTGTAACGGGTGTTGGTCTGCACAGCGGTCAAAAAGTAACCCTCGGTTTACGCCCCGCGCCCATCAACACAGGCATTGTGTTTTGTCGCGTGGATACCAAACCCGTGATCCAAATCCCTGCGCGTGCCGATTTGGTTAATGACACCCGCCTGTCCACCTGCATGGAAAAAGACGGCGCGCGCGTCGCCACCATCGAGCATTTGATGTCCGCCTTGGCAGGATTAGGGGTGGACAACATTTACATTAATTTAGACAGCCCCGAAGTCCCCATTATGGACGGCAGCGCGGGTACGTTTATCTTCCTGTTGCAATCAGCGGGCATCACCGAACAGTCCGCCGCCAAGAAATTTATCCGCATCAAAAAATTAGTCGAAGTCCACCACGGTGATAAATGGGTGCGCTTTGAACCTTACCATGGCTACAAACTCACCTTCACCATCAACTTCGCCCATCCCGTGTTTGCCAATACCAAACAGCACGTCGTCATAGACTTGGGCGAGCAAGCCTATATTCACGACATCAGCCGCGCCCGCACGTTTGGCTTTATGCAAGACGTGGAAAATATGCGCGCGCAAGGCCTAGCACTGGGCGGCAGCTTGGATAACGCCATCGTCATGGACGACTACCGCGTCCTCAACCCCGACGGCTTGCGCTTTGAAGATGAATTCGTCAAACACAAAGTCCTCGATGCGATTGGTGATCTGTATTTGCTAGGCCATCCCGTCATCGGAGCCTTCTCAGGCTACAAATCAGGACACGCCCTCAACAACGCCCTACTCCGCGCCGTCCTTGCCGATGACGAAGCGTGGGAATTTGTCACGTTCGAGACCAACGAAGAGGCTCCTGCCTTTTTACGGCTACAGTTGCAGATGGCTTGAACAATTAGATCCCCTCACCCGTTTACGGGAGAGGGGCTAGGGGAGAGGGTGCGCCGTAGGCGTGAATTTCATTACTCGAAAGGCGCATAGAATGCATCCTACAATTGAAATGAATACGGAATAACCCTATATCCACCCCATGTCCCGTCCCCCTCATCTCGTTGTTTCCATTTCTGGTCATGGCTTTGGTCATGTCGCCCAAACCGCCCCGATTTTGAATGCCTTGCACGCGCGCTGTCCCGCGATACGCATCACCGTGCGCTCGACCGTCCCCATAGCACACCTGCGTTCCCGCATTCGCGCGCCGTTTACCCATTTGCTCAGTCAGGGAGACATCGGCATGGTCATGGTGTCCGCGACCGAGGTGGATGTGGCGCAAAGCCGTGCGGCGTATCAGCAGTTTCATCGCGATTGGAAGGCAAAAGTATCGGCCGAGGCGGCACTTTTGCGAGAATTACAGGCGGATCTGGTGTTTTCCAATGTCGGCTATTTGCCCTTGGCAGGCGCGCAACGGGCGGGCATTGCCAATGCGGCACTGTGTTCGCTCAACTGGGCGGACATTTATCGTCACACCTGTGGCGAAGACCAGATCGCCCAGCAAATTCAAACGTGTTATGCCCATGCCGATGCTTTTCTGCGCACCACGCCCAGTATGGAGATGGCAGATTTGGCGAATCGTTTGGCGGTCGCCCCCATTGCCGACATAGGGACGAATCGACGGGACGAACTCAATTCGCTTTTGAATTTATCCCAAGATGAAAAACTGGTGCTGGTGAGTTTGGGCGGAATTGCCAGTCGTTTGCCCATTGAACAATGGCCGCGCATCGCGGGCGTGCGCTGGTTGGTGCAGCGCGCTTGGCAGGTAGATCATCCTGATGCCATCGTGTTTGACGACTTGCAGATGAGTTTTAGCGATGTACTCGCCAGCAGCGATGCCCTGCTCACCAAACCTGGCTACGGCAGTTTTGTCGAAGCCACCGCCAGCGGCATACCCATCTTATACGCCTCTCGCCCCGATTGGCCAGAATCCCCCGCCCTAATTGCCTGGTTGCAACAGCACGGCGTGTGCCGAGAAGTGACCCCCGCTGCATTGCAGCATGGTGATTTGGCTGCCAGCTTGGCTGAAATCTGGGCAACCCCTCGACCTGAGCTGATTGTCCCAACGGGTGCGGAGCAAGTGGTGGAGTGGATAGCTATAAAGTTGGCTTTGGACAAAATGTGATTGACAAAAAGAGGCAACCCTAACAGACCGAAAATCAGCTTGAGTTGCGATTGTTTGGCATGGCATCAGTATGATGTTGGGATTGTGTTAAACCCAAGTCAGGATTGATCAATAAATGAACATTCTAGTCTGCTCTAAAGGTGTTAGAGGGGCTGGACTTTTTATTTGGACCATTGATAATGAGCGACTGATTTGAGGTTTTTCGTGCATTATCACTTACATAAAATGTAGGTGATAGACGTTGGAGCGCAATCAATTGAGCACCTACAGAAAATACGCCTATTTTTATAGGTACGGATAGCAATAGCCGAGGCTAAAGAATACACTAAAACTTGGCGGTGATTATTTACCTTGTCCACCACTTACAAGTATAAGTGGTGTTTAAAATATACTAACCATAAGGGAATTGTCGTGAGGAAATTTTTGATCTTTTGTTTATTACTAGTTACGAATATTGGTGTTGCTATTGCCGACAACAAGGTTGTGTCAGCTATAGAAATTGGCTCTAAGGGTATAAAAGCTGTTGCGTACCAAATTTCTGGATTCGACAACGAAGGGCAGTATGTTGCGAAAAAGATTTTTGACCAGAAAATCAATCCCACAATTATGTCGGGCGTGGTGGACGGAAACCTAAAGACAGAAAAGATTGAAGAGACAACCAAAGCCGTAGATACGCTATTTCGTCAATTAAAGTTGCTTGACCCACAATTTATTGTGATTGTGTCATCCTCTTCATTTGAAAAAATTAGCAAAAGTAGCAGGATAGCTCTAGAAAAAGCTATCCGAGATATTACGGGTCAAGATATACGCTACATATCAGGGTCTGAGGAAATCTATTACGGACTACTATCCTGTGTTCCACAAAGCAAAATGAGTGGTTCAATTTTAATTGACATCGGTAGCGGAAATACCAAGCTGGGGTATTCCACGTCAAATGCTAATGGATTTGAATCTGTTACTCTCAAATATGGGACGGTGACTCTGAAAGAAGCTGCGATGGCATCTGGCAATTTCAAAGACAATTTAACAGCTCTTTACAATAGTGATGTTGGGTCACCTTTGAGAAAAGCGATACAGGATAAGCCTGGTTTGGCAAATCTCAATAGACGTATCTACATCGTGGGCGGTGCTTCTTGGGCTGCCGCCAATATGGCGAGACCACAAGATATTGAGAAGCAGTACGTAACGCTAAAGTTATCCGAAATAATGACACTTAACAGACAATTGTTGGATCGTGACTACAATCCAAATAATATCAGTCCAAATGCCGAAAAGACCATCACCAAGATTATGGATGTATTCACCCCTGAAGATTTGCAATCTGGCACAACCATTTTGACTTTAATGCTAAAGGACTTAGGCGGTGATAGACGTAAAATTATCTTTCCTCGCGAGGGTGGGTGGGTGGTTGGTTATATGTTCGCGCAATATAACGGCGTAAATAAGTAATACGTTAAAACATATTAAAATGGTAAAAAGTTATGCCGAATGCACATCATAGTTTTATAACGCTACATAATAGAGCAGCGTATTCGTGCTTTGCATTGTTGCTCTGGTTACCTTCTTTCTCAGCTAATGCGATTGATGATTTCTATGTTGATGTGTTGAAAAGTGGTGTCATTAAATGCTCTGGAGATGTCGATCAAAAATGTGAGTTATCAGGGGTTGTGGTTATTAAGGATGAACAAGGTGGATTTATACACAGAGGGATCGTGATCAACGATAAACCACCCACTCAAAAAGAACGTTCCTCAGTTATAGACTTTGATATTGATCGCAGTTTTTCAATACGTCCTAGAGGTTGTCTTGCGACACCCAGCTCAAAACAAGCCACTAAATTTGAGGACATGACATTAACAACGGATGGCAAATATGCTATCGCAACGACTGCATTTGACCGACCTAGCGACGGATACAATATGCTGGTTGGTTGGGTTGCCTCAGAGCCCAGTGATAGCGAGTTTGAAGTGGTTCTGGATAATGCCAATGTAGAAAATAAGCTGACCATAAGAGAGCTTCTAAATAAGGCAATCAACGTTCATTTTGGGTACGAAGTGGCATACTTCAAGGTTGAAGGGCTCGCTACCTTGCCTGACAATCGACTTATCTTCGGTATCCGAGAATATGGTGAAAGCTATAAATCTTTTAAATATGGAGCAATTTTGATTGAATCAAAATATGCTGAACATGACGGTAAAATTTTTGTAGATTCATCTGTCCCGTTCAAGGTGATTATTGATTTAGGGAAAGAGATAAAGAGTGTAATGGGTAGTTTTGTTGGATTATCAGGGATGGACTATAACGCTAAAGATCAAAGATTATATTTCCTGACGAGTGAAGAAGAAGAGAAAGAAGGTAAAAAATCACTGAATGCCTATTTATGGTCTATTGGCTTTGACAAAGATGCAATGCCAGATAAGTTTTCATTGTCATTAGCTAACAATCTTCATAAAGCAACATTCAGATTTGGGCACAAGGCGGAAGGTATCGCATTTTTGGACGATGACACAATGCTTGTTGTACATGATGATGATAGTGAATTACTGGCAATTTCATCCTCACAAGACAGTGCAAAACGAAGGATGAATGAGTCTGTTTATACCATTATTAAGCTAGCGACACTCCCTGCATTAAAGTTCCCTACCATAAAAAAATCTTCTGGCAATAGCATTTCTGGAAATAAAGTTCGTAGACCACAACGTTAACAGGTATTGATATATGAGTGAAATTCAAGAGGGGTCAGGTCTACTTGATCGTGCTGTTACTTTGGTCAAAAAATTTGACCTTTATTTACTCACATTAGGTGCTGCGGCTGGAAGTTGGTACACCCTCCATGATGTAGTGAAAGTACAAAGTGAGTATCTTTATGCACTGGTCGGCGTCCCTTTTTTGTTTTTATTGCTATTCGAGGTTCTTCCTTCTTGGTACAAAGAACAGCAAATTAAGAAACTAATCGAATTGGGTATTAGCGGTAAAGTGACTCATGCAGATTATTTTCGTTTACAACCATACGAAGCAACGGATTATGGTATTTTCCATCGTGCGGACAAAATGCACGAAAAGGTACTCAATTGGCTACTGCAAGCCAAATCTCCGTGGTCATACCTTACAGGATTATCTGGCTCTGGTAAATCCTCATTGTTACAAGCATTTGTGATTCCAGAGCTGCAAAGAAAGGGTTATCGTGTATTGGTAATTCGTAGTTTCCACAACGCACTTCAAATTTTAGAGCAAGAACTAAAAAAACCTAACATCATCTGGAAGACTCCCCCTAAACAAAAATTAACTTTAGCTGGTTGTTTGCAAGAAGCTTGTTCCTATTTGAGAAAGGAAAAACTATTAGTTGTTTTTGATCAGTTTGAAGAGTTTATTGTTTTGCAGAACAATTCGCCCCACTTACTTTTACGAGAGTTATTGTCTGAACTAGATGACGAGTTTCCTCGCAACCTTCATTTTTTAGTGGTTCTGCGTACTGATTACATTGGTAAGTTGTCTGATTTGGCTTTGCCAGAAAGGTATGAATTTAAGCAGGATAATTTGTTCGATGTCAGCCCATTTGCACTTGCCAATGCAAGGCAGTTTTTACAGTGTTCTGGATTAAATCTTGATCAGGCATTGCTTGAAAAGGTATTAAGTGAAGCCATTGAGCTGGAAGAAAGTCGAGGATTGATTAGACCAATTACTCTGAATATTTTAGGTATAGTTCTAGCGTGGTTTAGTGACGGAGGTCGTTTAAAAAAAGTTCGGGCTGGACAGTTGATACGCGCTTATTTGCAAGAAGCTTTGCATGAACCTAGTGGTTGTGCGCCAATGTTAATCGCCAAGTTGTTAAGCGATACGGGAACAAGATTGCATAGAAGTGAAGCGGAGTTGGAGAAGCTCACACATTTGAGTAGTGGTTTGGTGAGAGGGTGCTTAATTTATTTATCTGGAAAAGGATTAACACGGGAATTTGAGAAGGGTGTATGGGAAATCTCACATGATTTTATTGCTCGCTTACTGTCTGGGTTAGTTTGGCGGTTACGTTTGACTTGGTGGAAGAAACTATTGCCAAAGTTGACATATGTTGCGATAGCACTTTGGCTGATAGTTTTGTTTGCTTATCCTGAGTATTTGGAATTTAGAGCTGATTCAGCTAGTAAAACTTTGAGTAAAAATGGCGCAATGTTCACGTCCCAAAATGATGAATCTTCACTGGTAATTGCGGATAAAGATAGTTCTTGGTCAAGTAAATACTTTCCTTACATTAGGCAGATAGGGCAATTGCAGTTGCTCAAAATCAAGGACTGTGACATCAAAGAGTTGCCGTTGTTGGGGCCGTTGTCCAAATTGCACACGTTAGAGATTCGAAGAAACATTGATCTACAGAAAATATCTTCTTTTGATGGATTAAGCGGATTGCAAACTCTAGCACTTAGTGACAATAGTGCATTGTCTGAATTGCCCACATTCCATCAGTTAAAAGAGCTACGAAAGCTTGAAATTGTATTTAACAATCAACTTGAAGGTATTCCTTCTTTGGAAGGCTTAGCTAAATTACAATCGCTGGAGATTCGATATAACAATACGCTTGTACAACTTCCTTCATTGGATTCTTTGGCTCAATTGGAATTGCTAAATGTGGCAAATAACAAGAATCTCAAATACTTGCCATCCTTGAGAAAACTAGAAAGATTAGAGTCGTTGATCTTTGGTGCGGAGTTGCTCGGTTCGTTTAATGTTGAGCAAGTTAAGTATATGAGAAAATTAAAAAAAATTATAATCCGCAATGCGCCTGGCTTTCCCATATATGATGACGATCAAGAGAAATTCAAAGAAAGCGTAATTAAATGGCGTCTCGACTCAAAATTGCCATCTGTTGAAGTTGAATTTCCTCTTTCAAAAATTCGACAGCAAGAGTGATGCTGGATAGAGTGAATTCCAGTGCGGTAGCCGCAATCGTTAAATGCGCCGTATGTATCCAGCTTCGCTATAACGGGGGTATCATGCGTGCATGCGCTTTACCGCCCAACGCCTGTAAAACTCATTAAGGTGGATTCGTCGCAAGGCATCCACCTTTTTCATCATTCGTGCGCAAGGTTCGAATTTGGCATCCCTACTTTTCTACGTGTTAAAATCCGCACTCGTTTGAACTACGGGAGCGCGCCATGTTGAAAGACAAATACCTCAATCCATTCACTGACTTCGGTTTCAAAAAACTGTTTGGGGAAGAGCCGCACAAGGAAGTGTTGATCGCTTTTTTGAACGTCTTGCTGCCCGAAAAACATCAAATTCAAGATTTGCAATACACCCGCACCGAACGCTTGGGCTTGACCTTATTGGATCGCCGCGCGATTTTTGATTTGAGTTGCGTTAGTCCCACGGGCGAACGATTTGTGGTGGAGCTAAAGTGGCCCCCTCGGTCAAGACAATAATGTGTCTAGTTTAAGAGGGTCGCCTATTTCATGCAGCTGGTCGGCGCTGCCCCGTGTTTTTGTTTCTATTTCTAAACGCGTTTTTGCTGTCGCACTG